>NZ_JBISBV010000030.1:0-3573 GCF_046592965.1 Marivita sp. S2033
GAGATAGCCATCGCCCGCCCGCACCAGGGCGGCAGGATTGGCATCCTCCGGCCCGCTGCTCACCGCCGCCCCGCTGGCCGCGCCACTGGCGGGATCAAAGCGCAGGGCGGTGGTCCAGTCGGTGCCATCGCTCACCTTGATCGAGAACGCGTCCTCGCCCGCCAACCCCATCTCGGCATATCCCGTCCAGCCCGACTGGAAGAGCAGGCTCGACGTGTCGCCCGCGCCCGCCTTGTTGAGCTTGAGCCGGTGGCCCGCGCCCTCGTGGCTCAGCACCGTGCCGGGGGCGGCCACCGCCAGCCGCGCCTCCGGATCGGGCGGGGTGCCAAGGCCCAGCCGGTCGGGCAGGGCGGTGGCACCGGTCGCGCCCTGCCAGGCGCCGCTTTGCCAGACTGCCTCCGCGCCCTCATCCTCGATCCAGGCGCGCCAGCCGGGATTGGGCGCAAGGAAGATCCATCCGCCGCCCTGCGCCAATGCAACCGCGTGATCCTGCCCCGCCCAGACGCCCGCCGCGCCGCCCGCCACGATGAAGCGCGCGCCCGGCGCGGCGCTCTCGGGCGGCTCGGTAAGGCTGCGGCTTTGCACCGACAGCTGCACCAGCGCATCGAGCGCGCGCAGCGCCTCGTTATGGGTGACGTGTTTCTGCGCCTGCGACGGCTGGATATAGGGCAGGGACAGGATCGGAGTGGTCTGTGACATGGGTGCGGCCTTTCATGCGATGCTCTGGCCGGACGCTAGGGGCGCATTGGTAAAGGCAGTCTGACTGCACCGCGCGTTGCGCAAGGGACCGCGCGGCCTTCGTCTTGCGCCCCGCGCCCTGCCAAGGGCATAGAGGCGCGACGCCACTTGCGAAAAGGACATCCCATGCCCCCCAAATTCGGCACCAGCGGCCTGCGCGGCCTTGTGAGCGATCTGACCCCGGATCTGGTGGCCGATTACACGCGCGCCTTCCTGCGTGCCTGCCCGCATGGCGGCGCGGTGCATGTGGGGCAGGATTTGCGCGAATCCTCGCCCGACATCGCGGCGGCGGTAATCGGGGCGGTGCGCGGGGCGGGGCTGGACGCGGTCGATCACGGCGCGCTGCCCACCCCGGCGCTGGCGCTGGCGGCGATGCGGGCGGGGCAGGCGGCGGTGATGGTCACCGGCAGCCATATCCCGGCCGATCGCAACGGGCTGAAATTCTACCTGCCCGGCGGAGAGATCGCGAAATCGGATGAGCAGGCCATTCTTGCCGCGCTCGGATCAGGCTCTGAACCGGGGCAAACGGGTGGTTACCGGCGCGAGAAGGGCGCGCTGGCGGCTTACGTTTCGCGCTATGTGGAGGCGGTCGGCACTGAGGCGCTGGCGGGCTGGCGCATCGGCGTCTACGAGCACAGTTCGGTGGCGCGCGATGCGCTGGCCGAGGCATTGGGTCAGATGGGCGCAACAGTGGTGCGGCTGGCGCGGGCCGATCACTTCATCCCGGTCGATACCGAAGCGGTGGATGCGGGGACCCGCGACATGCTCAAGGACTGGTGCGCCGAGCATCGGCTCGATGCGCTGGTCTCCACCGATGGCGATGCCGACCGGCCGATGGTGGTGGATGCGGGCGGACATCTGGTGCCGGGTGACGTGCTGGGGCCGCTGACGGCGCGCAGCCTCGGGGCGGAGGTGATTGCAACGCCGGTCTCGTCGAACACGATGGTGGATCACATGGGCTTTGCGCAGGTCACGCGCACGAAGATCGGCTCGCCTTATGTCATCGCGGCGATGGAAGACGCGGGCGGCAAGGTCGTCGGATACGAGGCCAATGGCGGCTTACTTCTGGGATTTGCGGCGCAGGGTCCGGCGGGGGAGATCGCACCGCTGATGACGCGCGATTGCCTCTTGCCGATCGTGGCACCCCTGGCAATGGCGCGGGCAAAAGGCGTGAGTTTGGCCGAATTGGTCTCTGATCTGCCGCAACGCTTCACCGCTGCCGACCGGATCGCGGGGATCGCCACCGAGGCGTCGCACGCCTTCATCGCGGAATTGACAGGCAACGCCGAGGCGCGAGCGGCGTTTTTCGCGGATCGCCCCGAAGAGACCGGATGCGATCTCACCGACGGGCTGCGCGTGGGTTTTGCCGACGGTTCGGTGATCCATCTGCGCCCCTCGGGCAATGCGCCGGAATTCCGCTGCTACGCCGAAGCAGAGACTGTTTCGCGCGCCGAGACGCTGATGCGCGAGACACTGGCGGCGGTGGCGGCGCGGCTCGCCTGAGCCGCTCTCAGGTCCGCGCGTAGATATCCTCGTAGCGGATGATGTCATCCTCGCCCAGATAGGTGCCCGTCTGCACCTCGATCAGCACCATCGGCACCTTGCCGGGATTCTCCATCCGGTGCACCGCGCCGAGCGGGATATAGACCGACTGGTTCTCGCTCAAGAGCCGCACATCATCATCCACGGTGACGCGCGCGGTGCCCGCCACCACGATCCAGTGTTCGGAGCGGTGGACATGGCTTTGCAAGCTGAGTGACGCGCCGGGATGGACATGGATGCGTTTCACCTGGAAGCGGTTTGCCAGAATGAGCGTCTCAAACCAGCCCCAGGGGCGGTGATCGACCGGCAGTTGCACCGCCTGTTTCGCGCCGCGCGCTTTCAGCGTGTCGACGGCGCGGCGCACGCTCTGGCTGTCGGACATGTCGGCCACCAGCACCGCGTCGCGCATCGCAACGGCGACCACGTTTTTCAGCCCGATGCCGACCAGTTCGATCTCGTCGGATTCCGAGCGCAGCAGCGTGTTCTCGCACTCGATGGCGGTGGCCAGCCCCGCCAGCGCGTTGCCAGCGCCGTCCTGCGCGCTTTCCTGCCACACCGCTTCCCAGCTTCCCAGATCGGACCAGCCGCCGGCAAAGCGCACGACAGAGACATTGCCCGCCTGCTCCATCACCGCGTAGTCAATGCTTTCGGCCCGCACCTGCCCCCAGAGATCGGGATCGATGCGCAGAAAGCCCAGATCGGGTTCGGCGGCCGCCATCGCGGCGCGTGTGCCGGCCAGAATGTCGGGGGCGTGGTCCTCAAAGGCGGTGATCAGCGTGTCGGCGCGGGTGAGGAAGAGCCCTGCGTTCCACAGGTGTTTTTCATCGGCGAACAGCGCCTCGGCCTTGGTCGCATCGGGTTTTTCGATGAACCGCTCCAGCGCGTTCACGCCCGGATGGGTCTCCTGCCCCGCCTCCAGCCAGCCATAGCCGGTCTCGGCGCGGGTGGGCTGGATGCCGAAGGTGACGATCTGGCCCTGCGCGGCCGCCGGTGCGCCGGTCATCACCGCGTCGCGAAAGGCGGCGTCGTCGGGAATGGCGTGATCGGCGGGCACCAGCAGCATCAGCGCCGAAGGATCGCTTGCCGCCAGATGCAGCGCGGCGGCGGCCGCGGCGGGCGCGGTGTTGCGCCCCTCCGGCTCGATCAGGATACCGGCGGCGCGGATGCCGCAATGATCGAGCTGTTCGGCCACGATAAAGCGAAAGCCGTCGCCGGTCACCGCCAGCGGCGCGGCAAAGCCCTCGCCCGCCACGCGCCTGGCGGCTTCCTGAAACAGGCTCTCTTCGCCCAGGA
>NZ_JBISBV010000031.1:0-3269 GCF_046592965.1 Marivita sp. S2033
GTCATGGATCGTCGCGCGGCCCCGCACGCTGGGCGTGACCTCGACCTCGACGCCGTTATGGGCATAAGACAGCATCCGCGTGTCGGGCCGGGTGGAGAGCGAGAAGATCGGATGCTCCATCGAGCCAAGATCATCCTTGGGCGCCGCACCAAAGAGGTCGCAGACGAAGAAATCGCCCGTCGGGTGCCGGTCGGGCAACAGCCCGCCTGTGATCGTCCCTGCCATGGGTCCGCCTGTGCTCTGCTCGTATCCCCGATTTTTTTGGCCGGTCTGGTGCCGACTCGGGTTTCGGGGTTTCAGTGACACCCAACCTAAAGTTATCCACAGCGCCCGTCTATCCCGCCATGCGCTTCTCTCGGAGGTTCGGAGTCGCTGCTTCGGGGGATCGGAGTCGCGCTATCGGAGGTTCAGAGTCACCACCCCGGCCGAAACGGCTTGTTTTCTATTTGCTTTGAAAGGGTTACAGAAAATGACTGGACTCCGTAACAGATAACTAACATCATTTAACAACACATGCGTGTCATCGGCTCTTGGCCACAAACCTGTGGCACCAAGATGCAACCCCCTGAATTTGCAATGAAACCCGTCCCGTGTGACGGTTTTTCTTCCATGTGTGTGGTTTTGTGGTAGTCTGGCGGAAACCGCGCACATCATGAGGCGCGGATCCCAGATGAGCAGCCCCGACATGACCCCTGATTCCGCCCTGCCTCCCTATTTCAACATCAATCCCGATGCCGCGCTTGCCGCTCTGGGCCACCCCACGACGACCGCCGATTTCGCCGCCATCGCCAAGGCCTGCGAAGCCGGGCGCGCCGATCTCTCCAGCCGCGGGCTTGAGGAAAACGGCCAGCGCAGCTTGCGCCTGTTTTCCACCTGGGAAATCACCCGCTACCTGATCCCGGTCGCGACCGGGCATTTCCGCCGCGTGCTGAAACAGAACCCCGACCTGCCGCAGGGCCGCAGCGAAACGACCGGTGGCGCCAAATGGTTCACCTTCGACGAGGTGCTGGCCTTGCGCGCCCATTTCGCCAGCGAAGGCTCCAAGACCAAGGAATACCTGCCCTACCGCCCCAAGGGGCAACCGGCCAAGCTGGTCGCGGTGGCCAATTTCAAGGGCGGCGTCGGCAAGACCAGCACGGCGGCGCATCTCGCCATGTCGGCCGCGCTCGATGGCTACAAGGTGCTGGTGATCGATCTGGATTCCCAAGGCTCCATGACCTCGATCTTCGGCGGCACCGTCAAGGATGAATGGCAAACCGTCTTCCCGCTGCTGGCCCGCCATTACGCGCGTCACCTGCAATCGGACAACCAGCGCCGGATGGACCGGGGCGAGGCCCCCACCCCGCTTGATGATACGCTCAGTGACGCGCTCGCGTCGCGCAGCGAAACGCTGATCCAACCCACCCACTGGCCCAATATCGACCTCATCGGCGCGCAGCTCAATCTCTACTGGGCGGAGTTCCAGATCCCCGTCTGGCGCATGGCCTCGCGCGGCTGGAAGCTCTGGGATGCGCTCACCGACTCGCTTCAAGAGGATGGCGTGCTAGACCAATACGACGTCATCTTCCTCGACACGCCCCCGGCGCTTGGCTACCTCACCATCAACGGGCTGGCGGCGTCGGACATCCTGCTGGTGCCGCTTGGCGCGTCCTTTCTGGAATTCGACAGCACGGGGCGCTTTTTCGACATGCTGCACTCCACCTTCGGCTCCATCGAGGAGGCCGAGAACATGGCCGCCCGCGCCTTGGGGCGCGACGGGCTTGCATTCCAATGGGACGCGGTGCGCGCCGTCGTCACCCGCTTTGATCCGGGCCAACAGGCCGAACTTGCGGCTCTGATGCAGGCCTATCTCGGCCCCACCCTGTCGCCGCACCGGCAGGGCTTCACCGCCCTGATCGGCCAGGCCGGCGAACAGGTGCAGGGCATCTACGAGGCCGATTACCGCGATTTCAACCGCGAAACCTATGTGCGCGGGCGCGAAACCTTTGACGCCACCTATGCCGCCTTCAAGCAGCTTCTGCTGGGCAGCTGGCGGCGCGATGAGCTGGCCGCCCAGACACAGGCCGCCGAATGACCGCTTCTTTGGGCGCCAAATACCTCGGGGGAGGCCGCAGGCCGGGGGCAGCGCCCCCCTGCACCGTTCGCAGCGAACACCCCCCGTTAACCGCTTCTGCGCAGCCTTCGCGCATCCCCAAAAGGAGGCTCTCATGGCCAAGCGCAAACGTCTGACACCCGCCAACCCGAGCTATCTCGACGCCCCGGCGCCGGAAACCAAGTCGATGTTCACCGCGCCCCGCAACGCCCCGATTGCCGATGTGGCGCGCGATGCCTCCGCATCGGCGGCGCTCGACGAGCTCTCCGACACCCTCGCCCGCGCCCGCGACGAGGGGCGCATGGTGGTGCAAATCCCGCTCGACCAGATCGAGATCGACCATCTGGTGCGCGACCGCGTGGTGGTGGAACAGGACGCGATGCAGACCTTGATGGCGTCCTTGCGTGATCGCGGCCAGCAGACGCCGATCGAGGTGATGCAGCTGGCACCCGAGCGCTATGGCCTGATTTCGGGCTGGCGGCGCTGCACCGCGCTCAAGCAGCTCGCCGACGAGCAGAACGATGACGCGCCCACCGTGCTGGCGCTGCTGCGCCGCCCCGAGGATGCATCCGAGGCCTATCTCGCGATGGTCGAGGAAAACGAGATTCGCGTCGATCTGAGCTATTTCGAACGCGCCCGCATCGTGGCGAAAGCGGTCGATGAGGGGGTGTTCGCGATGGAGCGCACCGCGCTGCAGGAGCTGTTCCGCGCCGCCTCCCGCGCCAAACGCTCCAAGATCGGCAGCTTTCTTCCGGTGGTACGCGCGCTGGATGGCGTCTTGTGCTATCCGCAGGCGCTGAATGAACGGCTGGGGCTTGCGCTGGCGCAGATGCTGAACGATCAGCCGGATTTCGCAAAGACGCTTTGCACCGCGCTCGAGCGTGCGGCGCCGGACAGTGCCGAAGCGGAAACCGCCGCTTTGACCAAGGCACTGGCTGCGCAGAAAGCGGCTCTAAACCCCCCTTCAGAGACTGATGAGACGCCGAAGTTTCGCGACGAAACCATCGGTGCGTTCACCTTGCGACGGCACCCGGACGGCACGCTGTCGATCCTTGGCGCGGCCTGGCCTTCACGCTGCGATTCCGATCTGAAAATGCTGCTCAAGGCAGCCTCCGACCGGGTGGAAAAATAGGTCCGGACCGGACCCATTGTTTCGCATGCGAAACATTAGGGCCGA
>NZ_JBISBV010000032.1:0-3167 GCF_046592965.1 Marivita sp. S2033
TGATGCGCCTCGCAGGTCAGACCGCCTGCAGGCTGTGGCCCCGGACGGTGTATTCGGTTGAGCCGAGAACCATATGCTCCACCGCGCCCGGTGAGCGCATGGTCTGCAATGCCAGCATGTTTGCCTCGGCAGCGTCCCGGCCAAGATGGCGGCGGAACACTGCGTTCACCTCCTGACGAGTCAGCCGCAATTTGTCCAGATGGGCGAATGTTCCGGCATCGTAATGGCGAAATTGCGTCACATCGCGAGGGCTGTGAACGCCGGCGCCGGGGCGCGGCCTGATCCGGCGCTCGGCCACCTCCTCGCCATCGACGCGGGCAATGGCGGCGCGCATCCGGCCCGCGTCGGGCTGCGCCTCGCCGAAGGTGCCGAGCGCGCGAGCCAGCGCGGCGGCGGGATCGGCGATCAGTTCCTCGTAAGCGATCACCGTCTGGCCCTGCCCATAGCGCGAGGTCACCCATTTAGCCTGAAAGCCGCGCCAGGCGGTGAATTGCGCACTGGCGAAGCGGGCGAAACTGGCGGCATCGTCAGCGCCGCCCTCGCGCAGGAACAGTTCGAAATTCGACACCACCGACGGGGTGAAGGCGCGTGTCTGGATCAGCACGCGCTGGCCTTTTACTTGCGGCAGGCGACCGTCGAAATCGTGGTTCTTGGAATAACGCACCCGCCCGGCGCGCGCGCAGGGCGCGGTGCCGCAGCACTCCGCCTGCCCGTAAAAGGCGCAATAGGTGAAATCTTCGCCGAAATAGAGCCTGAGCAGCCGCGCCAGCAGGTGATGGCCCGAGCGCGGCCAACTGACCCCCATCACATAGGCGGGCCGGTCGATGAAGGGCAGGATCAGGGTCATGCCGCCTGTCCTTTACTTTGCCCCAGCACCGCCTTGATCCGCGCGGCGTAGCGCGCGCCGACCGCCTCCGGCGAGAAGTCCCGCAAGACCCGCGCCTGCGCCGCATGGGCCTTGCGGGCGCGCAGGGCGGGGTTGGCCTGCATCTGCCGCAAGGCCCATATTGCGGCACCGTGATCCGGCGCGCCCCAAAGCCCGCCTTCGGGGGTGAAGATGTAATCGGACGGCGCGGGCGCGACCTCTGTCGCGGGCACCAGAAAGGCGGTGGACTCGTCCGAGTAGGCGAGGTTCCCGGAATAGCCCGTCGCCAGCACCGGCACGCCCAAAGCCATCGCCTCGATCATGCCAAAGCCCCAGCCCTCGGACCGATGCAGCGACAGATAGGCATCGGCCCCGGCGGTGAGGGTGAGCAGATCGCCATGCGGCAGGGTCTCATCGAGGATGCGAAAGCGCGGATCGCCCCTGGTCGCGGCGTCGATCTCGGCCCAGACGGCCATCTGCGCCGGATCGCTCACGCGGGCGCGGTTCTGCGTCTTGAGCAGCAGTTGCGCGCCGCCTTGCGGAAACGCCTCGGCAAAGGCGCGGACCAGCGCCAAAGGGTTCTTGCGCTGCACGAAGGAGAAACTGTCGAAACTCGCCATGCAGAGGAAGCCGCCGGGATCGAACCCCGTGCGCGCCACCAGCGCGGCGCGCGCGGCCAGCGGATCGGCTTGCGGGGCGATCTGATTGGCCAGCCCCATGACCTGCACCGGCCCATCGAACGCCCCGGCATAGATCGCCCGTCCATGGTCCGAGGCGGCCCAGATCTCGTCCACCATGCGCAGCGCCAGCGCGTGACAGGCGGCGGGGCGGGTCAGTTCCCAGAACATGTAGGCGGTAGTATGGGAGCCGTCGGTGATGTCGGGCGCATAGGCGGTGAGCAGGGGGATGGACTCGGCATTGAGATGCAGCAGGCTGAACCGCGCGGGGCGGGCGGATTGTGGCTCTATGCAAGAGGTTTTGATGTTTGGCGCGGGGTTGTCGAGATCGAAATTCACCACCTGCGGCGCGATCCCCGCCGCCTTGAGCGCCGCCACCGAGGCGCGCGTCGCCTGCCCCAACCCGCTCGCCTTGGCCACCGGCCCGATCACCTGCACATCGACGCGCGCGCCATGCAGCGCAGGCGCGGCCAGGGCGGTGGCGTGCAGGCGGTGGCCTTGCGCCGTGCGCGTGGTGAAGCGGCGCGCCGCCATGTCATAGCCGCGCCCTTTCAGAACGGCGGCGTAATGCGCGCGCTGCAATGGACCCGAGCGCCCGTCCAGCGTGTTGAGGAAGGCGCCAAGGGGCGTCTGGCCACTGGCGTCTTCGCTCAAAAGCGTTTCGACACTGGCGCGCGGCAGGTAGCGCAGCGTGTCGGGCCGCTCGGCCGCGCGCAGCATGGCGGCGAGGGTGATCTGGCGACGGTCCTCAAGGCTGGCCGGATCGAGCGCGCCCAGCGCAGGCACCTCCGCCCGCCAGCACAGCAGATAGCGCGACAGCGGGAACAGCCCGTCCTGTCCTTCGGGCAGCGCCGCGAGGCGGGCGACATAGGCGTCCGGCACGAGGCAATCCTCGGCCCCGATGGCGCGGGCCTGATGCACCGCCCACCAATAGGTGATCCGGTCCAGCCAATCGGGATCGGCAACATCCATCCCCTGCCGCAGATGCGCCGCACCTATCAAGGCGCCCCAGGTCGCGCGGCTGAGGCGCGCGCGCTGGCCCGGCATGACAAGCGGCGCGTTGAGCCACTGGATCGCGCGGCCCGATAACGGCACTTTCAGCGGCGCGCGCATCGGCGCATAGGCGGTGAGCATCCAGTTGAGGAAATGCGCCGCCTCCTCCGGCGCTGTCTCCCAGCCGAACTCCGTCTCCAGCCGGTAGCGCGGGCGCGCATAGGCCATGTAGGCGCAAAGCGGGTCGGGCAGGGGGGCGCCGGTGGCAGGATCGGTGGGCTCGAACAGCAGCGCCTGCCGGGGGGTGAGCGGTGCCGGAGCCGTCGGAGCCGGCAGCGGCGCGCCGCGCAAGGCGGTGATCCCCGGCCCCAGCGCTTCGGTCAGCGCGCCCCGGCGCGGCGGCCTTGTCTGTCCGCGCGGGGTGGGGCCAAGCCGCAGCCGCCCGATCTCGACCGGACGCGGGCCGTCAAGCCGGCAGACCCGCAGCAGCCCGGCCTCCGCCGGCAGGGCCAGGGAAAACCCGCAGGCCCCGCCCGCCAACCCTGCATCGCGCAGATCGGCGCGAAACTGGCAAGCCAGCGCCTCGGCCAGCCGCATCCGACCGTCGTAAAGCGCCACCGGAACCGGCCCGT
>NZ_JBISBV010000033.1:0-2708 GCF_046592965.1 Marivita sp. S2033
CGAGAGGGGACCGACATTGAACAGACCGTCAATTCCTCCGGTGAAGGCTCCAACTCGCGATTGAAGGCGCGTTTCAGCGCGTTCATGTCTTGGATCGCCGCGCAGAATCGGCGGAAAGGAGCCGTTAGCTGCACCTGCACCGGTGCCGCATCAGTTTGAGGAAAGCGGTCATTCGCGGCCCAAACCTTCCATAAAATCCCGTTTTGGGAGTGCACTTTCACTAACCGTGCTTGACCATCGGTTTTCTCTCGGTCTCAATCCCGGTTGATGTTCTACAGCAGAGGCTATCCTGTTTCGACTGGGGGTATTGCGAAGTTCAAGGCATGTGTTCTCGAAGCCAGAAGGCCGCTGTAGATGGCATCGCAACGCGAACCTCAAAACGGACCGTTATCGAGAGGCGACTCGATGATCTGCTAATCATCTGGTACGTGTTGTATTAATAGGATCATTTGCATCAATACATTAAGAATAATCTGGGCAGTCAGGGTTCAATGAAGATTTATCAGGCACTGTTAACCAAAGGATACTTCCCCAAAGAACTTCCTCCTGTCTTCACTACTCAGGACTTCGGTGAGCACGTGGATGATATTCTACTGCACTGGGAGAAAGCCGGTGTTTTCCGGAAGTTAAAACTGTCGGATGAACTGCCAGGAGGAAAGAAGCGCAGCGGGGCGTACACGTACAAGCTTGGTGATGCAGAAGCTGAAAGACTCTCCAAGCCCAAGCGTGGGTATGAAAGGCGAGAGATACATATTACTCACCCGCTGCCCCAAGCGTTGCTAACACGGGAGATTGGTGTCCATTGGAGATCAGTTCAGAGGTGGCTATCTCGACAAACGTACTCGGTGGACGAAATTCGTGTTGGCAATGACTACGAACGGGCCATCAAGGGGATCAACTTTGCTCTTCACGAGGCGAAGAAGTCCTACCTTCAGGCCACATCTGATTGGGTGGTAACCACAGACATCACACGCTTCTATCCATCCATATATACGCATTCAATTGCTTGGGCGGCCTATGGCAAGGAACGGGTGAAAACAAACCTGAATATGTACAAAGGGTCACTTGCAGATCGGCTCGATTTGTTGGTTCGTTCATGCAACCGGAATCAAACGGTTGGAATCCCGGTTGGCCCGGAAACCTCCAGAATCATTGCGGAGACGATCTCTGCACGAATAGATCAAGGTTACGCTGCCCGTTTCCCAGATTCAGACAAGGACAATATCGACCGTTTGCAGGATGACTGGATGGTCGGAATAGGCACTCTTGAAGCGGCGGAAACCGTGCTGTCGGCCATCAGTGGGCTCTACAGAGACTACGGCCTAGATATCAACGGCAGTAAAACTTCCATAGATCGAATTGTTGGTGAACGTGAAAGTGCGTGGATTTCTGAGATGAAAGCCTTTCTGTCTCACCGCACCGGTAGCCTTTCCGGGTCGCGGCTTCGAGAGTTTCTTGAGCTTACCCTCATACTCCAATCTCAAAATCCTACGGCATCGGTAGTGAGCTACGCCCTATCTGTTGTTGAAGGCGTTGCAATTGAAGCAGCCGATATCCCAGTAGTGGAGTCGTTCCTCATCAAAGCGGCTGTGGTCGCCCCAGGCTCCATGGATCGTATTTGTCGCGTAATATTGGATGTACAGAACCGGACCAATGCTCTTTCGGCCAAGCGTATTGGCTCAAGGTTCATCAATCTTGTGAAAGTAGCCTTGGAAAAAGGGCATCACTACGAGGCGATTTGGTTGCTCTATACCTTGCGAGGCCTCAAACGTCCCGTGGACATTAGGTCTTTAAAAGATTTAATTGCTAATGTGGAATCTGCGTCGATTGCTTTGATCCTACTCGACATGAAGTCTAAGGGGCTTTGTATCGGCAAGCTTCCTACGCTGGTTTGGGAAGACAAAATTTCAGAAAACAGTGTGAAGTCGGATTGGACTTGGTTGCTTGCATATGAAGCATATCGTCACGGCTGGTTGGCTGATCGCAACAAGCTTCTGGATAAGCCACTTTTTAAGGCCATGTCGTCTCGCAACGTTGTTTTTTATGATCCCAAACGAAACATAAATACGTCTTCCAGCGAAGCTGACAACAGAAGCACCAGACGCAAAAGAAGCATGGCGGAAGTCAAAAAGCTCCTTGAAAGCCTGCGTGGGGTCGCTGCGGCGGGACATCAGTCGGGAGACTATTAAACAAGTAACCTGAATTGCTTTCGCCTACAGTATGCAAGGGCTCTTGCAACCAATGAACTGATTTCCTTCGCCCACAATCTTTCATTTGGTCCGGATCCAATGTCCGCAATGGAGTCTGCCGCCGCAGCATTTTGTGACTGCACAGGATGACGGCTCTGGGCCGAACCCGCTCAATGCATTCCACGAAAAAACTGAGGAAATCTCCGTATCTATAAAGATAGCAAAAGGAGGTTCTCATGCTTTCACAACCTTTCAATCTCACCCCTATCTCGCCAAGCGCTGCGAGGGTCTATCATGCCCTTCGCGGAAAGCGCTGAGCCATGCGTATCGAAGAAGGTGACATCGTGGTGATCCGCGCCGGTGATGACTGGCCCGAGCACCTCTTTCGGGTCGACGACGTCTGGGACGACTGCATAGGCGGCGTTTTGTCAATCGGCATTGAACTTTGACCCCCTATCGGCGTCCAATATTGACCCCTTTGTGCTGAGCAGGCCCGGCGCTGCGTAGCCCTCACATAGC
>NZ_JBISBV010000034.1:0-2525 GCF_046592965.1 Marivita sp. S2033
CGAGAGGGGACCGACATTGAACAGACCGTCAATTCCTCCGGTGAAGGCTCCAACTCGCGATTGAAGGCGCGTTTCAGCGCGTTCATGTCTTGGATGGTCCGGCAAAGATCGTTGATCTCAAGAGCCGTGACCCCGACGATGACGGCAGTCCCCACGTACGGTATTGCTTCTCCCGCCATAGTGCCGATCTCTCGTGTCGCCGACTTTGTCGCCCGTGATGAGACCTTGTCCGCCGTCTCTTCCACTGCCTGCCGCAACGCGACCCGCCTGCCGCCGAAGTTTACTAGGCCTTCTCCAATCTCCTCCCGCAGTTGTCGCCTCGCCAAACGCTCGGCAGCGAGGTTGTCCGTCAGGTCCGTGATTTCACTTCTTGCCTGTCTAAGAGCCAGCCTTGAGCTTGTAACTTCCTCACCCAACTCGGTAGCCTGATCCCGCAGTTGCCGGTTCGCCGTGTGCGCAACCGCGAGATCCCCTGTCAGGTCAGCGACATCCCCGCGGAGCTCTCGCTGAACTCTACGCTCGGCGAAAATCTCTGCGTTCAAGTCCGCAACCTCATCAGCGTGACTCGCAACTAGAGTTCTTGCTCCCGTGAGAGCCCCAAACGCGCCCGATACTGTGGTGAAAATTGCGCCACCGAATATCGCCGTAATATTGAACGCTATCGAGAATAGAAGCACAGATACAAACACCCCGCGCCAAATCCAACTAATGGACCCCGTCAAAAACCCAAATACTCTCTTCATTTTCATTCCTTTCCGTTGGGGCCGTTCCATTTTCATCGTTTAGTGGAACTTATTGCAATCAAGTACCCCGGCTGATGCGCGCCAGCCGAGGTCGTTTTTAGGGCATCTTTCGCGTCACCACGTAGTCGGCAAGCCATTGCCAGTAGAATTGGGCACTGATGAACCCCTGATCCTGAGCGGCAACGTCCTCGGCCTCGGAACGAGAGAGACCGCCATCGAACTCGGCGATAGCGGCCCTCTCTTCGAACTCCTCGATGTTCGGCGGAACCATCATGTCGGTAACCTGATCTGGTCGACAATGTCCCGCTTCTGCTCGTCACTGATACCAGCCGAGTAGATGCCGTAGGTCAGCCCGTTCTCCGATCTAGCCGACTGATGACCGACGAGGGACGCCGTGAAGTGCTCCGGAACGCCCGTTCGCTCGCACTGAGTGACGAACCATTTTCGGGTCGAATGAAACACCAAACCGGGACGATCAAACCCCAGCTTTTCTCTCAGAACGGCGAACCGTTTGGTGACGTCGTTGACGGTCAAACGCGGGAACAGCGGACCCTGCTTCGGCAACTCCGCCAACGCGGGTTCGAGTGCCCGATGCACCGGAACCTCCCGCTCGGCCGCCTCGGTCTTAAGGAGACGCCGTTGGTTCGGTCGGACGTGAAAGAACAACCCGGCCTTACCCTTCAGGACCACGTCTTCAGCCTCCAGCCCAATCGCTTCCCCGGCCCGCATGCCCGAGAGCAGGCAGATCATCAGTACCGGGTGGAGCATCTTGTCCCTTCGAGCCAACAGCCCTCGTACTTCGTCGTCCGACGGCACCTCGTAGGGGTTGGGTCTGATCTTGCCTTCGAACCGGACCGTCTTGAACGGATTGGCGTCCAGCAGTCCTTCGTAGACAATCCAATCCAACCAGTGGTTCACCTGCGCCCAGATGCGCCTCTGTGTTCGGGCGGTGATCCTCAGATCAGATACCTTAGACCACTCGACCGACCAGTCCAGACTTCGATGCCGGGTATCTGGGGATTTACCGAGATGTGGCGAGAGCTGGGAGATCGCCTCCAAGAAGGCTCTCCCGTCTTCCCGCGTCAGGCTTTT
The DNA here is from genome assembly GCF_046592965.1 of Marivita sp. S2033. NCBI lineage: Bacteria > Pseudomonadati > Pseudomonadota > Alphaproteobacteria > Rhodobacterales > Roseobacteraceae > Marivita > Marivita sp. S2033. The sequence goes on from NZ_JBISBV010000034.1 coordinate 1,836, forward strand.
AAGAGACCGATCACCGAAGCGACTAGAGAACAGTTCGATCGAGTACCGGACCGATTTGAAGCCCCCGGGGCGAAGCTGTTGTCTGCGCTTTATCAAGTAGACACGGGTGGATTCAGCCACCGTAGGAATCTTCTCTTGTTTTGGCTTGCTGTAGCTCTTCGGCTTCAAGTCGCCGTCCGAGTGTGCCAGAATGGAACGGAGACGCTCTAGGATGTCCCGCGAGCGGTTTTCCCAATCCGGTACCCCAAGCAACACCTCTTGGGTCTTGGAGCGGACCCGAGAGACCGTCGCCTCGTAGTGGGCGTTCAGTTCGGCGGCGCGAACACGCGCCTTGTTGTGATCGCCGGTCTTCAAGGAACGTTTCAGCGCTTGCGTCCCGAGAATCACGGCCACTTCTTTGGGGTAGTTGCGGCGATAAAGCCAAGTGTGCCCTTTCAGGTAGGCATAGCGAATTTGAGTAGACACTGTGTCTCCTCCCTTTTTCATTGCGATGTGAGGTGGGGGGCGGGTCAGACCGCCGAGGAGTAGACCCGAAGGATCAGGTCAAACTCTGGTTCGCCGTATTCGTCTTTGAGAGGGCCGGTCAGGGAAACGCCTGTGAACCGGCATGCAAGATTGACCCCTGTATTGGGGTAATCGGCGTCCAAAAGTGACCCCCCTGATATTTCTGTTCAGAAGCTTCCTCGACGG
>NZ_JBISBV010000035.1:0-2471 GCF_046592965.1 Marivita sp. S2033
TGTGAACCGGCATGCAAGATTGACCCCTGTATTGGGGTAATCGGCGTCCAAAAGTGACCCCCCTGATATTTCTGTTCAGAAGCTTCCTCGACGGATTTGAGGGAGCGAGTTGGGGATGTTGGTTGTGGAGACGATTGCGAAGATCAGGCGGGCGCATTTCATCCAGGGGAAGTCGATCAAGCAGATCTGCCGGGAGCTGCGGGTATCACGGAACACGGTCCGAAAGGTGGTGCGGTCCGGGGCGACCGAGTTCAGCTATGACCGGTCCACGCAGCCCCGCCCCAAGATCGACCCGTGGCGGTCCGATCTGGATGAGCTGCTGGCCGATAATGACCGGCAACCCAAACGCCAGCGGCTGACACTGGTTCGGATTTACGAAGAGCTACGCAACCGGGGTTATGACGGCAGCTATGATGCGGTGCGGCGCTATGCGGCGAGTTGGTCGAAGGCGACCCGGGAAGCTTCCGCCGCTGCCTATGTGCCGCTGAGCTTCAATCCGGGCGAAGCCTATCAGTTCGACTGGAGCCACGAGGTTGTCCTGATCGATGGCGTCACCACAACGGTGAAGGTTGCGCATGTGCGCCTGAGCCACAGCCGGATGCCGTTTGTGCGGGCCTATCCGCGCGAGACCCAAGAGATGGTGTTCGACGCCCATGATAAGGCGTTTGCTTTCTTTGGCGGTGCCTGCGCGCGGGGCATCTATGACAACATGAAGACCGCTGTGGATGCGATCTTTGTCGGCAAGGACCGGGCCTATAACCGGCGGTTCCAGCAGATGTGCGGGCACTACCTGGTCGATCCGGTTGCCTGCACCCCGGCCTCGGGTTGGGAGAAAGGTCAAGTGGAGAACCAGGTGGGGGTGATCCGGCGCCGGTTCTTCGTGCCGCGTCCCAAGTTCAAGTCCTATGCCGAGCTGAATGCCTGGCTGGAGGATCGATGCCTGGCCTATGCCAAGGCGAACAAGCACCCGGAGCTGCGCGATATGACGATTTGGGAGGTGTTCGAAGAAGAGCGTCCGAGCCTCGTTCCTTATGTCGGTCCGTTCGATGGATTCCACGCGGTTCCGGCCTCCGTGTCCAAGACCTGCCTCGTGCGGTTCGACAAGAACCGCTACTCGGTCGATGCCCGGGCGGTCGGGCGGCCGGTGGAGATCAGGGCGTATGCTGACCGGCTGGAATGCTGGCAGGATGGGCAAATCGTTGGCCAGCATGAGCGGGCCTTCGGGCGGGACAAAACCATCTTCGATCCCCTGCATTACATCCCCGTCCTGGCCCGCAAACCCGGTGCCCTTCGCAATGGGGCGCCCTTCAAGGAATGGGCGTTGCCGGTGCCGATCCGCCGTGTGTGGCGCAAGCTGGAACGTCAGCCGGGTGGCGACCGGCAGATGGTCAGCATCTTGAGCGCCGTGCTGACGGATGGGATCGAAGCCGTAGAAGCCGCCTGCGCCGAGGCTCTGTCGCACAACGTCCATTCGGCGGGTGTGGTCCTGAACATCCTGGCCCGGCATCGCGAACCACCACCGCCACTGACAATCACCACCCCGGACGCCCTGCGGCTGACCTGTGAGCCAATTGCCGACTGCGACCGCTATGACAGCTTGAGGAGACAGGCAGATGGAACGATCAGACGTGATGGACGCGATGGGAAAGCTGAAGCTCTACGGAATGAGAGCTGCCTATGACGAGGTCCTGACCACCGCCGTCAAACGCCAGCATGAACCGCAACAGATCATCGGCGACCTGCTCACCGCCGAGATACGCGAGAAGCAAGCCCGGTCGGTCAAATACCAGATGACCATTGCCAAGCTGCCGCTCGCCAAGGAACTGGAAGAGTTCGACTTCGAAGCGGGCGAGGTCAACGAGACGCTGATCCGTGACTTGGCGAGTGGGGACTTCCTCGACCACCAGCGCAACCTCGTCTTGATCGGCGGCACAGGGACCGGCAAAACCCACCTTGCCGTCAGCATCGCCCGGGCCTGTATCCGGGCTGGACGACGGGGTAGGTTCTTCAACGTCGTCGACTTGGTGAACAAGCTCGATGCCGAAGCCCGCGCCGAACGCCAGGGCCGGACCGCCGACCTGATCTCCCGCCTCGACTTCCTGATCCTGGACGAACTCGGCTATCTGCCCTTCGCTCAGACTGGCGGACAGCTCCTGTTCCACCTGATCAGCAAGCTCTACGAACGCACCTCGATCATCGTCACAACCAACCTGGCCTTCGGCGAATGGCCCAGCGTCTTCGGCGATGCCAAGATGACCACCGCGTTGCTCGACAGGCTCACGCACCATTGTGAGATCGTCGAAACCGGAAACGAAAGCTGGCGCTTCAAGAACCGCGCATAGCGCAATCCCGAAACCCCGCAGGCCCGCCGCCGCTGCGCTATGTGAGGGCTACGCAGCGCCGGGCCTGCTCAGCACAAAGGGGTCAATATTGGACGCCGATAGGGGGTCAAAGTTCAATGCCGATTGACA
>NZ_JBISBV010000036.1:0-2449 GCF_046592965.1 Marivita sp. S2033
TGTCGGCGTCTACGCCTACACGCCCGATGCGCTCCGCGCCTATGCCGGATGGGTTGAGTCGCCACTCGAACGCGCCGAGGGGCTGGAGCAATTGCGCTTTCTCGAAAACGGCACCCCCGTCACCTGCGTGCCGGTCGAGGGCCGGGGCCGGGTGTTCTGGGAACTCAACAACCCGGTCGATGTGGCCCGCATCGAATCCGTCCTGAACCGCGAGGGGATCGCATGAAGACCGTCACGATCGGCGACATATCCGTCTCTAACACCGGCCCTTTCGCGCTGATCGCAGGTCCGTGCCAGCTCGAAAGCCTGGATCACGCCCGCATGCTGGCGGAAAAGATCGCCGCCGCCGCGGATGGAACGCCGTGGATCTTCAAGGCCAGCTACGACAAGGCCAACCGCTCTTCGCTGAAAGGCAAGCGTGGTCTGGGGATGGACGAGGGGCTGACGATCCTCAGCAAGATCAGGGACGAATTCAACGTCCCCGTCCTCACCGACATCCACACAGCCGAGCAATGCGCGCCGGTGGCACAAGCCGTCGACGTGCTGCAAATCCCCGCGTTCCTGTCGCGCCAGACCGATCTGCTGCTCGCCGCCGGCGAAACCGGCGCCGCGCTCAACGTCAAGAAGGGCCAGTTCCTCGCCCCGTGGGACATGGAAAACGTCGCCGCCAAGATCGCCTCCACCGGCAACACCCGCATTATGCTCTGCGAACGCGGGGCGAGCTTTGGCTACAACATGCTGGTCTCCGACATGCGCTCGCTCCCGATCATGGCCCAGACCGGCTACCCGGTGGTGTTCGACGCCACCCATTCGGTGCAACTCCCCGGCGGGCAGGGCACAAGCTCCGGCGGCCAACGCGAATTCGTGCCCCCCTTGGCCCGCGCCGCCGTGGCGGTGGGCTGTGCCGCGGTCTTCATCGAGACCCACGAAGCCCCCGACAGCGCCCCCAGCGACGGCCCCAACATGGTGCCGGTGGACCAACTGCCGGGTCTGCTGACCACGCTGCGCCAACTCGACCGGGTGGTGAAGGGCTAGGCCATTCGAAGCCCTTTCCTGTCAATCTTATAATGCGTTTTATGGTAACTCTTATGTAGGGTGCTTACTTGTACGCATTCTACGCTGGCTTGGGAAAGGCACTACCGTACCAACGGAGTGCCTTATGCTATTAGACTTCAACGCTTATGCGGATTTTGGATGGATCCACACCAAAATGTATAGCTAAGCCCTGACGAGCTTGTTCGGGCGTCATCGTTATAGCAGTGCTTTCTTGGGGTAGCGTCAAATCAAACTTACAATCGGCGAAGTGCACATCTAGCGGTTTAATCGTGCGCATTGTGTTCTCTCTGCTGCGTCCTGGCTTTTCTGCGAGCCATTCTTTGTGCCCATTTTTGATGTGTTCTAGCAGTCGAGGCACAGGCACCAGCCAAGCAGACAAGTTATCAACATCTTTCCCGGTTACCATGAGGCAGTAGTCTACACCGTCCAAAGTTGGCACGTCTGCATCAGCCTCGCCAGAATTGGCGGCAAACTGAACTGATCCGTGCACAGCATTGACCACCAACAGACAGTGTTTGCCATCCAACTCCACTTCGTACCTGCCAGCGTGCCGTTGCAGCAGTTTAGCGTTCGGGAGCATTTTCAAAATTGCTTCTTTGCGCTCAGTAGCGTTCATAATACTATTCCTTACCATTTTATATTTATCGTTATGCATTATAATTTTAAATTGTCTAGTATAAATTGATATTACTAGGTATGAGTATGTATAGAGGTAAGACGATGGCTAGCTTAATATGTTCGGGCTGCTTAATCCGTAAAAATCGGTCATTTCCGACCAACCCACCCTACCCTCACAAGATCAACACCTTACACGTGCCATAACCCCCATCCAAAACCTCTCCGGTTCTGACAGAGTTCTGACATCCCCGAGACACCCGACCCCCCCCACACACCCTCGCTTGCGCAAACACCCCCGCGACCCCATGTTTCAGATGTGCCTGCAACCGATACCAGCGCGGGGCATACTCACCGAGATCACCGCCCTGACCCTCGGTCAGGCAACCTTGATTTTCCTGAGGAACGGCCTGTCCCTCATGTCGTGGGCCGGGTATTTCAACCTGTGAGGATATGATGGGAAAAGGCGATAAAAAGCGTGGCAACAAGGAAGTGAAAAAGCCCAAGCAGGAAAAGCCGAAAGTCCTGGCGACGGCGAATTCGGGCGCGGCCACTCCCGTGACCCTGGGGGCCAAGAAGCGCAAGTAGGCCCCGGAACACAAAAACGCACCGGGCCGGACATTCCGACCCGATGCGCAAACCGTGGACGTCACCGCGCCCCTTTCGGATAGACCACAACCCCATCCTCGCGCAGCCGCGCCGCCTCTGTCGGGCGCGCGGCCTCCATGCGCCCCGGCGCCATCAGATGCGTCACCGCGACCCCGTGCAGCAGCAGGTA
>NZ_JBISBV010000037.1:0-2235 GCF_046592965.1 Marivita sp. S2033
GGGCAAGTGGCGGAGGGGATGGGCCTGATATCCAACCTTCTCCACCCTAAGTCATTGTTTTCAAGATGCGTTGGTGCCACTCTCGGCCGACAATCAAGTATGCTTCTTCTCGGCCTCTTCTTTCTGGCGCGCACGTTCTTCTGCCGCATCGATCCGTCGGCCGATCCCCTGTCCGACCTTAACAACCTGACGTCCCAAGAAGCGGCTCGGACGCGACGTAGCGACCTTGTAACCCATCTCGGCTAAGTCCACGGTCGCCTTCATGGTGCCGGTCACAGCGACGCCGATACCTTCCTCAATCGCCTCGGCCTTGTCGACGCCTTCACGATGGCGATCGATAGCGTGATTGATGCCCCGGAGAGTGGCAAAGATACCTAGACCGCTGAGGCCACCGATCACCGCGTCCATCGCCGTGTCAGGGAAGTCGACAACGGATCCGCCTAGGGCGAGATCCGTGGCGCTGTCTAGGTCGGCATTTGTCATGCCGCCGTCGATGGCGCCGGTCTCCACGGCGACTTCGCTGGTCGCGATGACCGGGATGTCAGGATCGACGCTTTCAATGTAGCCTGCGCTGTCCGTCGCCTTCACCTGGAACTCCATCCCATCAATCGTGATGTCGGTATCCGGAGTATTGAAGTGTTCGTGGAGCGTGCCGCCGGTGCGCTCTGCGACATGCGCCTCGAAAAGCGCGCCCTTTGTGAGAGACGCGAGGCCCGCAAGGCTCTCGGGCTCCATGGCAAGCGTTTGAAGCCAAACTTCGCTGTCGCTCATGCCATCGAAATTGCCATTGACTGAGCGCAGCGCGTCATAGACCTCGCCGGCTTGTGAGATGTCCTGCCAGGCGGAGACCGGAACCGACAGCGCCGACAAGATAAGCGCGTCCCGTGCAATGGTGTCCCCGTCGAAGGTTTCCTGCCTCCTATCCGGAACGGCGCCAATGACGGTTTCCTCGATCCGCCGTAGCCTCTTGTCGATGCGCCCGGCCGCGGCGTCTAGTTTTTCTTCAGCCTCCCGAATGATATTTGCATTACGCGACAGAAAAAGTCTGACGTCCCGCTCCAGATCGCGGATTTCTTTGTCCATCATGTTGTAGTCAGGATAATCAAAGCTGAGCTGAGTCCACCAAGACTTGCCTTTTAGCATCTCGTCGACATCGGCTTCGAGCTGGACCCTTCGGGCCTTGACCCGCGCAAGGCGCTGAATGGCTGCGTCGCGCGTGGCAAGGACAGGATGCGCCTTGCGCGACTGGGCAATCCTCGCTTTGGCCATCTCCTGCATCTTGGCCACAGCTTCTGTGACTGTTCCGCGCCGGCGAATTTTCTCCAAGCGATTTAACTCGAGTTCTCTAAGCCGTCGCGCTTCTTTCAATCTCGTCTCGATCGCCGGCATCCAGTTCTCGACGAGCTGCCTCAGATGCGGAGCAAGCTTTGTCTCACGAAGATCCCTGATTCCGCGGTCGATCGTGCTCGGATCTTCCTCGTCGCACAGGCTCTCGAGTTGCCTACGACGCGCCCTGAACTCTTCGCACTTGGTCCGGCTCTCCCGCGCCTTGCGACCTTTCAGCGAGCAAATGAAAAGCAAAAGGAGTGCGCCAATTAGCCCGACAGCGAAGCCGGTCGTCTCCTTGCCTGCATAAAATGCCCAAGCTAACAAAGCCGCAGCACCGAGAGCGAGTAGGATCGCATGTCGCCGATGGCGATCGGCAGACTCTTCAAATTCGCAATCTAGCTTGGCGTCTGTCGGCCTGATTGCGGTTCTATTCAATCTGGTCCTGAACGCATCTTCGCCGTTTCTATATATGCTCGCTATAGCTATGCCCTCAATTTACCCAGCATGATTGAACTCCCACAGCTGAGATTTCAAAATTAGCCCTCAGTTCGGCACCAGGGTTACCGGAAGATGCCAGCAAAACAAGTGGATACCGATCCAGGGACCGCAGGCAGACACGGAAAAGTCCTTCGCCACGCACTTCGAGCCGCCAAGCAATGTCATCGAGAGCCTGACTGCCTCGTTTTTCCAGCGCTTGTGCCAGACTCCTCGAGCGGCTTTCGTTTGGGCTCTGGCAGGTCAATGTCGCGCACATCTCGGTGTTGCTTGCAGGCAGCGAATATCCTCCGGAAGTCAGAACGCGGGAATTCTCGCCTAGCAACTGTATCTTCAACTTGCTGGAACGGCCCATTTCTGGCTTGATTTACAGAGGGCGTTGACGATTGTAATGAGCTTTCGAGCGACAGC
>NZ_JBISBV010000038.1:0-1928 GCF_046592965.1 Marivita sp. S2033
AAGAACCGCAGCTTTGAGGGCCGCACCGTCGCTGTGATCAAGCAGCCGCCTTCCTCCTTCAGGGCTGCTTCGATGAGTGAGAAGGCCCGGGCTTGGGCCTCCTCTAGGTGATCATCGATCACTTTTCTGAACCAAGCCTCGCTGTCATCTTCATAGACGAGGATCATGTTTCCAGTCCTTTGCGTTAATGTCCAAGAAGATCGTCGCACACATCAAGAACCTTTAGGTGTTCCCCGAGGTCCTGTTCCTCGAAGCCCTCCGGCCCTTTCAGCTTACCGCGATCCACCCAGTAGCCCTTGGCTGTCCACACTGCCCTAGAGTAATCGCATCCATCCCACTTCACGTTGTCCTTGGACCATCCGAGCTCGGTGATGAGATGTTTCGTCTGCGCCAAGTTGGCGTTCAGATCCTTCTTCACGAATTCGGTCAGCTTAGCCTCACTGATTGCTTTCATGCCTTTCGCATCCAGCATCTCGCGCAGCATTGCCTTACGGGTACCCTCAGAAGCCGCATGCACTCGCTTCATCAGCGGCGTCGCTTCTTCTTGGACGTTGAGCCATTTTGCATTGAACTTCTCAGCTTGCCGACGCTCCATCAGCGCTCCATAGAGCCCTGCAATACGGCGATCATCCGCCATAAACTCATGCAGTTTGCCAACCAAGGCCGCAAATTCTCCTCCTCTGGGACCGGCGGCGTGACCATCGTGATCAACCTCAATCAGATAGTAGCGCCTGTCTTCTTCCTCGATCCACAACGGCAAATGGTTGCTCGTGAACATGAAGCTGCAGAACTGTTCAACGCGTTCCGCGTCTACTCCTTTCCTTTCGACAACTGCTTCTGACTCTGTGATGTAGGTTTTGAGAGCGTTCCCCTGCTTGGAATTGGCTCGAAGGTCTACTTCCTCCGAGATGACCAACTTCTTCGACAGGATTGGGCTGTTGAACTTTCCCGTAAGCTTGTCGACGCTGTTCTCGCAAACAGCATTCTCGTCACCGAAGAGACGTGCCACAAGCTTGCAAAGGGTGCTTTTTCCGCTTCCTTTCGTTGCTGAATAGAAGAAGGGTGCCCACGTCGGTTTTTGGTCCTCGTGCTGCAAGCTCCAGGACAGCCAGTCCAAGAACTTTTCTTTCTCCTCCTTTCGGGTGAAGAACCAGTCGAAGAAATCCTCTGCCAAACCATAGCTGGCATCGACCCCTTCGAGATCACGATATGCGGGTTTTCTCCAAGCGTTGATGGCCACCGTCCCGAGATCCCAGATGAACCGGTTAGGGTCCCCGGGCTTACAGACAATGCCGCCGTTCCAAACCGGGATCGACGTGTCCATATTCGAGTGCTTTTTGACGATGGTCAGCTGGAAAACCTCCTTCAGTATTTGAGGAGTTGGTGTCAAGTGACCGAACTCCTCTTTGATCCGGAAGACGCAGGATCGTTGCACGTCTTCCATCGACAATTTGACGTTCAGCCGATCAACTGCGAAGTACTTACTATCCTTCCTGACGTACCAAGAACTGACAGCCTTCGAGATGATTTGAACGATCTCCTCGCTGTCGTCTTTCGGTTGATCGTCTGTTCTGTTCGCGTCGGTTCCTTCCCACTTTTCAATTAATTTTATCATGCCCATGTCGGTTTCTTTTTCTCTTTATAATGGGTTGAAATTGGCCGCCTCGCGGGCGGCGATTGATAATTATATTGCTCCTTGTTTTATTGGGCCTTCGAAGAAGAGGGCCTCAGGTTTGAGGTTATGCCCCGAAATAATTGGGCATTCTCTCCAGCGGGCGATTTTACGCTGCCTTCTTCGAGTGGAAGCGAGATGGTGACGCTGGGTCAAGATTTCAAGCCCGGGCCTTCTCACTCATCGAAGCAGCCCTGAAGGAGGAAGGCGGCTGCTTGATCACAGCGACGGTGCGGCCCTCAAAGCTGCGGTTCTT
>NZ_JBISBV010000039.1:0-1855 GCF_046592965.1 Marivita sp. S2033
TCCTCGCGCAGCCGCGCCGCCTCTGTCGGGCGCGCGGCCTCCATGCGCCCCGGCGCCATCAGATGCGTCACCGCGACCCCGTGCAGCAGCAGGTAATCGGTGATGATACGCCGGTGGCAGCGCCACCAGACCGCCTCGGCGCACATCAGCGCCAGGGGTCGCTCCGCGCACAAATCCAGCAATTCCCGAAACGCCGCCTGGAACTCCGCGCCCATCGCGTAATCGGCGTAGTTCTGGAAACTGCGCACCCGCCAGAAGGCGTTCACCTCGGGGTCCACGCCGGGCTGTTTCGGGCGCCGCCCGCCAAGCGCCAGCATGTGCCGATAGCCGATCTGATGCGCAGCCAGCATGCCCGGAAACCGGTCGTCGTTGAATTCCGGATTGCTGCGCGATTTCGGGAACGAGCGCACATCGACCAGAAGCCGCACCCCGGCCTCGCGCAGCATGTCCACCACCACCTGCGGCGCCCGGTTGGAATGGCCGATGGTAAAGACCCCCGCGCCGCTCACGAAGACAGCTTGGTCAGCGCGCTTTCCTTGTGGGCGGCGATATGGTCGGTCTTGTCGCTCTCGATCTCGTATTGCGGCTCCTCCCTGGAGGCCCGCCGCGTGTGGCCCTTGTAGTCGAAATCCTGTTCGTGGATCTTGGTGATATGGCCGCTGACGCGCCCGGCTTCGGAATTCCAACTAACGTGATCGCCCTTGCTGAATTTGGCCATGACATCCTCGCTTTCGGTTGAAAAGGCAGGTCTGCCTGACAAACGCAGCGCCCCGCCGCCTGTTCCGGCATCCTCACCAGATCCGGCGAAGTGCGCCTGTCTCTCCGCTCCGCTATCCTGCCGCCCATGACACCCCGCTTCCTGCTTCATATCGGTGCCAACAAGACCGGCACCTCCTCGATCCAGCGGATGCTGGCGCTGAACGCCCCGGCGCTGGCGCGCGAAGGCTGGCTCTATCCCGAGTTCCACCTGAACCATTGCGCCCATCACCCGCTCGCCTATGCGCTGGCAGGCCACCCGACGCGCGGGCTGGCCCCCGGCTGGCGCAGCCGTTTCGCCCAAGCCATCGCCGATCCGGCGCAGCGCGTGGTGATCTCCTCGGAGCTCTTCTTCCGCAACGTCCCGCCACAGGCCGCCGCGACGCTGTTTCCGCCCGGTCAAACCCGCATCGTGCTCTACCTGCGCGAACATCTCTCCTATCTGGCCAGCTGGTACGCGCAGGCGGTGCAGGAGCGCAACCTGACGGCCAGCTTTGACGACTACATCCGGCTGTTCCCGCAGCCCTTCACGCAGTTCCTCAAGGGCTGGGAAGAGGTCTATGGCGCGGATGCCATCACCCTGCGCCCGTTCCGCCGCGAGGCATTCCCCGGCGGCGACATCCGGGCCGATTTCCTGGCCCGGATGGGCGGGGTGGACGGGATCGCCATGCCCGGTGCCGACAGCAACCTGTCGATCTCGGGCAACCTGCTGTTCTTCAAGCGCCTGCTCAACCACGTGATGAGCTACGAGGAGGCCCATGCCCATCCCATCCCCGACGAGTTCGGCGCCTATGCCGAGCTGCGCGAGAGCTTTCGCGGGAGGTTCGAAACCGGCCCCGACACCGCCGCGCTGGTGGCCCATCTCTTTGGCCCCGACCGCGCCGCGCTTGGGGGTCGCGGGCTCGATCTTGGCCCGGTGCCCGAGCGCGTCGCGGGCCGGCCCTGCCCCAACCCCGACACGCTCCAGGACGAGGTCGCGCTGATCGCGCGCGTCGCCCATGAGACCGGCAAGGCCTTCCTGCCCTATGCACGCCGCCTGCCGGTCTGGCCGGAGTAAGGCTTCTCCGGTTCAAAATACCTCGGGGGAGGCGCGAAGCGC
>NZ_JBISBV010000003.1:0-400476 GCF_046592965.1 Marivita sp. S2033
GCGCCTGAAGGGCGCGCGCTTCGTGTGACCTCAGGATCGGTCGCGCGGCCTGCCATCCGCGTGAAGACATGTCTTCAAGATCCGGAAACAGCGCAAAAATTTCAGCCTGCGACTCGGCGTCAAAGCTCTTGGACATCATCGGGCCGGGCAGATAGCTTTCTGACGGCAGACCGGATGTCGTGAGGATCTGGTGGCGCTCGAACAGCAGATGCACATAGGTGACCGGTGCGCCGTTCATCACGCGCCGCACGGATGTTCCGTTGACCAAATCCTTTGCCTTGACAAGCACTTCGGGTTCGCCAAACAGCAGGTCGGCCCAGATGTCGCGGACCAAAACGCGATGCTGCGGTGACAGCAGCACATCCTCGAGCGCGCCGAAACTGCCTGCTGAAATCAACACAGGCGCGAAGTCTCCGTCGGCAATCGTCGTTCGCGATCCGGCCCAGCAGATCGGCATGTCGCCATCATCCAGCGTCGTCACCAGATCGCCGGCACGCAAATTCTCGACCGGAACGGGGCCGTTTGGCGTGTCTATCAAGGATCCGGCAACGAAGCAGGGCATCTGGGTGACCTGAACGATGCCGGTGTCAGAGCCGCCAAGGCCGTTTTCCACGGTATAGTTGAAATAGGCGGTTTCGGTGTCGCCGTCTGCGACCACGGTAAACGTGCCGTCGGCATTCAGTGTCACAGTCTGACCCGAGGTCAGCGTGACGGAATCGCCTGCGACCACGGAGATGCCATTGATCTTGGTGATCGTCATCGTGCCGGACGTGGTGCTGTCATTGGCCAGAACGTCGATCACCTTGGTGGAGTTCAGACCGATGTTCAGCGTGTCGTCGTCGGCAACAAGGTTGGATTGCGCAGAACCGCCAGCGATCAGCAGGTTGGAATCGTAGCTGGTGTCGGACACATCGGCGATGCCGATCTTGATCGTGTTGGCGACGCCCGCGTTGACCGGCGCTACGACGCTGAGGGTGACGGTAAAGCCGTCCATCTCGGTGTTGAACTGGTCGCCGGTGTTGTCGTTATAGAGGTTGGCGGCCGTGCTGCCGTTGATGTTGCCGACCGACACCTGACCTGAGCCGACATTGACGGTCGCTTGGGTTCCGTTCACCCAGATGCCGACGACATCGAGGAATTGCGAGTTCACATATTCGGGGTATTCTTCCGAGCTGATGACGAAATCCAGCGTGAGATAATCGCCGTCCGGGGTGAAATTGACCTCGAGGAACGACGCATCAAAGGTCGAGGCGCCGCCGATGGCGTTGAAATCGGCATCGCCGTCCACGCCTGACGTGTTCGTGGACGTGTTGCCTCTGAAATTGGTGTTGTTCGGATCCCACCATCTTGGGCTGTTGGTGACATCCGTGGCGCGCCCGGTTGACAGGATCACGCCAGTGTCGCCGGGGGTCAAAACCGGTGAGACCGCATCGCCGTTGGTGTAAATGCCCGATGATTGGTTGTCACCGCTATAGGTGGCGCTGTTGACGGTGATGCCTGCGCCAAACACGTTGTTCGCCATCTGCAAGGCGGTTGCCGAGGTGTTGATGGGCAGATTTTGCGCGAGGGGCATGGGGATACCGTCTTACTGTTAACCAAGAAATCTGCCTTGGTATCGCGGAGTAAGACGGCATAGTTGCGTAGGAATTTAGGTAAATTTGAGATACCGCGGCGGCACTGTTTCCAACGCCGCCACAATTGCCTCAGGGTTTGGAGCAGGTCTTGATCCCGAAGAGCGTGTAGGCCGGGCAGGACCCCAACAGGCCCGTGACAAGAGGCACGATCCCGATGAGGAACAGCCAGCTCAGGTTTCCGCCGACGCCCATGAAAAACGCGATGAGCAAGGCGAGACCGACAATCACGCGCAAGACGCGATCCGTGGTTCCCATATTTTTGCTGAACATATCAATCTCCTGATGACGATTCCCGCTCAGGATACAATACCTTCAATTTTCGGAATATGACACAGATCAATCCTGCTTTTCAGACTCAGCTTCTACCACGGCTTTCGAAACGCGGCAGCATCGCCGAAAAATCGCGCCCTTTGCCGCCCTCTTCTTCGACGAAGCGGCGATAAAGATCGGTTGCGGCCTCTCCCATCGGCGTATCAGCGTCCGATGCCTCGGCGGCCTGCTGGCTGAGGCGGAGATCCTTGAGCATCAATTCAGCGGCGAATCCGGGGGTGTAATCGTTATCCGCCGGGCTTTTGGGTCCGATGCCGGGGGCCGGACAATAGGCGTTCATCGACCAGCTATAGCCCGAGGACGTGCTGACCACATCGAACATCGCCTGCCGGTCAAGACCCAGCTTGTCGGCCAGCGCGAAGGCTTCGCAGGTGGCGATCATGGTGACGCCAAGGATCATGTTGTTGCAGATCTTGGCGGCCTGACCGTTTCCGGACGCGCCACAATGCACCGATTTCTGGCCCATGATCTCGAACAGGGGCAGGGCGGTCTGGTAAGCCTTGTCGCTGCCCCCTACCATGAAGGTCAGACTGCCGGCAGTCGCGCCGCCAATGCCGCCCGATACCGGCGCATCAAGTGGCAACAGCCCGGCGGCCTCCGCGTCTTTGGCGACCTCGCGGGCGCTGTCGACATCGACGGTCGAGCAATCAAGGAACACGGCCCCCGATTTCATCACGGGGATGATCTGGGCGGCCACCGCGCGCAGGATGTCCCCGTTGGGCAGCATGGTAATCACCACGTCGGCACCCTGGGCGGCCTCGGTCGCGCTCGACGCGGTCGTGACGCCGTTCACCGTGACTGTTTGCGTGTCGAACCCGGATACGTCATGCCCGGCTTGCGCCAGATTGGCCGCCATCGGCGCGCCCATGTTTCCCAGTCCGATAAATCCGATCTTCATTGCTCACTCCTGTTGTTCAAATGTCAGCGGCTCCTCCGACACCGGGCGCAACATCGCCTCGATATCGGTGGCAGGAACGGTGTTCAGATCATGCCGCCATTTGGGGGATTTGTCTTTGTCGATGATCGCGGCGCGAATGCCTTCGAGGAAATCGCCCGCCTCCATCGCGCGTGAGGTAAAACGATACTCAAGGTCGAGCGCGCCGCGAATATCGAGCTTGTCGCTCCGCAGCCGGTCCAGAATGGCAAGCGTGCACGCCATCGACAGGGGGGCGTTGCGCGACAGTTTTGCATATGTGCGCGCCGCGAAGTCGGTGTCGCTGTCGCGCAAGCTTGCGGCGATCTTCGAGAGCGATCCAGCACCGAAATGCGCGTCGATCTGCGCCTGTGCGTCACCGAGCGGCGCGTTCGGGGCGGGCTTGGCCGCCTTGGACAGCGCGCCGACATTGCCCGAGGCGCAAAGCGTGGCTTTCATACCGTCCCAGCGATCTTCGGGCAGGTAGAGATCTGCAAATCCGGCCTGGATCGCATCGCCCGGACCCATACGCTCGGTTGTCAGCGCAAGGTACTCTCCCAAGCGACCCGGCGCATGCGCCAGGAGATGGGAGCCGCCCACGTCCGGGATCAGGCCGATGCCACATTCGGGCATCGAGACGCGGCTGGTGTCGCCCACCACACGGTGTGAGCCGTGGCACCCCACACCGACGCCGCCGCCCATCGTGAAGCCCTGCATGAAGCTGACCACCGGTTTGGGATATTCGGCGATCAGCGCGTTCATGCGGTACTCGTCGCGCCAGAAGCGCTGGCCGTAGGCGTAATCGCCCTTGATGCCGGTGGCGTACATCTCGGCGATATCGCCACCTGCGCAAAACGCCTTGTCCCCTTCGGCGTCGATCAGGATCAGCTTGACGGTGGGATCGGCGCGCCATGCCCAAAGCGCGGATTCTATGGCGCTGCACATGTCATAGGTCAGCGCGTTGAGCGCTTTGGGGCGCTTCAATGTGATACGGCCGGCGTGGCCGTCATGGCGGATGTGGATATCTGTCATAAGGTCCGTGCCTGTCTTAAGCGTAAAAGGGGGCGCTGCCCCCGGCTGCGCCTCCCCCGAGGTATTTCAAGCCCAAAGAAGCGGTTACGCCGCCAGCATCTGACGGGCAACGATCAGGCGCATGATCTCGTTCGTGCCTTCGAGGATCTGATGCACGCGCAGATCGCGCACCAGTTTTTCGATGCCGTAATCGGCAAGATAGCCATAACCGCCATGCAGTTGCAGGCATTGATCGACCACGTTGCTGCCTGTCTCGGTGACGAATTTCTTGGCCATGGCGCAAAATTTCGGAGCATCCGGCGTGCCAGTGTCGAGTTTCCATGCGGCCTGACGCAGGAAGACGCGCGCGGCCTGAAGCTCGATCTCCATGTCGGCCAGACGGAATTGCAGCGCCTGGAACTGATCGATGGATTTGCCGAATGCCTTGCGCTCGGCCATGTAGGCGAGGGTCGCGTCAAGCCCGGCCTGCGCGGCCCCCAGTGAACAGGCGGCGATGTTGAGGCGTCCGCCGTCAAGCCCGGCCATCGCGTAGCGAAAGCCCTGGCCTTCCTCGCCCAGCAGGTTTTCCGCCCCGATCTTGCAATCGTCAAACTGCACCTGTCGTGTCGGCTGGCTGCGCCAGCCCATCTTGTCTTCGAGCCCGCCAAAGCTCAAACCCGGCGTGCCGTCTTCGACCAGAACGGTCGAGATGCCTTTCGGGCCATCCTCTCCGGTGCGCACCATCGCGATATAGGCATCCGAATAGCCACCACCCGAGATGAACGCCTTGGTGCCGTTCAGCGTGTAGCCTTCGTTGTTGCGTTCGGCGCGGGTTTTCAGCGCGGCGGCGTCGGAGCCGCTACCGGGTTCGGTCAGGCAGTAACTCAGCACGGTGTCCATGCTCAGCGCCTTTGGCAGGACGCGGGCTTTCATCTCGTCGCTGCCATAGCTGTCGATCATCCGGGCGCACATGTTGTGGATGGACAGGAAGGCCGCAACAGAGGGGCAGGCCATCGAAAGCGCCTCGAACACCAGCGTCGCGTCGAGCCGCGTCAGGCCGGTGCCGCCGCTCTCCTCTGAAACGTAGATGCCTGCCAGACCCAGTTCGCCGACTTTTGGCCAGAGATCCTTGGGGATCGTGCCCTCGGCTTCCCATGCGCGGGCATGCGGGGCAATGTGCTCCTGCCCGAAGGCATGGGCCATGTCGAATATCGCGCTTTGCTCTTCGCTCAGGGCAAAATCCATCGCGATGCTCCTTCTTTCCGGGTCGTGAATTGAACATGCGTTTAATTGCCAAGTGTTTCAGGAGTTTTGCAGCGCCGCAAGGGGCGACTAGAGCCCGTCGTGAAACGCCTCGACGAGATGGCTGACAACCGCGCGCATCTGGCCCTCCTGATCTTCGCCGGCGTCTTTGGCCGATGTCAGCACCGCCCGTTGCCGGGTGCTGGCGTTGCCGTTCGCAACGATGTCGCGGGCGCGGTCCACTTCGCGCGCGCACCCCAGAATGCCCGCGTCTTCTTCGATCAGTTCGATGATTTCATCCACAAGTTCAGCCATCGGAACAATCGCGCCACGGCCAAAGTCGATCAATCCGTCGGTCACGCCATAGCGCTGCGCGCGCCAGCGGTTTTCGGCGATCAGGAACGGGTCGTAGCGCCGCCAGCGCTGGTTGCGGATGCGCAACCGCCAGAGCATGCGCAGCAAACACTGGTTCAGCGCGGCCAGCGTCAGCGTGTCCTCGATGCGGGGCTGCACGTCCATAATGCGGGTTTCCAGAGTCGGAAAACGTGCAGATGGCCGCAGATCCCACCAGATTTTCGAGCTGTCCTCGATCAACCCCAGATCGACCAGCGCCGTCACCGAGCGTTCGTATTCCGACCAGTTGTCAAAGGTCGGCGGCAGCCCGGTGCGGGGCAGATTGTCGAATACCGAGATGCGGTAGGAGGCAAGGCCAGTGTCTTCGCCCTGCCAATAGGGTGAGGAGGTCGAGAGCGCCAGCAGGTGCGGCAGGAAATAGGCGAGTTGGCCCATCAAATCGGCGCGAAGTGCATCGTCGCCGAGGCCCACATGCACGTGCATCCCGCAGATCAGCATCCGCCGCACCACACCGCCAAGCGCGTTTTGCAGATCGTTATAGCGTTGCTTGTCGGTATGGGTCTGGGTTTTCCAGTCGGCAAGCGGGTGGCATGAGGCGGCAATCGGCGCGAGATTGTGCTTCTTGGCGCACCGCGCAACGGTGCTGCGCAAGCGTTTCAGGTCGTCGCGGGCCTCGTTGATATTGGCGCAGACCTTGGTGCCGATTTCGATCTGGCATTGCAGGAATTCCGGGCTGACCTGATCCTCCAGCTCTGCCGCGCAGTCGTCCATCAGATGGGACGGCGCTTCGGCCAGAGCAAAGCTGTCGAGATCGACAAGCAGGTATTCTTCTTCGATTCCGAGGGTGAAGTCCGGTTCCTGCATGGCGGTCTCCGCATGATGTTTTCAACACAATTGCGCGGATGGTTGCAAAAAGCAAAAGGGCCGCACGCGGCGGCCCTTCTTTTTTCATCACTGCGCTGGATCAATCCATCGCTTTGAAGTTGAACTCGCCGCCTTCCTTGATGCCCGACGGCCAGCGCGAGGTCACGGTCTTGGTGCGGGTATAGAACTTGAACGCGTCCGGTCCGTGCTGGTTGAGGTCGCCGAACATGGATTTCTTCCAGCCGCCAAAGGTGTGATAGGCCAGCGGCACCGGGATTGGCACGTTGATGCCGACCATTCCGATATTGATCCGATTGGCGAAATCGCGCGCCGCATCGCCGTCGCGGGTATAGATCGCGGTGCCGTTGCCGTATTCGTGATCCATCGCCAGCTTGATCGCTTCCTCGTAGGAGCCTGCACGAACGGTACACAGGACCGGGCCAAAGATTTCCTTGGTATAGATGTCCATCTCCGGTGTGACGCGGTCAAACAGGTGGGGGCCGACGAAGAAGCCGTCTTCATAGCCTTGCAGGCTGAAATCGCGCCCGTCGACCACCAGCTCGGCGCCCTGATCGACGCCGGACTGGATCAGGCCAAGGATGTTTTTCTTGGCGGCTGCCGTGACGACAGGCCCGTAATCGACATCATCACCGGATGTGTAGGGTCCGACCTTCAGCTTTTCGATCCGCGGCACCAGCTTTTCGATCAGCTTGTCAGCGGTTTCGTCGCCGACCGGCACAGCCACGGAAATCGCCATGCAGCGTTCGCCCGCCGCGCCGTAACCGGCACCGATCAGCGCGTCAGCGGCCTGATCCATGTCGGCGTCGGGCATGATGATCATGTGGTTCTTGGCGCCGCCGAAGCACTGCACGCGCTTGCCGTTGGAACAGCCCTTGCCATAGATATACTCGGCGATCGGGGTCGAGCCGACGAAACCGATCGACTGCACCACCGGGTGATCGAGCAGCGCATCGACCGCTTCCTTGTCGCCGTTCACAACTTGCAGAATGCCCTTGGGTAGGCCCGCCTCTTCCAGCAGTTCGGCGAGCATCAGCGGCACCGAGGGGTCACGTTCCGACGGTTTGAGGATAAACGCGTTGCCGCACACCACGGCGGGGGCGAACATCCACATCGGGATCATGGCGGGGAAGTTGAACGGCGTGATACCGGCGGTGACGCCCAGCGGCTGCTTCATGGAATACATGTCGATGCCGGGGCCGGCGCTGTCGGTGTAATCGCCCTTGAGCAGTTCGGGTGCGCCGATGCAGTATTCGACCACTTCAAGGCCACGCTGCACGTCGCCCTTGGCGTCGGGGATCGTCTTGCCGTGCTCGCGGCTCAGCGCCTCGGCCAGCTTGTCCATATCGCGGTTCAGCAGGTTCACGAAGGCCATCATCACCCGCGCGCGGCGCTGCGGGTTGGTCGCGGCCCATGCCGGTTGCGCCTTTGCGGCGATCTCGACGGCTTTGGCGATCTCGTCGTTCGAGGCGAGTGGGCATTTCGCCTGCACTTCGCCCGTTGCGGGATTGAAGACATCCGAGAAACGGCCTGACGTGCCTTTGACGTGTTCGCCGCCGATGTAGTGGGTCAACTCTTGCATGGAATCCTCCTTGGGGTGATTGGCACCACTCTAGCCTTGCAAAAATGCTCCACAAAGAGGCAATGTGCCAAAAGCGTTTTGCAAAAATGCAAAGGGATGGCCGTGCAGAGCTGGGACGACCTGCGAATTTTCCTGTCCGTCACCCGCAGCGAAACCCTGTCGGGCGCGGGCAAGACCCTGCGCATGGATCCGGCCACGGTGGGCCGCCGGGTCGCGCGGCTGGAAGAGGCGGTGGGTCAGGCGCTGTTCGTCAAAAGCCCGCAAGGCTATGCGCTGACAGAAGCCGGAACCCGACTTGTCGCACATGCGGAACGGGCCGAGCAGGCGATGCAGGGCGCAAGTTCGGTGCTGACGGGGGATGCGGAAACCCTGTCGGGGCAGATCCGGATCGGCGCGCCGGACGGGTGCGCGAATTTCGTGCTGCCGCGGGTTTTTGCCGATCTGTCCAAGGCCAATCCCGACCTCGATCTGCAAATCATGGCGCTGCCGCGCGTGGTCAACCTGTCGCGGCGCGAGGCGGATATGGCGATCACCGTCAGCCCGCCCACCGCGACGCGCCTGTCGTTTCAGCGGATCACCGATTACCGGCTGCATCTGGCGGCCAGCAAGAGCTATCTGGCGACGCGGCCGCCGATCCGGTCGGTCGGTGATCTGAACCAGCACCGGATCGTCGGGTATATTCCTGACATGATTTTTGACAAGGAACTCGATTATCTGAGCGATCTAAACCTCGACCGCGTGGCGCTGGCGTCGAACGCCGCGTCCGTGCAGCTCCAGTTGCTGCGTCAGCACGGCGGCGTCGGCATCGCGCATGATTTCGCGTTGCCCTTTGCCCCCGGTGTCGAACGGCTCTTGATGGACGCGGTGTCGTTCACCCGCAGTTTCTACCTCGTCCGCCACGCCGAAGACCGCCGCCTTGACCGGATCAGCCGGGTGGCCAAGGCGCTGGTGCAGGGGGTGCGCGCCGAGGTCGCAAGGCTCGAGGGATTGCTTGTAAACACTTGACTTATCGCGGCGCGGTGAGGACGCTAAGAAAACACCGGACCGGAGGACAGATCATGCAAGTGCACCACATTCTGAGAAGCAAGGCCACCGACGAGGTCGTCACGGTCAAGCCCACAGCGACCGTCGCCGACGTGGCGCAGATACTTTCCGAGCGCCGTATCGGTACGGTTGTGATTTCCGAAGACGGCGAAACCGCGCTCGGCATCCTGTCGGAGCGTGACATCGTTCGGGAACTGGCGGCGCACGGGTCGGGCTGCCTGTCCGGCCAGGCCGATACCTACATGACGTCCGAGCTTGTCACCTGCGTGCGCAGCGACGATGCCGAGCATATCCTGACTCAAATGACCGAAGGCCGGTTCCGCCACATGCCGGTGGTCGAGGCTGGCAAGATGGTCGGGATCATCACCATCGGTGACGTGGTCAAGGCGCGCCTGACCGAGCTTGCGATGGAGAAGACCGCCCTTGAGGGCATGATCATGGGGCATTAGCCCGAAGTCTCAGTTTTACTTGAATGTCCGGGCGCTCTGATGCCAGACAGGCGCAACGCATAGATTTTTCGGAGACCGCCCATGCGCATCGGACTTTATCCCGGAACATTCGACCCGATCACCCTGGGCCATATCGACATCATCCGAAGGGCGAGCGCACTGGTCGACCGTCTTGTCATCGGTGTTGCGATCAACCGGGACAAGGGGCCATTGTTCGATCTGGAAGAGCGCGTCGCCATGATCGAGGCCGAATGTGTCGGACTGTCCGAACAGACCGGGATCGAGATCGTCGTACACCCGTTCGAAAACCTGCTGATCGACTGCGCCAATGACGTCAACGCGACGCTGATTATTCGCGGTCTGCGCGCCGTATCGGATTTCGAGTATGAATTTCAGATGGTTGGCATGAACCGTGCCCTCGATGACAAGGTCGAGACGGTGTTCCTGATGGCCGAGGCGCGGCATCAGGCGATTGCATCCAAATTGGTCAAGGAGATTGCGCGGCTCGGTGGCGACGTGAACCTGTTCGTCACAGCCCCCGTGCGCCGGGCGCTTGTAGAGAAATTCCAGTCCATGACATGACAAAGCCGCGCGGGATTGCGCGGCTCGAATGTCATGGCGAAAGACCTTCCGGTCTAGTTGCCGTATACCGCCTTGTGGGCGATCTTTCTGGCGTCACCGGGATAGATGTTTAGATCGAGCGCGATATCCATCGGCATTTCGCGAATTTCCCGAACAGTCCGGTTATACGCGGCCCGTTTGCTAAGACGGTCCCGCATGGAAGACATGAATTGAGCCATGTGTCAGTCCTTTCCTTGGTCTATGGTCCTGTTCCGTCAGCTTGTTTGCGCTAACGTTCCAAGAGAATAGATAGTCATGCTGCAATGCAGCACAACCGTCAGGACCGAGAAGCCGCCTTGCATCGGCTGCAAGGCTGACGCGGCGGCCCGGAGGCCTGCCGCGTCGAGAAAGATCAGATGAGTTTGCCCATCGCCACGGCCGTGTCGGCCATGCGATTGGAGAAGCCCCATTCATTGTCATACCACGTCAGGATACGCACCATGGTGCCGTCCATGACCTTGGTCTGGTCGGTGTGGAAGATCGAGGAATGCGGGTCGTGGTTGAAATCGGACGACACCAGTTTCTTGTCGGTGTAGCCCAGAATGCCCTTCAGCTTGCCATCAGCCGCCTTGCGGATCGCGTCGTTGATCTCTTCCACGCTGGTGTCGCGCGAGGCGGTGAAGGTCAGATCGACGGCGGAGACGTTGGGCGTGGGCACACGGATCGCCACGCCGTCGAGTTTGCCGTTGAGTTCGGGGAGCACCAGTCCGACAGCCTTTGCGGCGCCGGTCGAGGTGGGGATCATGCTGAGTGCCGCGGCGCGTGCGCGGTAGAGATCCTTGTGCATCGTATCCAGCGTCGGCTGGTCGCCGGTGTAGCTGTGGATCGTGGTCATGAAGCCGCGCTCGATGCCAATCGCTTCGTTCAGCACATAGGCGACAGGAGACAGGCAGTTGGTGGTGCAGGACGCGTTCGAGACGATGAGGTCGTCCTTGGTCAGCGTGTCGTGGTTCACACCATAGACGATGGTGGCATCTGCGTCCTTGCCGGGGGCAGAGATCAGAACGCGGCTCGACCCGTTGTCGAGATGCGCCTGACACGCCTCTTTGGAGGTGAAGATGCCGGTGCATTCCAGAACCACATCGACATCCGACCACGGCAGGTCGGCGGGGTTGCGGATGGCCGTCACCTTGATCGGGCCGCGGCCCACGTCGATGCTGTCGTCCGAGGTTTTGACCTCGACCGGGAAGCGCCCGTGAACGCTGTCATATTGCAACAGGTGCGCGTTGGTCTCGACCGGGCCGAGATCGTTGATCGCAACCACTTCGATGTCGGTGCGATTGGATTCGATGATGGCACGCAGGATGTTCCGGCCAATGCGGCCAAAACCATTGATCGCAACTTTGGTGGTCATAGAAGGCTCCTCGCTCGTTTCGACAGATCGCCCTGTCGCTGGATTGCAGACATGTTACCGCTAACAATCAGAAGGCAGGTCACCTGTCAAGCCAGCCGGTTCGCCAGTCTATCGCCAAAAGGCAATCCATTCCAGTAAATCAAGACCCTTGCGCGCCAGAAAAAGCAGCCCCTCGCCACCCGTCAAAACAAGATCGGCCCCGATCCCTGCGAGGATCAGAATACCCAGACCGATGGCGATTGAATTGGTCATCGCGTGTACGTCCCATTGCCCTGGCACCGGTGATGCCAGAGCGGAAACCGAGTGTCACGCGGCAACACCGGTCTCAGTGCAGCAAACGTCCCATCGCGCCTGCGACGTCGGCCATGCGGGCGGAAAAGCCCCATTCGTTGTCGTACCACGCCAGCACCCGCACCATGCGCCCGCCCACGACCTTGGTCTGGTCGGGCGCGAAGATCGAGCTGTAGGTGGTGTGGTTGAAGTCGATGGAGACCTTGGGTTCGGGGTCGTAGGACAGGACCGTTCCCATGTGTGTCGCGGCCGCCTCGCGGACAACCTCGTTCACATCGGCGACCGTCACGTCCTTCTTGGCGTAGAACGTCAGATCGACTGCCGAGACGTTCGGCGTCGGGACGCGCACGGCGGAACCATCAAGCTTGCCCTTGAGGTTGGGCAACACCTCTCCAAGCGCCTTGGCGGCGCCGGTGGATGTGGGTATCATCGCCATTGCGGCGGCGCGGGCGCGGTAGAGATCGTCGTGACGGCGATCAAGCGTCGGCTGGTCGCCGGTATAGGAATGGATCGTCGTCATGATGCCGGATTCGATGCCGATGGCCTCATCCAGCACCTTGGCGAGCGGAGCCAGGCAATTGGTGGTGCAGGAGCCGTTGGAGACCATCAGGTCACCCGCCGCTAGATCGCGATGGTTGACGCCGTAGACCACGGTTTTCTGCACGTTCTTCGCCGGGGCAGAGATCAGCACTGACCGCGCGCCACGCTCCATGTGAACGCCGGCTTTATGACCGTCGTTGAATTTGCCGGTACATTCGAGCACCACATCGCAGCCCGACCAGTCAAGCTCGGACGGATCGTATGTCGAGAACACCTGCATCGGACCACGGCCCAGATCCATCGTGGAGCCGCTGACCTTGACGTCGCCGCCAAAACGGCCATGCACGCTATCATAGCGCAGCAGATGGGCGTTGGTTTCAATCGGGCCGGTGGCGTTGATCTTGACCACCTGCACATCGTTGCGAGAGCTTTCGGCGATATGTGCCAGCGTGGAGCGGCCGATGCGACCGAACCCGTTGATTCCCAGAGTGACTGTCATGACCCGTGTCTCCTGCAACTTGCTTGTCTCGGCGTATAGCCAGCCAAACCTTTTGGGGAAAGCCAAAAGTCTTTTTCTGACAACATGTTAGCGTTAAATGTGACGTGCTGTCCCGTGCTTGCGCTAACAAATCCGTCGGCTTTTGAAACAGTTTGCGGTAACGGCGCGTTTGCTTGGGATGTCGGGTTGAAACTGGTGGCGGTCGCTGCAAGTCGCTATGTCTGGACCAAAGCGGAAACTGGAGGAACGGAATGAGCGGATTGCTGGCTTTGCTGGACGATGTGGCGGGAATTGCCAAAGTGGCCGCAGCCTCGGTCGATGATATCGGCGCGGCAGCGGCGAAAGCGGGGTCAAAGACAGCGGGCGTTCTGATCGACGATGCGGCGGTGACGCCGAAATACCTGCAAGGCTTTGCCCCGGCGCGCGAATTGCCAATCATCTGGCGCATCGCGCGGGGATCACTGATCAACAAGCTGGTGTTCCTGTTGCCGGCGGCGCTTCTCATGGCAAGCTTTGCACCGTGGATGATTCCACCCTTGTTGATCCTTGGCGGCAGTTACCTGTGTTTCGAGGGCGCGGAGAAGATTGCGCATGTGGTGATGTCGCGGCACGGTCATGGTGCCGGGCCCGATGGCAGCCACGCCGTCGAAGACCCGCTGCATCTGGAGGAGCGGAAGATCAAGGGCGCAATCAAGACCGACTTCATCCTGTCAGCCGAGATCATGACAATCGCCTTGTCGGTGATCGAACCCGGCAGCGTCTGGATGCAGGGCGCAACGCTCGCGCTGGTCGGCGTCATGGTGACGGCCGCCGTTTACGGAGCGGTTGCGGTGATCGTCAAGATGGATGATGTCGGCCTCTGGCTCAGCCAGGTGGGCACCTGGAACGCCACGCGCGCGTTTGGCCGGGGCGTGGTCAAGTTCATGCCGTGGCTGCTCAAGGCGCTGACCATCATCGGAACGGCGGCGATGCTTTGGGTCGGCGGCTCGATCATCGTTCACTCGCTGGCGCAGATGGGCTGGCATTACCCCGAAGAGACCATCCATCATTGGGCCGTTGCCTTTGGGGCAGGGGAGCCTGCGCTGCAATGGATCGTCACGGCGAGTGCCGATTTTGTCCTCGGTCTGGCGTGGGGGCTGATCCTGATCCCCATTGGCGTCAAGATTGTCGCGCCGCTCTGGAACGGCGCGACAGGGTTGTTTTCCAAAGCCTAAAGCGCGAGCGCTCCGGGCCGGAATCCGGAGCGGCTCAGTCCATGTCGCGCGTGATCCGCACGAGAGCGCCGTTCTCCTTGTCGGTGATCGCGACCAGGGCGCCATCTTCCTGGGCATCGACATCGCGCACCCGGCCCAACTCCATCAGCAGGCGTTCCTCGGCCTCGACGGTGCCGTCGCTCATCGCCAGTCGAACGATGCCGCCCGGAACCAGCGAGCCGATGAACACGTCATCTTCCCAATCGTTGAACAGAAAGCCGTCATAGGTCGTCATGTCACCGGGGGCGATTACCGGATCCCAGAAATAGACCGGCTGTTCCATGCCGTCCTGTTGCGCTTTGCCCGTTCCGATCGGATCGCCGCTATACTGCTTGCCGTAGGAAATGACGGGCCAGCCATAGTTCAGGCCGGGTTTTATGAGGTTCAACTCGTCACCGCCTTTGGGCCCGTGTTCGATGGCCCAAAGCTCATCGCCCCGGAACATTGCGCCCTGGATATTGCGGTGGCCGGTGCTCCAGATCTCGTCCAGTGCGCCGTCCTGGCCGACGAAGGGATTGTCTTCAGGCACCTCGCCATCCAGTGTCAGGCGAACGATCTTGCCATAGGTCTTGTCGAGATCCTGCGCGTATTCACGGTACTCTTGCGTGAAATGCTCGCCGGTCGTGATGTAGGCATAGCCGTCATTGAACACGATGCGCGAGCCATAATGCATCGGCGCGGTCGATCCCGGTGTCTGTACGAAGATCTCGGTCACGTCGGACAGTGAGGTAAGATCCTCGGACAATGTACCATACGCCGCAGCAGTTGCCGACGTGCCGTCTTCGAGCGGTTTGGCATAGGTCAGGTAAACGCGTCGGTCCTGTGCGAAATTCGGCCCGAGCTTTACGTCAAGCAAGCCGCCCTGTTCTTCAGCCAGTACGTCCGGCGTGCCGCTGATCGGCTCGGAGACCGTACCGTCAAACGCGATATGGCGCAGCCGTCCGGGGCGTTCGGTGACGAGGTATCCTTCGTTGTTGCCAAGGACAGCGATACCCCAGGGATGGACAAGCCCGTCAGCGACGACTTCGTGTTTCAAGGCGATGCCGCTGTCGGTCAGCGGGGCGCGGAACTGGCTGTCGCTTGCGGGTTCGAAATCGGTGTTGCGTTCGCCCCACTCAAATGTCTGCGCGGCGAGGGGCGCTGCGGCAAGAGCGGTGGTGATGACGAGAACTGAGCGGATCATGATGTAAATCTCCTGTGATGGAACGGTGTAGAGGTTCAACTCCGCATTTAAACGCCTGTTCCGTCACACGCCTGTTATCTGGGCCATGGTCGTGACAGATCATAAAAAAGGGGGGCGCGGTGCCCCCCTTATGCCATTCACCTGTACCGAGGTTCAGGCGGTGGTGTCGGCCTGCCAACGGCCTTCGATCAGGTCGCGCACCTTTTGCGCTGTCGCCTCGGCGGTGATGCCGAACTTTTCGTAAAGCGTTTCGGCAGGTGCGGACGCGCCAAACCCGTGCATCCCGACAAAGCCTGATTTCTCGCGCTTGCCGCGCTCGCCAAAGAGCCAGCGATCCCAGCCAAAGCGCACACCGGCCTCGATCGCGACGCGGACGGGGCCACCGGGCAATACGCGCTTGCGATACCGCTCTTCCTGCGCTTCGAACAATTCCCAGCACGGCATGGACACGACACGCGTGCCGATGCCCTCGGCTTGCAGGATGTCACGCGCGGCCATCGCAATCTCGACCTCGGATCCGGTCGCCATCAGGATCGCCTGACGCTTTCCTTCGGCATCGGCCAGAACATAGGCACCTTGCGCGACTATGTTCTTGGTCTTGTGCTCGGTGCGCACGGTCGAAAGTCCCTGACGGGTGAGCGACAGCACGGACGGTGTGGACTTCTGCGTCAGTGCGAGTTCCCAGGCCTCGGCTGTCTCGACAGTATCGGCGGGGCGGAACACCAGCGTGTTCGGCGTCGCGCGGCTGATCGCCAGATGCTCGACCGGCTGGTGCGTCGGGCCATCTTCGCCAAGGCCGATGCTGTCATGGGTCATTACAAAGACCGTCGGCACTTTCATCAGCGCGGCCAGACGCATCGCGGGGCGCGCATAGTCGGTGAAGCACATGAACGTGCCGCCATAGGGGCGGATGCCGCCATGCAGCGCCATGCCGTTCATCGCCGAGGCCATGCCGTGTTCACGGATGCCCCAGTACATGTAGCGGCCCGCGCGATTGTCGATGTCAAAGACATCCAGATCGCCGGTCTTGGTGTTGTTCGACCCCGTCAGGTCAGCCGAGCCGCCGAAAGTTTCCGGCAGGATTGGGTTCACGACTTCCAGCACCATTTCCGAGCTTTTGCGCGTCGCCACCTTGGGTTTGGTTTCGGTGATCTGCTTTTTCAGCGCCTTGATGGTCGAGGACAGCTTTTTCGGCGCATCGCCTGCCATCGTGCGGGCGAACTCGGCCTGTTTGGACTCAGAAACGTTGTTCAGCCGCTCTTCCCACGATTGCCGCTCGGACGCGCCGCGCCGGCCAATCTCTTCCCACTCGGCTTTGGTGTCGGCAGGGACTTCGAACGGGCCGGTGGTCCAGCCCCATTCGGCCTTGGCGGCGGCGTTCTGCTCGGGATCGGTCAGCGCGCCGTGGCCCTTGGACGTGTCCTGCGCCGCGTGGCCGAGCGCGATATGCGTCTTGCAGGCGATCATCGACGGGCGGTCGTCTTTCTTGGCCGCTGTGATCGCGGCGTCAATCGCGTCGGGGTCGTGACCGTCAATGTCCTGCACATGCCAGCCTGCGGCTTCGAACCGCGCAACCTGATCGGTGCGGTCCGACAGCTCGACAGTGCCGTCGATCGTGATGTCGTTGTTGTCCCAGAACAGTATCAGTTTCGACAGTTTCTGGCGACCGGCGATGCCGATGGCCTCATGGCTGATGCCCTCCATCAGACAGCCGTCGCCGGCCATGACATAGGTGTGATGATCGACCAGCTTGGCGCCGAACCGTGCGCGCAGGGCTTCTTCGGCCATCGCAAAGCCGACCGAGTTCGCGACGCCCTGACCCAGCGGGCCGGTTGTCGTCTCGATGGCTTGCGCCAGAAAGTTCTCGGGATGCCCGGCAGTTTTCGCGCCCCACTGGCGGAAATTCTTGATCTCTTCGAGCGTGATCTCGGGATCGCCGACAAGGTAAAGCAGCGAGTAAAGAAGCATCGAGCCGTGGCCCGCCGACAGGATGAAGCGGTCGCGATCATGCCAATCCGGGTGCGCGGCGTCGAATTTCAGATGCTTCTGATAGAGCACGGTCGCCACATCCGCCATGCCGATGGGCATGCCGGAATGGCCGGAATTGGCTTCGGCCACGGCATCCAGCGTCAGCGCGCGAATGGCGGCGGCTTTGGACCAGTGGTCAGGGTTTTGCGCTTTGAGAGTGTCGATATCCACGGGCCATGTCGTCCTTGTCATAAGGGTGCAGAGGTCATTCAGGCCGTTCCATACCAGTGTTGCGTCAGAGTTCAAGGCGCGGGCCGTGGCATGATGCGCATAGGGGGGCGCATTTTCGCCAGCAGATTGTTAAACTTTCACGTTAAGAGGACGGAGCGATTCGTTTCGAGCGCACGGAAAAATGTGTCTGGCTACACGCCTTGAGGGCCAGACCGCCAACAAACGGGGATCAGGAAAATGACCCAGATCGACGACTTGCAACACCGCATCACAGCGGCGCTGGACAGGGTGACACAGGGCGTGGCCCAGATCGAAGCACGTGCCGCCGCCGCTGCGGTTGCACCACCCGCGCCGGAGGGGGGCCCGGACGAGGTGACCCGTCTCGACGAGGTGACCCGTCTCAAAGAGGCGCTGGAGGAAGAGAAGCTGGCCAACGCGCAGCTTGAAGAGCGTGTGCGTCGCCTGCACGAGACGCACAAACACGAACTCGAGGCCGCGCGGCAGGCCGCGACGCCTGAACCGGCCGGACCTCTGGTCGATGTGGCCGCGCTCGATCAGGATTTGCAGCGCTTGCGCAAGGCCAACGAGATGCTGCGCACCACCAATGAGGAACTGCGCGAAGCGCTGGCCGAAAATGTCGGCGAGCCGCACCTGATCAACAAGGCGATGCTGGCCGAACTGGAAGGGCTGCGCGCCGCCCGCGCGGTCGAGATCGCCGAGACGCAGGCGGTCTGGGCAGCGCTCACGCCGCTGTTGGAAACGGCTGCACTTGAACAGGAGGCCAACTGATGCCCGAGATCGAAATCAACATCGGCGGTCGCAGCTTTGACGTCGCCTGTCAGGACGGCGAAGAAAAGTACCTGCTGTCAGCCGCCCGGATGCTAGACACGGAAGCCCAGGTTCTCGCGCAACAGGTCGGCCGCATCCCCGAGGCGCGCATGCTGCTGATGGCGGGGCTGATGCTGGCCGACAAGACGGCCGGTCTCGAAGACAAGCTGCGCGAGACCGAGGATCGCGCATCGGGATATCTCTCGGAACTGCGCAGCCTCAAGGAAGCGCCGCCCCCCGAACCCGAACGGGTCGAGGTGCCGGTCGTGCCCACCGAAGTGACCGAGACCTTGCAGGAAATCGCGGCGCGGGCCGAAGCCTTGGCGCGAGATGTCGAGGAGAAGGCAGGCTAGGGTGATCGACCGACTGAAACAGAAAACGGCGCCCGCTGAGGCGCCGTTTTTCGTAATGATCGCGGGACGGCTCAGGCGTTCGCTTCGCGGATCTTTTCGGCGGCATCCTTGTCATAGCTGACGCCGTTGTCGGCAAACAGTTTGTCCAATTCGCCAGACAGGGTCATCTCGGTGATGATGTCGCACCCGCCGACAAATTCGCCTTTGACATAAAGCTGCGGAATGGTCGGCCAGTCGGAATAGTCCTTGATCGCCTGACGGATGTTCTCGTCTTCCAGAACGTTCACATCCGCGTAGTCGATCGCCATGTAATTCAGAACTCCAGCCACCCGGCTGGAGAATCCGCATTGTGGCATCGCCTTGGTGCCCTTCATGAACAGCACGACATCGTTGGATGTGACGGTGTCCTTGATCTGCTGTTTCGCGTCAGTCATTGTCTTTCTCCATCTCTTCGCGGCGGGCCTTATCCCGCCGAATATAGGGCATTGTCGCCCCAAAGGTGATCACCCCGACCAGTGCCAGCGCGGCCAGAACCGGCCAGCTGTTGTTCAGGAGTGTCAGAACGTCGCCCAAAGGATCACTCCGGCGCCTTGGTGGTCAATGCCAGCGCGTGCAGCTCGCCCTGCGCGCCGTCCATCTTGCCCTTGAGCGCCGCATAGACCGCGCGCTGCTGTTGCACCCGGTTCTTGCCCTTGAAGCTCTCATCGACAACTTCCGCCGCATAATGGTTTCCGTCGCCAGCTAGATCGGTGATCGTGATCTGGGCGTTGGGAAACTCTGCGCGGATCAGATCTTCGATTTCCTGCGCTTGTATGGCCATTGGGCGACCCTCCGTTATTGGTATTCAAAATGCATGTATGCCGCCTCGACATATAGCGCAAGGCGACGCAGTGTCAGGCTGTCAGAGACACCCAGACCGGCACGTGATCGGACGGCTTTTCGCGCCCGCGCACCGCGCTTTCGATCCAGCAATCGGTCAACATGTCTGCACATGAGGGTGTCAGCAGGAAATGGTCGATGCGGATGCCGTTGTTCCGTTCCCATGCGCCGGCCTGGTAATCCCAGAACGTATAATGCCCAGGACCTTGGGTGCGGGCGCGGAACGCTTCGGTGAAACCAAGGTTGACGATCTCGCGGAACGCGGCGCGGGTTTGCGGCAGGAACAGGGCATCATCGACCCATTTCTCCGGCCTCGCGGCGTCCTCGGGTTGCGGGATGACGTTATAGTCTCCTGCCATCAGCGCGGGCATTTCGTCTGCCAGCAATTCCTGCGCGCGCGCCTTGAGCCGCTTCATCCAGGCCAGTTTATAGTCGTATTTCGGGCCCGGTGCCGGGTTGCCATTGGGCAGGTATAGCCCGCACAGCCGCACCGCGTCGCTTTCACCGATCACCGTCGCTTCGATCCAGCGGGCCTGTTCGTCATCTTCGTCGCCGGGCAGGCCATGCGTGACATCCTCAAGCGGCAGCTTTGACAGGATCGCGACGCCGTTGAATCCCTTTTGCCCGTGTGTCTCTACCGTGTAGCCCAGATCCTCGATCGCCTCGCGCGGAAACGCGTCATCCACCGATTTGATCTCTTGCAGCAGCGCCACATCCGGCGCGCTGTCTCTCAGCCAATCCGTCAGGGCGGGCAGGCGGGCCTTGATCCCGTTGATGTTGAACGTGGCAATTTTCATCGTGAACCTCCCGAACTGTCGTCTCTATCCCAAGTTGCGGCGGCGCACACAAGCCGCGATTGCCCCGAATCGAGACGCTCTGATGGCCGGTCTTGTCGGGTGAGTCGCGCATGTCGGGGCCGGCAGGATAGCTCTTGGCCACTCCGAGGGCGCGATCGCAAATTTATCCACAATTTTCTTGTGTTTGTGGATAACCCAGAGTCCCGCGCATGAAGAACAACCTATGCGAGAGTCTTCATGTGGATAACATTCCAGAGCACATCCTTAACAAGAATTAATCTTCTCAAATGCAATTTTTGCGTGCCAGCCTGATGCCATCAACTACGCCACAGGAGGCTCCAATGACTGCACTTCGTAAAACACTGAATACTGAATTCCTCGTTAAAGATCAGCGCAATATCGCGGATCTCAACGACATCCATTCCGGCGATGCCGTCGAGATGATCATGTCGGCCTCCACACCAACCCTGTCCGACATGCGCAGCGGCGATGCTGTCGAAATGATCATGTCCGCCTCCACGCCGACCACCTCCGATGCCCGCACCGGCGACGCTGTCGAGATGATCATGTCGGCCTCCACGCCGACCACATCCGATGCCCGCAGCGGCGATGCGGTCGAGATGATCATGTCCGCCTCCACGCCGACCACGTCCGACGCCCGCACCGGCGATGCTGTCGAGATGATCATGTCGGCCTCAACGCCGACCACCTCCGACGCGAGCACCGGCGACGCGGTCGAAATGATCATGTCCGCCTCCACGCCGACCACCTCCGACGCGCGCACCGGCGATGCTGTCGAAATGATCATGTCGGCCTCCACGCCGACCACGTCCGATGCCCGCACAGGCGATGCTGTCGAGATGATCATGTCCGCCTCCACGCCGACCACGTCCGACGCGAGCACAGGCGACGCCGTCGAGGCGATCATGTCCGCGTCGCGCCCGACCACGGCATAACGAGCGACAATGACCCGGGACGGGGTGGCCGTCCTTTTGACCCCATCAGGAGGCATGACCATGACAAACGTCATCCAACTCACCCCCCCGTCCCGGATCGATACGCAAGAGGCGCGTCTCGGCGCGCTTCTGGACTGCTTTGCCCAACATCGCCGCTTTGGCGACGATGTGTTCTGGCTGAAGGAAAACGCCGAAGTCCTGAATATTCTGGAATGCACCGGCACCGAACCGGGCCGCGCGGCGCTGGAACCCTACGTTGGCTTTTATCAAAGCGTGGAAAAGCGCATGCGCTTCTTTCCACAGTATTATCGCTTTTTCCTCTCCATCTCGCTTGATCTCGAAGACTTGGGGATGGCGGGCACGCAAGCCGAAAAGCTCGTCCGCTGGGCAGATGCGCAAAGTCTGGCTCAGGCCGAACTCTCCGATCTGCAACGACTCGAGGCGGTCCGCCTGATGGCGCGGCGTGGTGTGACCCCGGCCGGAGACGTTCCCGCACTGGAGCAACGCGCTCGCAACTTCATGGCGCGCTCGGACACGTTCGCGCTGCCCAACAAGAAGGCCGCCTACGAACTCACTCATATCGTGTTCTACCTCAGCGAATACGGCCGCCGTGACCCGCAGCTAGACGACGCCGGCAAGCGCAGCCTGCACTTTGCCGGATTGCTCGCCTTTATCGAGCAAAACGCCGATCTGCTCTCGGAAATTTGCATCGCGATGACCTACGCTCACGAAACACCGCCGCCGATGTGGACCGACTGGCTCAAGCGCGAAACGGCGTTGTTTACCGTCACCGACGGCCCCGAGGTCAGTGTTCAGGACGACTACCACGAATTTCTGGTGTGCAACTGGCACCAGGCCGCCACCGGCGACGCCGCCTTTGTCAAAGCGTTCACCGATGAGCGGATGCGCTTTGACCGCAGCGCGGATCGCGCCACCCCGATGCGCGAGATGTCGGAAGCGATGTTCAATCTCGACGAGGCGCGCAGCGGCGACTGGCTGTCGATGCGCCTGCACATGGAAGACGCGCTGTCACCGCGCGCAATGGACGTGCTGTCGCAAGCCGAGATCTCATCGACCCATTTCGAAGATTTCTTCCACGGATTCGCCAGAAGCACCTGAGCCTCAGGCTTCTTTGGGCCGAAAATACCTCGGGGGAGGCGCAAGGCGCCGGGGGCAGAGCCCCCATTCCTCACATCGAGAAGCTGGTGCCGCAGCCGCAGGAGGACGACGCGTTCGGGTTCTCGATCACGAAACGCGCGCCGATCAATTCCTCGGAAAAGTCGATGACGGCATTTGCCAGAAACGGCAGCGACACCGCGTCCACAACCACCTGTTCACCGCATCCCTCGAGCACGAGATCATCCTCGGCCGGCGCGTCAAGCTTGATCTCGTATTGAAACCCCGAACACCCGCCGCCCTCGACGGCGACGCGCAGCGCCTTGCCGTCGGCTTTGGCGCCGATTTCGGACAGGCGTTCAAAGGCGCGGTCGGTGACTTTGGGGGGCAACTGCATGGAAACCTCGGGTTTGCTTTAATTCACGTCTGTTAGCGAATATAAGGTCGAACGGGACAGGCGACAAGAACAGGCGGTGCTGGAATGACGGCGCGATTTGCATGCGAGCCTTCGGGATCGCGCGGCAGGCTTTATCCGGAGGAGGAAAGCGAATTCCGCTCGTGCTTCCAGCGCGACCGCGACCGCATCATCCATGCGTCGGCGTTTCGGCGGCTCAAACACAAGACCCAGGTGTTCATCGAGCATGAGGGTGATTATTTCCGTACCCGGCTGACCCATTCGATCGAAGTCGGGCAGGTGGCACGCACAATCGCCAAGACGCTGGGTCTTGATCTCGAACTGACCGAAGCGGTCGCGCTGGCGCATGATCTGGGGCACACCCCGTTCGGGCACACAGGCGAGGATGCGTTGAACGGGTTGATGCGACCCTATGGCGGGTTTGACCACAACGCGCAGGCGATCCGCATCGTGACCTCGCTAGAGCGCCATTACGCCGAGTTTGACGGGTTGAACCTCACTTGGGAAACCCTTGAAGGCATTGCGAAACACAATGGCCCGGTCGGGGAGCCGGTGCCATATGCGCTGGCAGATTACAATGCCATTCACGATCTTGAACTCGACACCCACGCCAGCGCAGAGGCGCAGGTCGCGGCCTTGTCCGATGATATCGCCTATAATCACCACGATCTGCATGACGGGCTGCGCGCAGGGTTGTTCTCGACCGATGAACTGGCTGAGCTTCCCATCGTAAGCGATTGTTTTTCCGAGGTGGATCGGGTCTATCCGGGCCTGAATTACTACCGCCGCCGGCATGAGGCTCTGCGCCGGTTCTTCGGCCGGCTGGTGGCGGATGTGATTCATGTCACGCAAGCCAATCTTGCCGCGCTCGTTCCGCAGACGCCAGCCGACATTCGCGGCGCGGGGCGCATGATGGTGCAGTTCTCGCCAGACCTCTGGTCCAAACTCAAGGTGATCCGCGAGTTCCTCTTCCATCGCATGTACCGCGCGCCGGATGTCGTTGAAATGCGGGCACAAGTTAGCGATGTGATCAACACGCTTTTCCCGCTCTACATGTCCGATACGTCGCTTCTGCCAAAGCAGTGGCGCAAGGATGTTGACGAAATTCGATCCGACACGGAACTTGCACGGATCGTTGCGGATTACATAGCCGGGATGACCGACCGGTTCGCCCTCCAAGAACATGCGCGCCTGACCGGGTCGGACGTGATAATGGACCGATCCTGAAGGATAATACGTATGGCAACACCTACAGATGTCGGGCTGAACCCGGTGACCACCTTTGCGCTTGTCGGCGTTCTCGGGGTGGGTGCGCAATGGCTGGCGTGGCGGCTGAACCTGCCGGCAATCGTGCTGATGCTCGCTGCGGGTTTGGTGGTCGGCCCGATGCTGGGTATTCTCAACCCGGCGGCCGCGCTTGGTGATCTGTTGCAGCCGATGGTGGCGATTGCGGTGGCGATCATCCTGTTTGAAGGCGGATTGACGCTGAATTTCAAATCTCTGACCGATGCCGCGGTCGGTGTGAAACGGCTGGTGTTGGTCGGGGCACCGATTGGCTGGCTCGCGTCTGCGTCGGTGCTGCATTACGTCGGCGGGCTGAGCTGGGCGACATCCGCGGTCTTCGGCGGCATCATGATCGTCACCGGCCCGACAGTGATCTCGCCGCTCCTGCGTCAGGCGCGGCTCAAGCGCCGTCCGGCAGCGCTTTTGCAGTGGGAAGCTATCGTCAACGACCCGACGGGCGCTTTGGCGGCGGTTCTGGCGCTGGAGGTGGTTCTGGTCTGGCAGGCTTCGGCGTCAGCGCAAGAGGCTATCGTGGAACTCGCGGTGGGCATCGCCCTGGCGGTGATCGCGGGCGTTGTCGCGGGCTGGGGCATCGTGCAGTCGTTCAAGCAAGGCTGGGTGCCCGAATACATGAAGGTGCCGGTTCTGTTCGTAACAGTGCTTGGCGCGTTCGCGTCCACCGACGCGGTGCTGCACGAAAGCGGATTGCTGACCGTCACCATCATGGGCGTCTGGATCGCCAACTCCAAATTGCCCAGCCATGCCGAGATGCACCGGTTCAAGGAACACGCGACGATCCTGCTGGTGTCGGGCGTGTTCATCCTGCTTGCGTCGAACATGACGCGCGAGACATTGACGAGTTTGAACTGGCAAACTCTCGCCACGGTGTTGGCCGTCATCCTGATTGCGCGCCCCGTGACGGTGCTTGCCTCACTGGCGTTTTCGAATGTGCCCTGGGCCGAACGGCTTCTGGTGGCCTTTACCGGCCCGCGCGGGGTGGTGCTGGTGGCGGTCGCGGGGTTGTTCGGCGACCGGCTGGTACAAGCGGGGATTTCGGATGCCGCGCAGGTTTCGCCGCTTGCCTTTGCGCTCGTGGCCGGAACGGTTGTCCTGCACGGTTTCACGTTGAAACCGCTCGCACGGCTGCTCGGACTGACGGCCTCGTCGTCGCCCGGTGTGTTGATCGTCGGGGGCAACCGCTGGACGGTCGAGTTGGGCAAGGCGCTCACCAAGCTTGATCTTCCGGTGATGATCTCTGATCCCAACCGAAGCCATCTGCGCGACGCGCGTGGTGCGGGGTTGCGGGTATATACCGGGGACATCCTGTCGGAGGGTGCCGAGCATCGGCTTGATCTGATGCCCTACCAGACGGTGATCGCAGCGACGGACAACGATGCCTACAACACGCTTGTCGCCACCGATCTCGCCCCGGAATTCGGCCGCGAAAACGTGTTCCAACTAGCCCGCGAAACGTCCGACAGCGAGCGTTATGCGCTGCCGCCGAAACTCGGCGGGCGTGCCATTGGCGCGGGCGAAACGTTCCTTGAGGTGCAAAATCGCATGTGGGACGGCTGGGAAATCCGCTCGACCACCTTGTCGGACGAGTTCACCCTCGAGGACTGGCGCGAGAAGAATCCCGAGGGCATTTTGCTGGCCGATATCGGACCCAAGGGCACGTTGCGTATTCTGGGCCCGGACTCCGAACCCAAGGAAGCGAGCGACACGCGGCTGGTCGCGATGGTGCCGATGAAAGAGCACCGGGCAAAGGCCGAGGGACAGGCCTAAGCGCCATTTGACGCCACGCGCCAGAGTGGTAGAGGACATGCGAGATAAAGGACGCATGACATGAACCTCTTTTCCGACATTCGGGCGCTGGTGATCGACAGTTTGAACGCAATGGTCGCGGATGGCGCGCTGCCGGACGGGCTTGGCTTTGAGAACGTCACGGTCGAGCCGCCGCGCGATCCGCTGCATGGCGACATGGCAACCAACGCCGCAATGGTGCTGGCCAAGCCTGCGGGCCAAAAGCCGCGCGACATCGCCGAGGCTCTGGCCGACCGTCTGACCGCTGATCCGCGCGTCGCAAGCGCCGAGGTTGCCGGGCCAGGGTTCCTGAACCTGCGGTTGGAAAATGTCGTCTGGCAGGGTCTGCCCGCAACGATCCTGTCCAGCGGTGCCGATTACGGCCGCTCGGTGATCGGGCAGGGCAAGCGGGTGAATGTCGAGTTTGTCAGCACCAACCCCACCGGACCGATCCATGTGGGACACACCCGCGGCGCGGTTTTCGGTGACTCGCTGGCGTCCCTGCTGGAATATGCCGGATAC
Source organism: Marivita sp. S2033 (assembly GCF_046592965.1). Taxonomy (NCBI): domain Bacteria; kingdom Pseudomonadati; phylum Pseudomonadota; class Alphaproteobacteria; order Rhodobacterales; family Roseobacteraceae; genus Marivita; species Marivita sp. S2033. The sequence continues at coordinate 26,335 of NZ_JBISBV010000003.1, forward strand.
GACGTCACGCGCGAATATTACATCAACGACGGCGGTGCGCAGGTCGATGTGCTCGCGCGGTCCGTTTATCTGCGTTATCTTGAAGCGCATGGACAGGATGTCGCGTTCGAAGACGGCACCTATCCCGGTGATTACCTGATCGAAGTGGGCGAAGCGCTCAAGGATCGGGTCGGGGACAAATATATCGACCAGCCGGAAGAGGTCTGGCTCGAAGATGTGCGCAACTACGCCACGGATGCGATGATGATGCTCATCAAGGTCGATCTTGGCCTGCTGGGCGTCGAGATGGACAATTTCTTCAGCGAGAAGTCGCTTTACGGCACCGGCAAGATCGAAGTCGCCATCCGGGCGCTCGATGAAAAAGGGCTGATCTATCGCGGTGTGCTGGAACCCCCCAAGGGCAAGAAGCCCGAGGACTGGGAACCGCGCGAGCAGACCTTGTTCAAATCCACCGAACATGGCGACGACGTGGATCGGCCGATCATGAAGTCCGATGGCAGCTGGACCTATTTCGCGCCGGATATCGCCTATCATTACGACAAGATCCAGCGTGGCTATGACCTGCTGATCGACATCTTCGGCGCCGATCACGGCGGTTATGTCAAACGCATGAAGGCTGCCGTTTCGGCGCTGTCGGACGGCAAGACACCGCTCGACATCAAGCTGACGCAACTGGTGAAGCTCTACAAGAACGGCGAACCTTACAAGATGTCCAAGCGGGCAGGCACATTTGTCACGCTGTCCGATGTCGTTGAACAGGTCGGCCCGGATGTGACGCGCTTTGTCATGCTGACGCGCAAGAACGATGCACCGCTCGATTTCGATTTCGACAAGGTGCTTGAGCAATCCAAGGACAACCCGGTCTTTTACGTGCAATACGCCGTTGCCCGCGTGAACTCGGTTCTGCGCAAGGCACGCGAAGCCGGGATGGATGTGGGCGACGGGACGCTCGAACAGGCGGATCTGTCGGACTTGACGCATGACAGCGAACTTGCGGTCGCGCGGAAACTTGCCGAATGGCCGCGCCTGATCGAAATTGCCGCGCGCACCAACGAGCCGCACCGGGTCGCCTTCTATCTTTATGAACTGGCGTCGGAATTGCACGCGCTCTGGAACAAGGGCAACGACGTGCCCGAACTGCGGTTTTTGCAGGAAGGCAACACCCAGGCAACACAGGCGAAAATCGCGCTCGCGCGGTCTGTCTCGGTTGTTATTTCCGCAGGTCTTGGTATCTTGGGCGTCACACCGGTCGAGGAAATGCGCTGACAAAAGCGCCGTGACCGGGTGAGGCAAAGGCAAGAAGCGACCGGTGGTTCGACCCACCGGCAAAGAGGCGGACATGGCAGACATGCATATGACGGGCTCCGTGCGCACGCAGGGGGCATCGGGAAACTTGGCATCGGCGGCAAACTGGCTGGGCGCGGCGATGTCCTTGGCGTTGATCGTTGGCGTGGCGGTCTGGGGATACCGGCTGATCATGCGGGATGTCTCTGGTGTGCCTGTAGTGCAGGCGATCGAGGGGCCGATGCGCATCGCGCCGGACAACCCCGGTGGCCAGATCGCGCGGCACGGTGGATTGGCGGTCAACAATATCGCCGGGTCCAGCACCTCCGCGCCTCCGCCCGATCAACTGGTTCTTGCCCCCAAGCCCCTGGATATCACTGACGAAGACATGCCGGTGTCCGAGCTTGCCGCTGTTCAAGAGCCTGCGGTAACCGAAGACCTTTCCGAAACCGAAGAGTTGGCGCTGGCGTCGCTGCGCCAGGACGCAGAGACGCAGGCACCGCCGCTGTCGCAGACCGATATCGCCAATGCGGACGATCCGATCAAGGCGTTGGCCGACCAGATTGCCGCCAATGCCAAACCGCTGGGCATTGTCGATCCTGCACCCAACACGGGTGCGTTCGATCAACCAGCTTCGGACGAAACCCAAGAGGCGACATTCCAGACCGTCGCGGTATCAGTGCCCGGAGTCGCACGCTCCCTGCGGCCCAGCCAGCGCCCCGACGGGTTGCGCAACGCATCGCTTTCTGTTCCGGTCGCGGCACCCGAGGTGGCGGCCGAAATGTCTCCCGCCGATATTCCCGCCGGTACACGCCTTGTTCAATTCGGTGCGTTTGACAGCCCCGAAATCGCCCGCGAGCAGTGGGCCAAACTCCAGGCGCGGTTTGGGGAATACCTTGAAGACAAGGACCGCGTGATCGAAGAGGCCACCTCGGGTGGACGCGTCTTTTTCCGCCTGCGCGCTCATGGGTTTGACGATCTGAGCGACTCCCGTCGCTTCTGCGCCGCGATTGTGGCGGAAAAGGCCGACTGCATTCCTGTGGTCAGCCGGTGACACGCAGCGCGTTCGGGGCGGCAATTTTCGGGTGTGACGGCACGCGCCTGACGGCCGATGAGGCAAGGTTTTTTGCCGATGCCAACCCGTTCGGTTTCATCCTGTTCAACCGCAATCTCGAATCCGCCGATCAGATCAGGACCCTGACGTCGGACCTGCGCGCCGCCGTGGGCTGGAACGCGCCGATCTTCATCGACCAAGAGGGCGGACGCGTGCAGCGTTTGCGTCCACCGCTGGCAAGGGACTGGATGCCGCCGCTGGATCATGTGGCCCTGCTTGGTACACATGCCACAAAGGGAATGCGGCTGCGATATCAGATTATCGCCGCCGAGTTGGTGTCGCTTGGCATTGACGCCAATTGTGCACCGATGCTTGATGTCGCACGGCCCGAAACCCACAAATTCCTACGCAATCGCTGTTATGGAACCGATCTTGAGACGGTTGTCGAGATCGGGCGCGCGGTCAGCGACGGTCTGTTGGCAGGCGGGGTATTCCCGGTGATGAAACACATGCCCGGCCACGGGCTTGCGCAGATGGACAGCCATCTTGACCTGCCCCTGATCACCGCCGACGCGGCGACATTGGATGCGATTGACTTCGCCGCGTTTCGCCCGTTTGCCGATCTGGCGATGGGAATGACAGCGCATCTTGTCTATGCGGCACTTGGCGAAACCCGGCCCGCCACCACGTCGGCCTCGATGGTGTCGCGCATCAGACACTACCTCGGATTTAACGGTCTGCTGATGACCGATGACATTTCCATGCAGGCATTGTCAGGCACAGTTCCCGACCGCGGCGCGGCGTCGATGGAGGCGGGGTGCGATGTGATCCTGCATTGCAACGGAACCTTGTCCGAACGCATCGCCCTCATGGATCGGATCGGGACAATGCCGTCCGCGTCCCAGAGACGTGCCGAAGCGGCGCTGGCGACGCGCCCTGACGTCCCGGATGTTGACATTACCGCACTCACCGCCAAGCTTGCACAACTGGAGCAAGGGCAGGGTGCATGAGCAACACCGGCGTAGAGGCGTTTGACACATCGGTCGCGGATCGGCTCGCCGCCGAGGCGCTGATTGTCGATGTCGAGGGTTACGAAGGCCCGCTCGATCTGTTGCTGAGCCTCAGCCGCACCCAGAAGGTCGATTTGCGCAAGGTGTCGGTGTTGCAACTGGCGCGGCAATATCTGGCCTTTGTGGAAAAGGCCAAAGAGCTGCGCATCGAACTGGCCGCTGACTATCTGGTGATGGCCGCATGGCTGGCGTTTCTGAAATCACGTCTTTTGCTGCCTCCCGATCCCGAAGAGGACGGCCCGAGCGGCGAGGATCTCGCAGCGCATCTGGCATTCCAACTGGAACGTCTTCAAGCGATGCGCGATGTGGCGGCCCGCCTGATGGGGCGCGACCAGTTGGGGCGAGACTTTTTCGCGCGCGGATTGCCCGAACAGGTCGAACGTTTGCGCAAGGTGCAATACACCGCAACGCTTCTCGATCTGATGCAGGGCTATGCGCGGATTCGCACCAAGGACGAATTTCGCCCCTTTGTGATGGATCGCGATGCGGTGTTCACGATGGAACAGGCGCTTGAGCGGATGCGCGGGCTGATCGGCTTTGCCGGAACATGGACCGATATCGCGACCTACATGCCCGACGGCTGGGCCGCCGATCCGGTGCGCTGGCGCTCGGCCACGGCATCGACCTTTGCCGCGTCCCTGGAACTCGCCAAGGAAGGCAAGGTGGAACTGCGCCAGTCAGAGACCTTTGCCCCCATCGAGCTTCGCCGAAAGGAGTCGCGGCGTGACTGACACACCCGACGTTGATGCCAGCCTGTTCGAAGCGCCGCCAATGGGCGAGCAGGAACGCATGGTCGAGGCGATCCTGTTCGCGACCGCTGAACCGGTCACGGTGAAAGAACTGAACGACCGGATGCCGCATGGTGCGGATGCCGCCGAAGCGCTGGTGCATCTGCGCAAACGCTATCAGGGCAGGGGCGTCAACGTTACCCGCGTGGGCGATGCCTGGGCGATCCGTACCGCGCCCGATCTTGGGTTTCTGATGCAAAAGGAAACCGTCGAGATCCGCAAGCTCAGCCGCGCGGCGATCGAGACGCTGGCCATCATCGCCTATCACCAGCCCGCCACCCGCGCCGAGATCGAGGAAATCAGAGGCGTATCGGTCAGCCGTGGAACGGTGGATCAATTGCTTGAAATGGAGTGGATCCGCTTTGGCCGCCGCCGTATGACGCCGGGACGCCCGGTGACCTTTGTGGTGACGCAAAATTTCCTCGACCATTTCGGCCTTGAATCGGCGCGCGATTTGCCGGGACTGAAAGAACTGCGCTCTGCCGGTCTGTTGGAGAACCGTCTTCCCCTGGGCGAAATGCCCCAAATGGGCGAGGGCGATGTGGACGCCGACGAAGCAGCCGAAGAGGGCCAGTCCGAGCTGTTCGAGGATTGAACGGACTTGCCTTGCGTTTTGCGGACAATGCCTGAAAAACGTCGCAATTGTTCGCTATGCCTTGCCAGCAGGCCGTTTTAACAGAAACGTCAGGAAGGCGACATGAACCTCAATTCAGTGATCAACATGGTGATGCGCACCGTCATGCGACGCCTTGTCAATTCGGGCATCAACGCAGGCATGGGCGCAATGTCCAACATGAAGAAGCCCCGCAAGAAAGCGCCACCGCAGGATCAGCCGCGCCGTTAACGCGCCTTGAATTGCTTGGACAGCTTCAAACCCTGCCCCTGATAGTTTGATGCAATCCCCGCGCCGTAAAGCTGGCTTGGGGATTGATCCATCTTTTCATACACCAACCGCCCGACAATCTGCCCGTGTTCCAGCACAAAAGGCGCTTCGTGGCAGCGCACTTCAAGAACTCCGCGCGACCCGGTGCCGCCCGCGGCATCATGGCCGAAACCGGGGTCGAAGAAGCCAGCATAATGCACGCGAAATTCGCCGACCATCGCCAGAAATGGTGCCATTTCCGCCGCGTAATCCGGCGGGATATGCACCGCTTCGCGACTGACGAGGATATAGAATGCATCCGGATCTAGGATCAGGCGGCCATTGCTGGTGCGCAGCTCTTCCCAGAACTCCGAAGGCGCGTAGTGGCCAAGTTTGTCGAGGTCGATCAAGCCGGTGTGCGGCTTGGCGCGAAAGCCAACGAGATCGCCGTCCTCCGGCCGCAAATCGACCGAGAACCCCAGACCGTCGCTGATCGTCGCAGGGCCGCCACTGACCAGCGTTTGCTCGACGTGCAACTGGTGAAGGGTATCGTCAGACAGGATCGACTGGCCATTGCGAAAGCGGATCTGGTTCAAGCGCATGCCCGGACGGACCAATACCGAAAAGGAGCGCGGGCAAATTTCGGCATAAAGCGGGCCGCTATAGCCCGCGGCCACGCGGTCAAATTCGGTGCCCCCGTCGGTGATCGTACGGGTCAGCAGGTCCAACCGTCCGGTTGAGCTTTTGGCATTGGCAACCGCGCTGAGGCCGTCGGGCAGGGCCAGACGTTCCATCAGCGGCACAAGGTAGACGCAGCCCTTCTCAAGCACCGCGCCGCCCTCAAGCGAAATGCGGTGCATCTCGAAATCCGCCAGCCGGTCCTCGACCCGTTGCCCCTTGCCCGCGAGAAACGACGCCCGCACACGGTAGGCGAAGTGACCGAGACGCAGATCAAGACTGGCAGGTTGCACTTGCCCATCGACAAAGTCGCTGTCGGCGGCAATCACGCCGTCCCTCATCAATTCGGTGATTTGCTGGTTAGCCAGAACGCCTGTCATATCGCACGATTCCCCGTTTTGCCTTGCATAGCAGCGGTTTAATCGTGTGACGATACATAAGTGGTAGGCAATGGTCGGGCTAGCAGGACTCGAACCTGCGACCTTCCGTCCCCCAGACGGACGCGCTACCAGGCTGCGCCATAGCCCGACTGCCGCCTGTCATAACGGTTTTGCATCGCGCCGCAAGCAGGAAATGCACCTGCCGCTTCAAAGACTCCTCTAGCCCGCAAGCTCTCTCAAGCGTGCGGCGACGGGCGCGATCTGCCGTGCCGCTTCGGGTGAAAGGCGGGTGATTCTCGCCAGATAGGCAAGCGCGCCCGGACCGGTTTCGGGCGACGATATCTCGACCTCGGGGATCGCGTCCGGGGTTGGGGGTGCCGGTTCCGAAGTAGGTTCAGGCTGATCGGCGCCATCTTTCTCTTCGATCCGGTCGTCCATCGAGTGTTGCAGGAAATCGGGCAGAGGCGCCATTTCGCTGGCTTGGCTATCGACCGCTGGCACGTCGGAGGCAATCTCTGCCTCATCGGAGGCCGCTGCCAACGGCGGCTCGTCGACCGCTGGTTCCGGCGGCGCATCGGCAACCAAATCGGGCGCAGCCTGCCCGTGCTCTGAGGCAGCCGCGGCGGCGGGTTGTGCAACTTCGACGCCCGGTGTCGCATCTTCGGCTTGAGGCTCCGTCAGCAGGTCGGGCCGTTCCTCGACCTTGGGCTTTGCGAAAGGAACCACGGTGTCCACCGGTTCGCCCGCGTCGGCCTCGATCAGGTCGATCTCGTCATAGTCGTCATCCTCGCCCATGCTTGATGCACAGAGTGAAGAGACGTGCTTAATGCCCTGTTCCCGAAGTATTTTCTGCACGCCTTTGATCGTCATTCCGTCTTCGTGCAACAGCTTTTTGATCCCGCCAAGCAAGCGCATGTCGGCCGGGCGATAATACCGCCGGCCGCCCGCCCGTTTGACCGGTTTGACCTGCGTGAACTTGCTTTCCCAGAACCGCAGCACATGGGCCGGCGTTTCCAACCAATCGGCCACTTCGCTGATCGTGCGGAAGGCATCTGCGGATTTGCTCATGTGACCTAGCCTTTGTTGCCCGCGGCCACCCGGTCTTTCATGAGGTGGGACGGGCGGAAGGTCAGCACGCGGCGCGGGTTGATTGGCACCTCTTCACCGGTCTTGGGGTTGCGACCGACGCGTGCAGCCTTGTCTCGGATCGAAAATGTGCCGAAGGACGAGATCTTGACTTGCTCACCGTCCACCAGCGCGTCAGACATGTGGTTCAGGACCGTTTCGACCAGATCGGCGCTTTCGTTGCGCGACAGGCCCACTTCGCGAAAAACAGCTTCGCTCAAGTCCATACGTGTCAATGTTTTTTGCCCCATGCGGCGATCCCCCCTCGGTTTGCGCCAGCATGGCGCTTGCAATTTTCCGAGTCAATATCAATGGCTTGCGCGCGGGATTTTAGAGAGACTTCGCCTACCAGCGCAGCACGACCGCGCCCCAGGCCAAACCGCCGCCGATGGCTTCGGTCACGACCACGTCACCCTTGCTGATCTGGCCGCGCTCGACACCGACCGACAGCGCCAGCGGAATCGACGCGGCAGAGGTGTTTCCGTGGTCCTGAACCGTGACGACGACATGATCCATCGACAGGCCCAGCTTGCGCGCGGTGCCCTGAATGATTCGGATATTGGCCTGATGCGGCACGATCCAATCCACCTCGTCATTCGAGATTCCGGCTTTCTCCATCGCATCAGTTGCGGTTTGCGCCAGCTTTTCGATGGCGTGGCGAAAGACCTCTTTGCCTTCCATCCGCAGATGCCCGGTGCTTTGCGTGCTCACGCCGCCATCGACATAGAGGATATCACGATGCTCACCGTCCGAGTGCAGATCGACCGACAGAATCCCGCGATCCGACTTGTCGCCGGTGCCAGCCTGCGCTTCGAGAATGAGCGCGCCCGCGCCGTCGCCGAACAGGACGCAGGTGCCGCGGTCGGTCCAGTCCATGATCCGGCTGAAGGTTTCGGCCCCGATCACCATGATACGTTTCGCCTGACCTGACACGATCATTGCGTTGGCGGTGCTGAGCGCAAAGACGAATCCGGCGCACACCGCCTGCACATCAAACGCATAGCCGCGCGTCATTCCGAGTGCCGATTGCACCATCGTGGCGGCGGCGGGAAAGGTCAGGTCGGCGGTCGAAGTCGCCAGGATGATCGCGTCGAGGTCATTGGCCTCAAGCCCCGCATTGGCCAGGGCTTTTTCCGCCGCTTTGGTGGCAAGATTGGACGTGGTTTCGCCCTCGGCCGCAAAGTGACGGCGTTCAATACCGGAGCGGGTGCGAATCCACTCATCCGACGTGTTCAGCGAGGCTTCGAACTCCGAATTCGCAACCACACGGTCGGGCAGGTGATGCCCATGCCCAATCACAACGGCGCGTGTGCTCATGTCGAACCCTCCTTGGTGGCGTCGCTTTCGTCCTCGGCAGTGACATCGGTGATGGTCGCCAGACGTGCCGCGAGCCGGTCGGAAAAGCCCGATTGGGCCAGTTGCAGCGCAAGTGTGATCGCAGCCGAGACGCCGGTTTCATCGGCAGACCCGTGCGATTTGACAACCGTGCCGTTCAACCCGAGGAAAACACCACCATTCTTGCGGCGCGGGTCGATCTTTCTCTGGAACCGGCGCAACGAAGGCATCGCAACCAGCGATGCCATCCGCGCGGGCAGCGAGTGGGTGAAGGCTTCTTTCAGCCGTTCGCCGATCATCGACGCCGTGCCTTCGCCGGTTTTCAGCGCGACGTTGCCGGTAAAGCCGTCGGTGACGATCACATCACATATGGTGCCCGGAAGGTCGCCGCCCTCGACAAAGCCGACAAAGTCGAACTGTCCGCGGTCGGCGGCGGCCGAGATCAGGTCATGCGCATCCTTCAACTCGGCGCGGCCCTTGTGTTCTTCGGTGCCGACATTGAGCAGGCCGACACGGGGCCGCGTCAGGTCAAGCCCGTTACGGGCATAGGACATGCCCATCAGCGCGTATTGCAAGAGGTCTTCGGCATCGGCACGGATATCGGCGCCGACATCCAGCATCACGTTGAAGCCTTGCGGGTTGCGTGAGGGCCACAGCACGGCGATGGCCGGACGGTTGACGCCGGGCAGCTTGCGCAGCCGGATCATCGACAGCGCCATGAGCGCGCCGGTGTTGCCGCAGGATACGGCAACCGTGGCTTCCTTGTCGCGCACTGCGTCTATCGCGGCCCACATGGACGTGTCTTGCCCATTCCGCATCACCTGTGCAGGCTTGTCGGTCATGGAGACAACCTCGGTGGAGTCCCGAATGTCGCAACGCCCTTCGAGTTCTTTGCGACGGGCAATCAGACGCGACAATTCCGCCTTTGGTCCGTGAACCAGAAAGCGGATTTCAGGATGGGACCGCGCAGATAAGGACATACCGGCGACAACTGCCGCCGGTCCCCGATCGCCGCCCATCGCGTCGATTGATAGCACGATCGGCGTATCACCCACCTGGTTATGATCCTGCGAGGAGGTCATTCGGAGGGGTACGCCTTAACGTCGCTTATGCCGCGTCTTCGTCCAGGTCGATTTCGTCGGCCTGTGCGATCACTTCGCGATCGGCATAATGGCCGCAGGACGGGCAGACGTGGTGCGGACGCTTGAGTTCACCGCAGTTCGAACATTCGTTCGGGTTCGCTGCGACCAGTGCGTCATGCGCGCGACGATTGTTACGACGCGACTTGGATACTTTGTTCTGTTGGACAGCCATGTCTCAACCTCAATTGTCTATAATCGGTGGCATGTGCGCCATGCCGCGTTTCGGGTGTGACCGGCCTATACGAGGAAACCGGGCCGGGGGGCAACCCCCACCTCAGATGAAGGCGCGAACATAGGGGCAATGGCAAAATCCGCAAGCGTTTTCTAGCGTCGCCAATCAGGACTTTTTGTCCAGTTCGTCGCGCAATGCTGCAAGCGCGGAAAACGGCTTCGTATCCTCGTCTTTCAAGGGCGTCACACCGTCTTCGGCAAAGACCGCTTGGCCCAGGTCGGCCCCGTCCGCACGGGGATATTGCGGCAGCGCGAGCGAGAGCGATTCTATCATCACATCATACGCCGAGATGACCCGGCCCAACGGCTCGATGCTGGTATCTTCGGGCATTTCGATCTCTGCACCGGGCTCGAGATCCTTCGCGATCTGCGTTTCGGGCATGTAGATGCGCTCCACGTCCTCGTCGATCCGCGTGGTCACCGGCACCAGCGTCACGACGCAGGGTTGCACCACGGTGGCTCCCAAACGACCCTGCAATGCCCAACCGCGTGCGCCATCCGCAGCGATTTCGCCTTCAAAGCGGAGTTTTTTCAACGCCGACAGCCCCAGGCGTTCGGCAATCGCCTCGCGCTCTGCGGGTGCGGGTTGCAGATCAAAGCCTGTGGGGTGGCGAGTCGAAAGGCCGCTGACGCGGAATTCTCCGGCTTTGGGATCGTTTTGTGTCATATCGAGAGGTCACCCTTTGCTTGAACGCAGCCCAAAGGCCGTGTAATCGAGATAAAAGGCAGAGAACGCCAACGCAAGAGAGGCGCCATGCAGGGTATCGGATCGACAGTCAGGATCGGGGTTATTGCCTTGGCGCTTGTGGCGCTGGCAGGGTGCACCGCGCAGCTTCGCTCGCATGGATATGTTCCTTCAGAATCGGATTTGCAACAAATCGTGCCGGGCGTGGACACGCGCGCCACGGTCGAGGATGTGATCGGTGTTCCGTCAACCTCGGGCACGCTGGACGAATCCGGGTTTTATTATATCGAAAGCGATATTCGCCATTTCGCATGGCAACGCCCCGAAGTCGTGGACCGCGAAGTTCTCGCGATCACGTTCGACACTGCGGGTGTGGTCGAAAATATCGAGCGGTACGGTTTGCAGGATGGCCAGGTCGTGCCGCTGACCCGCCGGATCACCCGATCCGGTGACGGCGATATCGGCTTCATTCGCAAGCTGTTCGGCAACATTGGCGGCATCAACGCTGCGGACTTCCTCAACTGATGAGCGCCACTGCGGCGATGCATCGCGCTTCGGCGGATGCGTTTGACCTGACATTGGGAGGCTACCGCGCGACTGTTGGAACCGGTCGGGACGTGACGCAGAACGCGCTGGCGCTGCGGTCCCGCGCCTTCCGGCGTGGGATGTGCGACCGTGACAGGTATGATCGCGACTGCCTGCACGGCGTGGTGGTTGGCCCCAACAGCACACCCTCTGTCGCGTTTCGAGTGCGGCTTCTCGACAGTCCGGCGCAGATTCTGGCCTGCTATACCGGACAGTTCTACGGGCTTTCGCCGCTCTGCACTCAAACCGGACCGCTGTTGGAGCTGGGCCGGTTCTGCCAGGCGGCGGGCAGCACCGACATCATGGCGCTGCGTCTGGCATGGGCGGCCATTGCGGCGGTTGTGGACCGGTCCAATGCCCGCATGTTGATCGGTTGCACCGCCTTGCCCGGCGCACAGGCTGATCGTCATACCGCCACCCTGGCCACTCTGGCGGCACATCATGTCGGGCCGCGTGCGCTCTTGCCGCAGCGCATTTCGCCGCTCGCATTGGATCTTCCCCGCGAAAGGACCGACGCGCCAATGCCGCCGCTGTTGCGCAGTTATCTCAACATGGGCGGCTGGGTCAGCGACCATGCGGTGCGCGATCCTGATCTCGATACGATACACGTCTTCACCGGCCTGAGCGTCTGCGCAATTCCGGCGACGCGCCAACGCCGGTTGCGGGCGCTTGCGCGGTGTGCCGCGAGCCACCCCCTTGACCTTGGACGCACCGCGCCGTAGCGCCTGCAAATGGCTGTCATTCCCCTTTTGCAACTCAACAACATTTCGCTGACATTCGGCGGAGACCCCGTGTTTGACGATCTTGAACTGGTGGTCCAGCCGGGCGACCGCGTGGCGCTGGTGGGGCGCAATGGGTCGGGCAAATCGACCCTGATGAAGGTCATGGCGGGCCTTGTCGAACCGGACAAGGGTGACCGTATCGTTCCGTCGGGAATCAGTGTCGGCTATATGGAGCAGGACCCCGATCTTGGCGCGTTCGATACGCTTGGCGACTATGCGATGTCCGGGCTTGAACCGTCCGAACTGTATAAGGTCGAGCGCGCGGGCGAAGGGCTGAAATTCGACCCCGCACGCCCAGTGAGTACCGCCTCGGGCGGCGAACGCCGCCGGGCGGCGTTGGCGCGGCTGATGGCGCAGGACCCGGAACTGATGCTGCTGGACGAGCCGACGAACCACCTTGATATCGAGGCGATCGGCTGGCTCGAGGATGAACTCAAGCGCACCCGCAAGGCGTTCGTGCTGATCAGCCACGACCGGCGCTTTCTGACCGAACTCACCCGTGCGACATTGTGGATCGACCGGGGGCAAGTGCGGCGGCAGGAGAAAGGGTTTTCCGCCTTCGAGGCATGGCGCGACAAGACGTGGGATGAAGAGGACATGCAGCGCCACAAGCTCAATCGCAAGATCAAGTCCGAGGCGCGATGGGCGGTCGAAGGCATCAGCGCGCGACGCAAGCGCAACATGGGACGCGTGCGCGCGTTGCAGGAGTTGCGCAGTGAACGCGCGGGGATGATCCAGCGACAGGACACAGCCGCAATGGCGCTCGCCTCCGGTCCGAAATCGGGGCGCAAGGTGATCGAGGCGCGGGGTTTGAGCAAATCGTTCGGCGACACACCCATCGTGCAGGATTTCTCCCTGACCGTGCAACGCGGCGACCGCGTGGCCTTTGTCGGGCCGAACGGGGTTGGCAAGACGACGTTGATTCGCATGCTGATGGGCGAGATCGAGCCTGACAGCGGCTCGGTGAAGCTTGGCACGAACCTTGTTCCAGCGGTGTTCGACCAGACCCGCGCGCAGTTGAACGGCGATTTGAGCCTATGGGAAAACCTGACAGGAGATCCGGAAATGCGCGTTTCGGGCAAGGCCGATCAGATCATGGTGCGCGGGATGCCCAAGCACGTGGTCGGCTATCTCAAGGAATTCCTGTTCGACGAGGCGCAGGCGCGTGCGCCGGTACGCTCGCTGTCGGGCGGGGAAAAGGCGCGGCTGCTGCTGGCGCGCATCATGGCGCGGGAATCCAACCTTTTGGTTCTGGACGAGCCGACCAATGATCTGGATGTCGAGACGCTGGATTTGTTGCAGGATTTGTTGGGAGAGTATGACGGCACCGTGCTGCTCATCAGTCACGACCGGGATTTCCTCGACCGGGTGGCCAGCACGACGGTTGCGATGGAAGGCAATGGCCGGGCCACCATCTATGCTGGCGGCTGGAGCGATTACCGCGCTCAGCGGGGCGAAGACGAGATCGACGCATCGCCCGCAAAACCTGCCGCCAAGCCGGCGGCGAAACCGGCATCCGCGCCAAAAACCAAAACGAGCCTCAGCTTCACCGAGAAGCACCGTCTTGACGAATTGCCAGCAGAGATCGACCGTATCACGGCAGAGATTGCCAAGCTCGAGACGTTGATGGCCGATCCCGATCTCTTTGCGCGTGAGCCGTTGAAGTTCAAGAAAGCCTCAGAGGCGCTCGTGGCGCGGCAAACTGCATTGGCCGAGGCCGAAGACCTTTGGCTGGAACTGTCCGAGAAGGCGGAATCAGGGTGAGAGTCCTGCCGACGAAAAGGTCGAAATGCGCAATTTCGGGACTATCTCGGCACACATGAACCCACCCGTATTCATCGGCGCGCGCATCTATCGCGGATCAAGCTATGGCGCGCGGCATCCGCTGTCGATCCCGCGTGTCCCAACGGTCACCGATATCTGCCGCGCGCTTGGCTGGTTGGAGCCCGATCGCTACCGCACCAGCCCCTGTGCCAAACCCGCCGCTTTGCTTGGCTTTCACAGCGCCGACTACATCGCGGCGCTGCTCAAGGCCGAGGACACGCAGGCCGCTGATCCGGAGTTCGGGCTTGGCACCCTGTCAAACCCGGTGTTCGCAGAAGTCTATCGCCGCCCGGCCACGGCCACCGGTGGTGGGCTGTTGGCGGCGGATCTGGTGCGTCATGGCGGCGTTGTCTACAACCCCGGCGGCGGCACGCATCATGGGATGCCCGACCGCGCGAACGGGTTTTGCTATATCAACGAGCCGGTGCTGACGATCCAGCAATTGCAGGCGATGGGGCTGACGCGCATCGCCTATGTCGATATCGACGCGCATCATTGTGACGGTGTGGCGGTGGCGTTTCACGGCTCGACCGACGTGCGGATGATCTCGGTGCATGAGGATCGGCGCTGGCCCTTTACCGGGCCGTTGGACGACACCGCGGGCGGGGCTGCAATCAACATCCCGGTGCCGGGCGGGTTCAACGATACCGAGTTCGACCTGATCCTGAATGATGTGATCCTGCCTGCGGTGGCGCAGCACGCGCCTGATGCGATTTACCTGCAATGCGGCGCAGACGCCGTGTCCGAAGACCCGCTATCCCGGTTGACCCTGTCCAACCGGTGTTATCTCAGGGCCGTGCAAGCGCTGCGGCAACTCGCGCCGCGCATGATCGTTTCGGGTGGCGGTGGCTATAACCCGTGGAGCGTGGGGCGTGCATGGGCCTGCGTCTGGGCCACGATTGCCGATGAAGAGATTCCAGACCGTCTTTCGCCCGAAACCTCGCAGATACTGCGCAATCTGACCTGGGCACGAAAATCGCAACCCTCCGAAGCGATGCTGACCACGTTGCTTGATCCGCCGCGCGAGGGTCCGATCTCTGAGGCAGTGCGCGCTGGCGTTGCCGCTTTGACGACGCGGTTACGCACCGAGAGTCGGTAGCGCAAGGCTCAGCCGCGCTGTCTGATCTTCCCGTGTCAGAACCGGCGCGATCCCTGCATCCGCACAAAGCTGCGCCAGAAGAGCGAATTGCACATGTGCCGGGCGCAATGGCTCGGGCGACGCGGGCGGCTTGTTGTCAAGACGTGCCCAAAGCGCGTCGTCAATGACCACGGTGTCACCTGTCGCGGTGGCAATCAGCGCATTTTCCGCCACGGTGACTGAGATGATTCCGCCTTGCGGAACAGCGGCCTCAAGACATAACACCTGCAAGAACCCAAGCTGCACCAGATTGCGGGCGAGAGGCTGCGAGGCTTGCCATCGGGGCACGATACGCGTCCCTGTATAGTGGTCGATGAGGGTTTTCTCGGCTTCTGCCGCTGGCATGTCACGGGTGTCACCGGCGCTGCCAAAGGCGATGCGAAAAAACCGGATTCGCGCGGTCGCGTTGTCGCAACTTTGCTGGATCAGCGACATTTCCGGGCCTGCCGGATCGGGCGTTCCCATCGCGACCAGTTCAAGACCGTTTGAAATTGCCCCAATGGGGTTGATAAGATCATGGCAGATGCGGGAACCGATCAATGCGGCAAGGGACGGGGCATCTGGATGCACTATATCCTCCTATTCAACACGGAGCGCGCTGATGTCTGACCTGAACGGCCTTTTGGAACCCGGTTCCCTTGTGCGCCATCCCGATGCGCCCGAGTGGGGGATCGGGCAGGTCCAGTCGAATATCGGCGACCGGATCACGGTGAACTTCCGCGAGGCAGGTAAGGTGGTGATTGATGGCTCACGGGTCAGTCTGCTTCCTGTCTTTGATGAGTAAACATCACAACCAAAGGTTGATGAAAGGTAAATTTCAAAAGAAACTTTCGGTTTATTGGGTCAATCCGACGCCGTTGCGCGTCAGAGTGGCAGGGACTACACTGCAAACCACCCGACTATCGCAGGCCTTCCATGCTTCAGACCGCTCCGAAATTGCACGTCGCTTTGGCCCGGTCGCAAGACGATATTCGCGCCGCGCAGCGCTTGCGTTATGACGTGTTCGTCGAAGAACTTGGCGGTGACGGGCCCGGCGTCGATCACGATCGGCGGTTGGAAACCGATCCGTTTGACCGCTTTGCCGACCATCTTTTGCTGCGATATGCGGATGGAAGCGACCAAAGCGGAGACGAGATCGTCGGAGCCTATCGCCTGATGACGCAACCGCAGGCGCAGGCGGCGGGGCAGTATTATTCGGAAGACGAGTTTGACCTCGCCAAACTGACCGGCGGCGGTTTTCGGCTGGCCGAACTTGGCCGGTCCTGCCTGCACCGCGACCATCGCGGCGGGGCCGCGTTGATGGCGCTGTGGCAAGGTGTGGCCCGTTACATCGAAGCGCGCGGCATCACCTTGTTGTTCGGCGTTGCGAGCTTTCCCGGCACCGATCTGAAGCAATTTCACGACGCGCTGTCCCATCTGCACCACACACATCTTGCACCTGAAGCCATCCGTGTGACGTCGCGCACCCCGCACGCGTGGTCGCCGCTGCCGCGCAGCGCGATCGATGTCAAACGCGCCATGCGCGATACGCCGGCGTTGATCAAATCCTACCTCAAGCTGGGTGGCACGATCGGGCAGGGCGTCTATGTCGATCATGCATTCAACACCACGGATGTCTGCCTGATCCTTCCAACCCGGCGCATCAACCTAGAGCCGTTCCGGCGTACCGCCCGGCGCCTGGCATGAACCCTACATGGGACAGCGCCGAGCCGCCTGAAAGTCATCATGTCACGGGATGGGAATGGTTTCGCGTTGCGTGGCGCGGCGGTTTGCTCGGGGCCGTTGTGTTCGGCGGCTTGCTGCTCTTGCTGATGATACGGCTTTTTGAACGGCCGATTTGCGGGCTCGACCGTCCGGTGACGCCCTATATCACGCAGGCGGTCTGCCGGAGCGCGTTTGTCATTCTGCGTCTGCCGCTGACAGCGCGCGGCCCGCGCATGAAGGTGCCCGGAGCGGTGGTTGCCAATCATGGCTCGTGGCTCGATATCTTCGCGCTCAACGCGCGCAAGAACGTCTATTTCGTCTCAAAGTCCGAAGTTGCCGGTTGGCCCGGCATCGGCTGGCTGGCGCGGGCGACGGGAACGGTTTTCATCCGCCGGGACCGTCGCGATGCAAAACACCAGATGGACGTTTTCGAACTCCGGCTTCGTCACGGTCACCGTCTCTTGTTCTTCCCCGAAGGCACCTCGACCGACACGCGGCGGGTCTTGCCGTTCAAGCCGACGCTCTTTGCCGCCTTCTTTTCCGACAGCCTGATCCACGACATGCAGATCCAGCCCGTGACGGTGATCTATCACGCGCCGGACGGCAAAGACCCGCGCTTTTACGGATGGTGGGGCGACATGGCGTTTGGCCCCCATCTGCTTAGTGTGTTGGCGCAAAAGCGGCAGGGGAAGGTCGAACTGGTCTACCACGCGCCCGTACAGGTTGATGATTTCGCCAACCGCAAATCGCTTGCACGCCACCTGGAAGAACAGGTGCGGTCTGCGCACGGTCGGCATCTCGATTGATCGGCACGGCGGGTATCCGCGTTCTGACCCGCCTCGTCGTCTGGCGGCACAATCCGACAATCCCGAAGATAATGAACCCGACCTGGATCAGGAAAGCGCCGAGGTTGAACGCGCCGACGAGGCTGATCAGAACCAGACAGGCGGCGATGATCTTGCTGCCAGAGTAAATCGCTCCGTTGCCGCAAGCGCGCCCGGATTGCACGAGTGCAAATCCGCCGACATAGATAAACGATCCGATGACGCCACAAATCTGTAGCACATCGGGATGCTGGCGGAGATTGTCCAATAGAGCCGACATACATGCCTCCGATAAATTTGCCCGACCACCCAGAGAAACGGATGGTCGGGCTCTCGTGCTGAAATATGCATCGGCAAGGGATGAGGGCCGTTGCCGACACGAACTTGGAAAAGGGCTTTATCAAATCTTCATCGTTACAAATGCCACGGTTCACGTCTGAATTTTATCGAACCAACCGACCGGGAGAACGAAATCGGTTGTTTTCCCAGTAGCCAACACTCCCTTCCCAGTCTTCCTGCACTTGACGCTGCGTTAAGCGCATTTAAGAATTAGCATAGGCATGGCTTGATCGTGCGTGAAAATGGTGTGAATTCCGCGCACCATTGATGTCGCGGGTGCTAATCTGCGCAAAGGAAAACGGCGCAGGCTCGTGCCCACGCCGATTGATTTTCGAGATATTTCAGCGCCTTGGAGCGCAATCTTCTCTATTCCTCCACGTCGCCCGCGTCTTCGTCGCCTTGCTCGGCGATCCAGGCAACCGACACGACTTCTTCGTCTTTGCCGGTGTTGAAGACCTTGACGCCACCCGCGCTGCGCGAGCGGAAGGAAATCCCCTCGACCGGTACGCGAATGGACTGGCCCCTCGACGTTGCCAGCATGATCTGGTCATCCATCTCGACCGGGAACGACGCCACGATCGCACCGCCGCGCATGGCCTTGTCGATCGCCTGAACCCCCTGACCGCCGCGTCCACGCACCGGGTAGTCGTGCGAGGACGACAGCTTGCCCGCGCCTTGGGCCGTGATGGTCAGGATCAGATTTTCCGCCGCCGACATCTCTGCATAGCGCGCCTGAGTGATCTCGCCAGGAACGGCGTCTTCGTCGTCGACCTCTCCATCATCAACCAGACCGGCCACGGCGCGGCGCATCTTGAGGTAAGCGGCACGTTCCGCCGGATCGGCCTCGAAGTGGCGGATGATCGACATGCTGACCACGCGGTCACCATTGTTGAGACGGATACCCCGCACGCCGGTCGATTTGCGGCCTTTGAACACACGCACGGCGGTGGTCGGGAAGCGAATGGCGCGGCCGGAATCGGTGACGAGCATCACGTCGTCATCCTCCGAGGCGATCCGTGCGTTCACCAGTTCCACACCCTCGGGCAGATCCATCGCGATCTTGCCGTTGCGCATCACGTTGGTGAAATCCGACAGAGCGTTGCGTCGCACATCGCCGGCGCTGGTGGCGAACACGATCTGAAGATCGGCCCAATCCTCCTCGTCCCGGTCCACCGGCATGATGGCGGCAATGGACACGCCCGTCGGGATCGGCAGGATATTCACGATCGCCTTGCCCTTGGACGTGCGCCCCCCTTGCGGCAGGCGCCATGTCTTGAGCTTGTAGACCATGCCTTCGGTTGTGAAGAACAACAGTTGCGTGTGGGTGTTGGCCACGAACAGACGCGTCACCACGTCGTCATCCTTGGTCGACATGCCCGACAGCCCCTTGCCGCCACGCTTTTGCGCCCGGAAATCCGCCAGCGGGGTCCGTTTGATATAGCCCGATTGCGTGACCGTGACGACCATGTCTTCGCGTTCGATCAGGTCTTCGTCTTCCATGTCGCCGGACCAGTCGACGATCTCGGTGCGGCGCGGGACCGCAAACAATTCGCGTACTTCGCGCAGTTCGTCGCCGATGATCGCCATGATCCGGTCGCGGGAGCCGAGAATTTCGAGATATTCCCGGATCTTGCCGGCCAGCTCTTCCAGTTCGTCGGTGACTTCCTTGACGCCGATCTGGGTCAGGCGCTGAAGGCGCAGTTCAAGGATCGCACGGGCCTGTGCTTCGGACAGGTTATAGGTGCCATCCTCATTCGCCGTGTGGGTCGGATCGTCGATCAGCGCGATGTAGGGCAGGATATCTTCCGCCGGCCAACGGCGCGTCATCAGGCGCTCGCGTGCCTCGGACGCATCGGCAGAGGACCGGATGGTCGCAACCACCTCGTCGATATTGGTGACGGCGACAGCCAGCCCGCACAGGATATGGCTGCGTTCGCGCGCCTTGCGCAGCAGGTGGGCGGTGCGGCGGGCAACCACGTCCTCGCGGAAATCAATGAACGATGTCAGGAACTTGCGCAACGTCAATTGTTCCGGTCGCCCGCCATTGAGCGCCAGCATGTTACAGCCGAAATAGACCTGCATCGGGGTAAAGCGGTACAGTTGGTTCAGCACCACCTCGGCGGTGGCGTCGCGCTTGAGCTCGATCACCACACGCACGCCGTTGCGGTCGGATTCGTCCTGAACGTGGGAAATGCCCTCGATCCGCTTTTCGCGGGACGCTTCGGCGATCCGCTCGATCATGGTGGACTTGTTCACCTGATAGGGAATCTCGTCGATGACGATGGCCCAGCGATCCTTGCGGATCTCCTCAACCCGCGTCTTGGAGCGAATGATCACGCTGCCGCGCCCCTCGAGATAGGCTTTGCGCGCACCGGATCGCCCCAGCATGATGCCGCCGGTCGGAAAGTCGGGGCCGGGGATGTACTCGATCAACTGTTCCGAACTCAGATCAGGCTCGTCAATCAGCGCGAGCGTGGCATCGACCACTTCGCCAAGGTTATGCGGCGGAATGTTGGTGGCCATGCCCACGGCAATACCGCCCGCACCATTGACCAGCATGTTCGGAAAGCGCGCGGGCAGGACTGTCGGTTCGCGGTCCTTGCCGTCGTAATTGTCCTGGAAATCAACCGTTTCCTTGTCGATATCCGCCAGAAGATAGGCCGCAGGCTTGTCCATCCGCACTTCGGTATAGCGCATTGCGGCCGGGTTATCGCCATCCATCGAGCCGAAGTTGCCCTGACCATCAAGCAGCGGCAGTGACATGGAGAAATCCTGCGCCATCCGCACCAGCGCATCATAGATCGCAGAGTCGCCATGCGGGTGGTATTTACCCATCACATCGCCGACGGGCCGCGCCGACTTGCGGTAGGGCTTGTCGTGTCCGTTGTTGCTTTCGTGCATCGCATAAAGGATGCGGCGGTGCACCGGTTTCAGCCCGTCCCGCAGATCGGGAATCGCGCGGGAAACGATCACGCTCATCGCGTAATCGAGATAGGAGGATTTCATCTCCTCGGTGATCGACACCTGCGGACCGTGGTATTTGGGACGCTCGGGCGGCATATCTTCAGTGTTTTCAGGGATGTCTGGCGTGTCGCTCACGTGGATGACCTGCTGTCTGCTGAACTATATTTTGTTGTTGAAACCTATATCAGAGACAGTATATAGGCCGCAATCCGATTGGCTGAATAAAGCGCAGTCCGGTTTTGGCACTCGTCTCAAGATGTGGCTAACAACTTGTTTTTATTGAAAAGTAAGAAAGTCGTGGCAGACTTGATCACACAATAAAAAATCTACGAGGTTGGCATGGCACAGATGAGCGAAACGGAAATGATGCTGAAGGGCTACGGCCTGACGACGGCGCAGCTGTATTACCGGATGCCCGATTACCGGAACGTCCTGAACACCTTTGTCTGGCAGGACTACGACATCGCCCCCGATCATACCAAGCTGTTCGGGTTCATCGAATTCTGGCAGGACGAGATCGAGGGTCCGTTGCATTCGGTGCAATTCACCCACCGCAAGATGATTTCGCCCGGTGAATGGCGGCAGGTGGTGGGTGAATTCACCTATCACTGATCGATAAAAAGCGCGGCGCCTTACAGGGCGTAGATCGCTCCGAACTTGGTTTCGAGATACGCCAGCAACGGCCCTTCATCGGGTGCAAACCCGCAGGCGCGCTCGATCGTGTCGCGCGGCTCGTATAGGCCGCCGTGGCGTTGCAGATTGTCGCGCAACCATCCCGTGGCGGCAGTGGTGTCGCCAGACGCCAGTTGCGCATCCAGTTCCGGCACCGCTTCTCGCAGCGTCTGGTGCAGACAGCCCGCATAGACGTTGCCCAGCGTATAGGTGGCGAAATACCCGAACAGCCCCTCCGCCCAATGCACGTCCTGCAACACGCCATTCGACGGTTTGTCCACCCTGTAGCCGAAATCGGCCTCGAACCGGGTGTTCCACGCCTCTTCCAGATCGGCCACATCCAGCGTGCCGTCGATCAGCTTGCGCTCCAGGTCAAAGCGCAACAGCACGTGCAGGTTATACTGAACTTCATCCGCTTCGGTGCGGATATAGCCTTTGTGCACACGATTGACTGTGCCGTAAAACGCGTCCGGATCGTCGATGCCGAAATCGCCGAACGCGTCGCGCATCTGCACATGCAACCAGCCGTTAAACGCGCGCGAGCGGCCAAGCTGGTTCTCGTAAATCCGGCTCTGGCTTTCATGCACTCCCATCGACACACCGCGCCCCAGTGGCGTCAGAAGATAAGCCTGGTCAATATTCTGCTCATAGGCGGCATGGCCGACCTCGTGGATGGTGGAGTAAAGGCAGTTGAACGGATCGGTCGGACTGGTGCGCGTGGTGATGCGCACATCATTGCCACTTCCGGCGCTGAACGGATGCACTGCCTTGTCGACGCGGCCCCGGCTCATGTCATAGCCGTAGAGCTTGGCAATGAGGCGCGTCAGCTTCATCTGCGCGGCCTCGTCAAACGTGCCGGTCAACGCGGCTGGTGACGAAGCGCCCAGGATCTTGTCGCGCAACGCCACCAATCGCGGACGCAACGCGCCGAACATCGCATCAAGCCCGTCTGCCGTCGCGCCGGGTTCGTAATCCTGCAACAGCGCGTCATAGGCATCTCCGCCATTGGCCAGCGCCTGTCCCTCCTGCCGGCGCAGGTCGAGCACCCGTTCCAGCGTCGGGGCGAAGGCTGCGAAATCGTCATTCGCGCGCGCTTCGGCCCAGATACCCTGCGCCACCGACGTCGTGCGCGCCAACTCGGCGGCAAGGTCGGCCGGTACTTTCGACGCACGCTCGAAACTGCGCCGGATGTGGCGCAGATTGGCCTTGGCCTCCGCGCCCTTGGGCTTGGCCGCGTCCAGCCAGTCGCCAATGCGCGGGTCCATCCGGCGGGCGTGCAGCACGGCTTCGATGGCGCCCATCTCTTCGCTCCGTTGCGCCGCCGCGCCGCGCGGCATCACGGTTTCCTGGTCCCAGCCCAACCGTCCGGCGATCTGGCCAAGCGCTTCTGTCTCGCGCGTGAAGGCCATCAAATCGTCATAGGCACGGCTCATCGCAGTGTTCCCCGAATGGATTGTTCCACGGGATATTGCGCGCCGAACCGTGCCCGCAGGATCGCCACGAACAGGATCACCGCGCCGATCTGATGCGCAATCGCGATCTGCCAGGGGGCCATGTAAAGCACCGCGACAATCCCGAGACCCATCTGAATCCACAGCATCGCAAAGACCGCGTTGAACCGGAACCGCGTGTCGGCATTGGCCGACTTGCGTGCCCGCAGCCAGACCACGATGCCGAAGGCGAGCAACAGGTAGCCCGCAATCCGGTGCATGAATTGAACCAGCCCGGCGTTTTCGAAGAAGTTGCGCCAGACCGGCTCCAACTCGAACGGAAAGGGCGGCAGGAAGGCTCCGGCCATCAGCGGCCAGTCGTTATAGGTGCGCCCCGCGTCGATGCCCGCCACCAGCGCACCAAGCAGGATTTGCAGGAAGCTGAAATGCATCAGGCCGGTGGCAAGACTGAACAGCTTGCCCTCTCGCGACCGCCGTGCCTGCATCAGATCACGCTCCTTGCGCCCCAGAAGGAACGTGTACCAGGCGATGAAGCCAAGGATCACGAACGCCAGCCCCAGATGCGTCGCAAGACGATAAGACGCCACGTCGAGCCGTGCGCCGGACAGGCCAGAGGCCACCATCCACCAGCCGATCGCGCCTTGGATACCCCCAAGAGCGCCAATCAACACCAACCGGCCAGTCCAGCCTGCGGGGATTTTGCGCGCCAGGAGGAAGCCGAAAAAGCCAAGCGCCCAGACCAGACCAATGACACGGCCAAGTTGCCTGTGGCCCCATTCCCACCAATAGATGAACTGGAACTCCGACAGGCTCATGCCCTTGTTCTGCAACTGGTATTCCGGGATCGCGCGGTAGAGATCAAACTCCCGCTGCCAGTCCTCGGCATTCAGCGGCGGGATCGCTCCGGTGACGGGGCGCCATTCGGTGATCGACAAGCCACTGTCGGTCAGACGGGTCAACCCTCCGACCACGATCATCACCGTGACCAGCGCGAACAGCACCATCAGCCAGATGCGGATCGCACCGCGCGCGTCGCTGCGGCCCTTGTCGATCATCCCGCCTTGCGGCGCGGCGGGCCTTGGCGTCGTGTCACCGACCTCTTCGAAAATGCTGCGTTTGCTGCTCATGCGCGCCTCCGTTCATTGCCCCGAACGTAGGATCGGGGGACGGGATCGTCCAGTCGGTCGCCCCGCGTGATCATTCCGCCCGGTCCTTCCAGCGCACGATCTGGCGCAAGATACCGTGCATCATCTGCACATCGGCGCGGGTCATCGGCATCCGGCTCCACATGTTGCGCAGATTGCGCTTCATGCCTTGAGCCTTGGTGTCAGGAAAAAAGAACCCGGCCTCGTCCAGCCTCTCTTCGTAATGAAGCGCCAGTTTGTCCATCTCGATCGCACTCGCCCAGTCCGTGCCGGCCATTTCCGTGACCTCTGCGGCGATCTCCACGGTTTGACGTCGCCATTCATAGCCAGTGAGCAGCACGCATTGCCCAAGGTTGAGCGACGGAAACTCTGGGTTGACCGGCACCGAAATGATCGCATTGGCAAGGGCGATATCGTCATTCTCCAGACCCGCGCGTTCGGGCCCAAACAGCACCGCGACCTTTTCGCCGCGCGCGATCTTCTCGCGCGCCATTTCCATCGCGCGCTCTGGCGTGACGACCGGTTTGGTCATGCCACGCTGGCGCGCGGTGGTGGCAAACACGAAAGAGCAATCGGCCACCGCATCCACCGTCCGCTCGACCAGAACCGCCTCGTCCAGAAGCCGCCCGGCACCGGAGGCCATCGCCACCGATTTTGGATTCGGCCAGCCATCGCGTGGCGCCACCAGCCGCATCCGGTCCAGACCGAAATTCCACATCGCCCGCGCCGCCGCGCCGATGTTCTCACCCATTTGCGGACGCACCAGCACAAAGGTCGGCTGCGGCATGTCGCTTGGCATCTGGTAGAACTCCGGTTGGCAAAACTCGCGCCTGACTATTGCGGCGGCGCGCAAAGGGCAAGCCATGCAGCCCCTTGGCGCGATGCCGCAAAACACGGTATAGGGACGCGAACAAACAAGAAGGGGCGCCAGATGTCCGACGCCGAGCAGCCGCAAATCTATCTCATCACCCCGCCCGAGATCGAACTCAGCCACTTTCCGACGGCGCTGTCACAGGTTCTGGACGCGGTCGATGTCGCCTGCATCCGCCTGTCGCTGGCGAGCCGCGACGAAGATCTGATTCTGCGCGCGGCAGACGCCGTGCGCGACGTGGCCCACCGCTACGACGTGGCGCTGGTGATTGACACCCATGTCGTGTTGGCCCAACGCCTTGGGCTGGATGGCGTACACCTGACCGACGGCGCGCGCTCTGTGCGCATGGCCCGCAAGGAACTTGGCGCGGATGCCATCGTCGGTGCGTTTTGCGCCCAGTCGCGCCATGACGGGATGTCCGCCGGAGAGGCGGGTGCCGATTACGTCAGTTTCGGTCCGGTTGGGGAAACCGCGCTTGGCGACGGCTCGCGAGCCGATGCCGAACTGTTCGAGTGGTGGTCCAAGATGATTGAGCTTCCGGTCGTCGCCGAAGGCGGCGTGACGGCCGAAACCATGCGCGCCCTTGCTCCGATCACGGATTTCTTCGGCATCGGTGAGGAAATCTGGCGCAGCGATGATCCGGCGGCCGCACTCACCGCGCTGATGGCAGCAATGACGGGCTGACGGTGCCGGGGGCTGTCTGCCCCCGCGTCGCTACGCTCCTCACCCGCGAAGGTATTTTTGAACCAGAGAAGTAACGGAATCTTAACGATATCCAGTCACACTGATCCGGCGGTACAGGCGGAGGCGCCGATGGCCGTAACCGGAGACGCCCCTTGCCAGATGTGCAAGGGGTGGACCCGGCGGGCCACTTCTCTGGTTCGAAAATACCTCGGGGGAGGCCGAAGGCCGGGGGCAGCGCCCCCATCCACTTGGGTCAAGGAATGATGCGCGTGTATTTCACACCTTCAAGCGTCGCTCCGATGCGCAATCCGGCCTGACCGAAGATCACCGCGATGATCGGTGCGAGGGATGTCGTGGTTTCGGCCGCAATCGTTTCGCCACCTTCTGGAATCGCGTACTCGACATTGGCGCCGGCTGCCCAGCCCGGAGACCGGCGGAAATTCATCAACGCGGATTCGGTCATGAAGAACAGGACATGTGCATATTGCTGCGCGCCGATCTGAATGCCGGCACTGGCCTTGGTTGTGGAGTAATAGTCGACCGTCACACCGTTCACCCGAAGCGCGCCACGCCCGTAAGCGCCGCCGAGGCCAAGCCCGGCTTCCGTCACCAGGGGCATGACCAGCAGGCCGTTCGCATTGGCGGCCAGATTCTGCGTGCCGGGGAAGCGGCGATACATTTCGCCAAGGGTGGCATCGACGCGGGCGTCGATGCGCGCGCCGCCATTGCCGCCAATCGCGTTGTTGCACCCTGCCAACAGAAGGGTTCCGCCCAGACCAAGGGCCAGCTCGCGTCGTGTCAGGGATGTCATGTGTCTGCTCTTTCTATGCCGCTATGTGTACGGATGCCTCGTTGCTCCGGCTGTTTCGCCGGTTATGTGCAATCATAGCAAGTTCTTGCCGACCTGTCACCAATGATAGTGGCGCATCGGCGAGGCACCGCTATCCATTGAGAAGCCGTGCCGCCGCCGGAGCGAAATAAGTGAGCACGCCATCGCATCCGGCGCGCTTGAACGCCATCAGGCTTTCCAGGATCACCCGGTCGCCATCCAGCCAGCCGCGCTCGATCGCGCCCGCCAGCATCGCGTATTCGCCCGACACCTGATAGGCAAAGGTCGGCACACCGAACATCTCCTTGGTGCGGCGGCAAATGTCGAGATAGGGCATGCCGGGTTTGATCATCACCATGTCGGCCCCCTCGGACAGATCGCGCGCCACCAGGCGCATCGCCTCGTCCGAATTGCCGGGGTCCATCTGGTAGCCCTTTTTGTCGCCCTTGAAAGCGCCCGACGCGCCAACCGCGTCGCGGAAGGGGCCGTAAAAGGCGCTGGCGTATTTGGCGGCGTAGCTGAGGATTGCCACGTTCTTGAAGCCTTCGCCCTCAAGCGCGGAGCGCATTGCCGCGATGCGGCTGTCCATCATGTCGGACGGGCCGATGATGTCGGCCCCGGCGCGGGCCTGGCTCAGCGTCTGCTTCACCAAGGCCTCGACCGTGCGGTCGTTGACGATATAGCCATCCTCCGTGAACCCGTCGTGACCGGTGACGTTATAGGGATCAAGCGCCACATCCGTCATCACCATCATTTCCGGCAGCGCGTCCTTGATCGCGCGGGTGGCGCGGTTTGACAGGTTCTCGGGATTCCACGCCTCGGCGCAATCTTCGGACTTGCGGGACGGGTCGGTATAGGGAAACAGGCAGATCGCAGGGATGCCCAGCGCATGAGCCTCGTGCGCGGCTTCGACCACCTTGTCGACCGAGCGGCGCACCACGCCGGGCATTGACGCCACCGGTTCCTCGACGCCGTCGCCATCGCGCACGAAGACCGGCCAGATGAAATCGGCAGGTGTCAGGACGTTCTCGCGCACCAATGCGCGCAAGCCTTCGGTGCGGCGCAAACGGCGCAGACGTGTGGCGGGAAAAGCGGGGGTGATCGGTTTCATCTGGGCGGTCCTTGTCTTTGCCGTATTTGGGTGGCATGGAATGTGCGCTGGAACAAGGCCTTCACCCCTCATTGGCCGCAAGAATCAGGGAACAAGATCGCCTTGGATTGGTACACCACCGTCTTTGAAATGATTGATATGCGGTCCTTTTCCAACCTTTGGTTCTGGATCGCGTTGGCGGTTGTGTGGTCGTCGGCAAGCCATTGGGTGCTTGGTGTCCCATATGACATGATCGCGCGCGCGCAGCGCCGGGGCGGGCAGGCCGCCGAAGACCTGCTGGAGCTTTTGCGCATCAACACGGGCCGTATCCTTTACATTGCGGACGAGGCCGGCATCTGGATCGTCGCGGGGGGCACGTTCTTTCTGACTGGCTTTTTCACGTTGGGCTGGTTTTATGGCATCGAGATTGCGCAGGCGCTGTTTTTGCTCGGCTTTCCGATGTCGATTGTCGGTTTGCTGAGCTTTCGCGCCGCGCACGCGCTGCACACGCGCGATCATGATCTCGCGGCGGTCTACAAACGCCTGGCCTGGCACCGGCTTTTCGTGCGCATCATCGGTATGATCTCGATCTTCGTCACCGCGATGTGGGGGATGTATCAAAACCTCAATATCGGTGTGCTTGGTTGACGCGGCACGTCCTGCGCGCCACATGACGCGGTTATGAGCACATCCAATCACATCGTCATGGGCGGCGCGCCCGAGGGGTTCGACGCGCGTCTGGTTTTGAGCGAAGCGGAAAAGTCCGGCGGCGCGGTGTGCCATATCGCGCGCGACGACCGCCGCATGGCGCAGATGCGCGATGCGCTGCGGCTTTATGCGCCCGACATGCCGGTGTTCGTGTTTCCGGGCTGGGATTGCCTGCCCTATGACCGGGTATCGCCCAATCCAGAGATCTCGGCGGCCCGCATGGCGACATTGGCGGCCCTGACGCACGCCATGCCGTCGGCCTATGTGCTGCTGACCACCATGACGGCGGCGACGCAATATGTGCCCGCACGCTCGGTCCTGCGCGAAGCAGCGTTTACCGCGGTCGTGGGCAAGCGTGTGAACGAAGACGCGCTGCGTAACTTCCTGGTGCGCATGGGATTTTCGCAATCGCCAACGGTGCTTGAGCCGGGCGACTATGCCATTCGCGGCGGCATCATCGACATCTATCCACCCGGAGAGGGCGGTCCGGTGCGGCTCGATCTGTTTGGCGACGTTCTCGACGGCGCACGCCGCTTTGATCCCGCGACCCAGCGCACCACCGAGAAACTGGACGTGGTCGAACTCGCGCCGGTGTCCGAGGTTATTCTCGACGAGGCGGCAATCACCCGGTTCCGGCAGAATTACCGCATTGAATTCGGCGCGGCCGGCAGTGACGACCCGCTTTACGAAGCCGTCAGCGCAGGCCGCAAGCAGGCCGGGATGGAACATTGGCTGCCGTTCTTCCACGATCATCTGGAAACGCTGTTCGATTATCTGCCCGGTGTCAGCGTCACGCAGGATGACCAGATCACCGCCGCGCGACTGTCGCGCTGGGACGGGATCGTCGATCAGTACGAAACGCGCAAACTGGCGCTGCAACAGAAATCCCGCATGGATACGGTCTACAAACCGGTTCCGCCCGCGCAGCTTTATCTGGACGACGCCGCGTGGGAGGCCGCGTTGGGGGACCGGCGCGTGGTGCAGTTTCATCCATTGGCGCAAGCGTCCGGCCCCAATGTCGTGGACGCGGGCGGGCGGATCGGCCGAAATTTCGCACCAGAGCGTCAGCAGGAAAACATCAGCCTGTTCAGTGCCTTGGCCGATCATGTTCGCAAAAAGATGGAAGACGGCCCGGTTGTCATCGCGTCGTATTCCGAAGGCGCACGCGAGCGGCTTTCGGGGTTGATCGAAGACGAAGGACTGTCCGAGACGATTGCCGTCACCGATATGACGCGGGTCGGCAAGCGGGGATTGCACCTGACCGTCTGGCCTTTGGAGCAGGGGTTCGAGGCGCCTTGGAACGGCGGCAGGATAACGGTCGTATCCGAACAGGACGTGCTGGGCGACCGGTTGATCCGCACCTCGAAAAAGCGCCGCAAGGCCGAGAATTTCCTGACCGAAACGCAATCCCTGAGCCCCGGTGATCTGGTTGTCCATGTGGATCACGGCATCGGGCGGTATCTGGGAATGGAGGTCATCACGGCGGCGGGCGCTGCGCATGAATGCCTGCTGCTGGAATATGCCGAAGGCTCAAAGCTTTACCTTCCGGTCGAGAATATCGAATTGCTGTCGCGCTATGGTCACGAGGAGGGCTTGCTTGACAAACTGGGCGGCGGCGCGTGGCAGGCCAAGAAAGCCAAGCTGAAAGAGCGTATCCGCGAGATGGCGGACAAGCTGATCCGCGTGGCCGCCGAGCGCGCCTTGCGCAAAGCGCCGATCATGGATCCGCCGCCGGGCGCGTGGGACGCGTTCTCGGCGCGCTTTCCCTATCAGGAAACCGACGACCAATTGCGCGCCATCGAGGATGTGATGGCCGACATGCACTCCGGTCAGCCGATGGATCGGCTGATCTGTGGCGATGTGGGGTTCGGCAAGACCGAAGTCGCCATGCGCGCGGCCTTCGTTGCGGCCATGTCGGGCGTTCAGGTGGCGGTGATCGCGCCGACCACGCTGCTGGCGCGCCAGCACTACAAGAGCTTTGCCGAGCGCTTCCGGGGTTTCCCGCTTGAGGTGCGCCCGCTGTCGCGCTTTGTGTCGGCCAAGGACGCCAACGCCACCCGCGATGGGCTGGCGCGCGGCACGGTGGACATTGTCGTCGGCACACATGCGCTGCTGGCAAAAAGCGTTCGATTTCAAAATCTTGGCTTGCTCATTATCGACGAAGAGCAGCATTTCGGCGTCGGTCACAAGGAACGGCTCAAGCAGTTGCGCACCGACATTCATGTGCTCACCCTGACCGCAACGCCGATCCCGCGCACGTTGCAACTCTCATTGTCAGGCGTGCGCGATCTGTCGATCATCGGCACGCCCCCCGTCGATCGTCTGGCCATCCGCACCTATGTCAGCGAATTCGACGCGATCACCATCCGCGAGGCGCTTTTGCGTGAACATTATCGTGGCGGGCAAAGTTTCTTCGTGGTACCGCGCATCTCTGATTTGCCTGAGATCAAGGAATTTCTGCGCGAACAGGTGCCCGAAGTGTCCTACATGGTCGCGCATGGCCAGATGGCGGCGGGTGAGCTGGATACCCGCATGAATGCCTTTTACGACGGCAAATACGATGTGCTTCTGGCGACGACCATCGTGGAATCCGGCCTTGATATCCCGACCGCCAACACGATGATCATTCACCGCGCCGATATGTTCGGGTTGAGCCAGCTTTACCAGATCCGGGGTCGGGTGGGCCGCTCGAAAACCCGCGCCTATGCGTATCTCACAACCAAGCCGCGCGCGAAGTTGACCAAGACCGCCGAAAAGCGCCTGCGCGTTCTGGGCAGCCTCGACACGCTGGGTGCCGGGTTCACGCTGGCGTCCCAGGATCTCGACATTCGCGGCGCTGGCAACCTCTTGGGCGAGGAGCAGTCCGGCCAGATGCGCGATGTGGGGTACGAACTTTACCAATCCATGCTGGAAGAGGCGATTGCCAAAATCCGCTCGGGCGAAATGGAAGGGCTGTCAGAAGCCGACGATCAATGGGCACCACAGATCAATTTGGGCGTCCCGGTGCTGATCCCCGAGGAATACGTGCCCGACCTCGACGTGCGGCTCGGCCTTTATCGGCGTCTGTCCTCGCTCACCACCAAGGTGGAACTGGAAGGCTTTGCCGCCGAGCTGATCGACCGGTTCGGAAAGCTTCCCAAAGAGGTCAACACGCTAATGCTGGTGGTGCGCATCAAGGCGATGTGCAAGCGCGCCGGAATTGCCAAGCTCGATGCCGGGCCCAAAGGGGCGACGATCCAGTTCCACAACGACAAATTCGCCTCTCCCGAAGGGCTGGTGGATTTCATCAAGGATCAGAACGGGCTCGCCAAGGTGAAGGACAACAAGATTGTCGTGCGCCGCGACTGGAAGAAAGACAGCGATAAGATCAAGGGCGCGTTCTCGATCGCTCAGGATCTTGCCCGCAAGCTCAAGGACGCCAAGACCGCAAAAGCCTGATCGTGGTCATAGGCCAGGAGGAGCAGCGGTGATCCGGGAAGGTGAGGGGTGATCTGGAGCGGGTGAAGGGAATCGAACCCTCGTCTGGAGCTTGGGAAGCTCTCGCTCTACCATTGAGCTACACCCGCCGTGATGATGTTCTTACGACGACAATCAAACGCCCTCAAGACAAATTGCGCGCCGTGACCCATAGCACCTTCGATGGGTGCATCATGAATCGAACACGTCCGTGATGTCCAAGTCGCGGCGCAACCGCGCGCGGGCGCGGGCCAGGCGCGACATGACGGTGCCGACGGGAATATCCAGTTCTGCGGCCAGTTCCGACGGCGTCAGCCCGTCGAGGGCAACGCGGCGCAGCAGGGCGCGGTCGGTCTCGGGAAGCGTGTCGAGATGGGCCAGCACTTGCGAACACAGACACGCGAGCCCGGCATCCTCGACATTCGGTCCGCAATCATCCTCAAGCGGGGCTTCCCGCGCCGCGCTGCGTGCGCGGGCGAGGGCTGCGTGCCGCAGCGCGGTCATCATGTAGGGCAGCGGGCGATCGATGCGCGCTCCGTCCGCTTTGCGTTGAAGAACCGCCAGATACACCTCGTGGCACAGGTCTTCGGCGTCTTGCGGGCTGCGTGACAGGCGACGGGCGCGGGCCAGCAGACGGGTGTGGTTTTGTATGTCCATGAGCTTGGTATGACAGCGGGAAAATCCCCGACCAGCCCGGCGTTTTCCGCCGATGGCGGATCGCGGCTCTTTTTCAGCAAGCCTTCGCGCAACCGGCAGCGGTATTTGGGCAGGACGGCGCCGCTCTCTGGCAGAGTGGGACGCCCCGGGCGATTGCCGCCTCATACATCGTGAAGGCCGCAACGATGCGGTGCTTCTGATAAACGACAAACTTGGAGAGACCCATGAATACGACATTTACACGCCTGATCGCCGCAACCATCGTTGCCCTGCCGGTTGCTGCAATGGCCGCAGATTACACGACGGCGGACGCCAATGCCGACGGAATGCTCTCGATGGAAGAACTGCAAACCATCTTGCCAGAGATCACAACCGACACCTTCATGGCGGCGGATACCGATGGCGATGGCCTTCTCAATGCGGACGAGCTTGCGGCGGCTCAGGCAGACGGCGTTCTGCCGGCGTCTGACGGCTAAGGCTTCAGTCACACGCGTGGCCCCGTCGGCACCCCGCTCTTGGGGCCACGCAACTCATCACTGGCAACGGCCACTTGCGACAGTCGGTGATTTCACTCCCGCAGGGCGTGAAAATCCTTCAGCCGTTTGCCCACTTCATCGACGAACAATCCCGGAAGCGGGCTGAGATCGCTGATCCGATCCATCCGGAAGGTCGCGAAGTCACCCGCTGTCTCGTCCCAGACGACGCAGGTCCAGATGCGACCCCAATAATCGAGATGCAGCGGGCGGATGTCGTGATACATGCCTTCGCCGTCAAGTTTCACCCGCAATTTCTGTCGCGCCCGGATCGCCTTGCGAAACGTGGGCATGTGGCGAAACCCCTGGGCGGCTTCGGCGAACGGGTAGGTGGCAAAGCCGAACCGTGCCTTCGGGG
This sequence comes from Marivita sp. S2033, assembly GCF_046592965.1. NCBI lineage: Bacteria > Pseudomonadati > Pseudomonadota > Alphaproteobacteria > Rhodobacterales > Roseobacteraceae > Marivita > Marivita sp. S2033. The sequence goes on from NZ_JBISBV010000003.1 coordinate 59,583, forward strand.
TGCCCACATCCTCGGGCAGTACGGCGTCGATCTTGTCTGACAGGGCGCGCGCGGCGTCGGCAAGTTCCGCCTCGTCCCCCGCGCCGACAGCAGCCAGCCCGATATGCAGCGCCTCAAGCTCTGTTTGTGTCAGGTTGAGCGGTGGCAAGGTGATCATCGCCCGCGCGGTATAGCCCGATCCCCGCGCGCCCTCGACGGGAACACCGGACGCGGCGAGGGTTTCCATATCGCGGTAGATCGTGCGGATCGACACGCCAAGATCCTGCGCCATCGCTTCGGCGGTATGCAACCGTCCATCCTTGAGACGCTGCATCAGCGCGTAAAGACGGTCGGCGCGTTTCATCTGATTCCCCTCGCAATTGCGGGACATACTGACAAAAACCTGACAAGTGACAACCTCTTGACAAAAAACCTCTCCAATTCGCCGCACGCGCGGCGCTTTGGCGCTTTTCGGCAGGCTCCAAAACACATAGATACGCAGCGAAACGCGCCGCTCGGGGCGGCAAATCTATTCAAAGGAGAGAGCCATGCTCAACAATATCGGCCTTCCCGGCCTTCTGCTGATCGCCGTCGTGGTGCTGGTGCTGTTCGGCCGCGGCAAGATTTCTTCGCTGATGGGCGAAGTGGGCAAGGGGATCACCGCGTTCAAAAAAGGCGTCAGCGAAGGTGGCAAGGATGACGAGTCCGACGACGCGCACAAGGCCGTCGACGCCAAGGATGTCACCCCGACCACCGACACAAAGACCGAGCACGCAGCCCGGCCCGTGACCGACAAGGACAAGGTGTAAGCCCCAATGTTCGATCTGGGCTGGACCGAGCTTCTGGTGATCGGCATTGTCGCGCTGATCGTCGTGGGACCCAAAGACCTGCCGGTGCTGTTTCGCAGCCTTGGCCGGTTCATGGGCAAGGCCCGCGGCATGGCGCGCGAATTTACCAACGCGATGAATGACGCGGCGGATGACGCAGGTGTGTCCGATATAACCAAGACATTCAAATCCGCGACCAACCCGGTGTCATCGGCGATGGACAGCGTGAAAGAGGCGGCAAAATCCATGACCGATCTCGACCCCACCAGCCACACCGGCAAACTGTCCGCCGAACGCGAGGAAGCCCGCAAGAAGATCGAACTGTCGGCTGCCAAGGCCGCCGCCGAACGCAAGGCCCGCGAAGCGACCGAAGCCGCCACCAAGGTGGGTGAGCTGGAAGCCGCGCTGGAAGCGGAACCGCCTGCCAAGACGCCTGCCAAATCGCCTGCCGCGACGAAAGACAAGACATGAGCGCGCCCGACGAGATCGAGGACAGCTCTGCGCCGCTGATCGAGCATCTGGCCGAACTGCGCAACCGGCTGATTCATTCGGTGGTGGCGTTCATCATCGGCATGATCCTGTGTTTCACCGTGGCCACGCCGCTGTTCAATTTCCTCACTAACCCCCTGTGCGAGGTGCTGGCCGAACGCGGGCAGGATTGCGACCTGATCTTCATCAGTCCGCAAGAGGGCTTTTTCGTCGCCATCAAGATCTCGCTTTTGGGCGGGTTCATGTTGGCCTTTCCCTATATCGGCTTGCAGATGTGGCGCTTTGTGGCGCCGGGTCTGTACAAGACCGAAAAAGGCGCGTTCCTGCCGTTTCTGATCGCCTCGCCCTTCATGTTCATCCTCGGCGCGTCCTTCGCGTTCTACGTCGTCACGCCGCTGGCCTATGATTTTTTCCTCGGCTTCCAGCAATTCGGTGCCGAAGGCCAGGCTGTTGTGGACGAAGATGTCACGCAGGGCCTGTCGGTGGTCTTTCAGGGCTCGGCGCAGGAATATCTGAACCTGACGGTCAAGTTCATCGTGGCGTTCGGGCTGTGCTTTCAACTGCCCGTTCTTCTCACGCTGATGGGCAAGGCAGGGCTGGTCAGCGCCGAAGGTCTGGCAAGGGTGCGCAAATACGCGGTCGTGGCGATCTTGCTGCTGGCCGCACTGGTTACACCGCCCGACGTCATCACGCAGGTGATCCTGTTCGTCGTGGTGTACGGCCTCTACGAAGTGTCGATCCTGCTCGTCCGCCGCGTCGATCGCAAGCGCGAGGCAGACCTGCGTGCGCAGGGGCTTTGGATGGACGATGACGATGTCGACGATGATCCGCTGATGAAGGAGTTCGACATCGAGGAAAACGAGGACGAGGATCCCCTGAAGTGAGCGAGCCGATAGAGCGGATCGCAGCGGCGCTGGAGCGTTTGGCACCGGCGCCCTATGCCGCCCCCGATTTCGATGCGGCAGACGCCTTCGTGTGGCATGTCGATCCCGACCACTTGCAGCCGGTGCGCGATGTTTCTCGGGTCGCGGTGGATCTGCTGGTCGGCGTGGATCGCAGCCGCGACACGCTTCTGGCCAACACCCGCCAGTTCGCCAAGGGTCTGCCCGCCAACAATGCGCTTCTCTGGGGCGCGCGCGGGATGGGGAAATCCAGTCTCGTCAAGGCGATCCACGCCGCCATCCTGGCCGAGGGCGCGACGGTGAAACTGGTCGAACTGCAACGCGAGGATCTGCCAAGCGTGGCGCGATTGCTCAACCTGCTGCGCGCCTCGTCGCATCGCTTCCTGCTGTTTTGCGACGATCTGAGCTTCAGCCATGACGATCAGCATTACAAATCGCTCAAGGCGGTGCTGGACGGTGGTGTCGAAGGGCGGCCGGAGAACGTGGTGTTCTACGCCACCTCGAACCGCCGCCACCTGATGCCGCGTGATATGATCGAAAACGAACGCGGTTCCGCCATCAACCCCTCCGAGGCGGTTGAAGAGAAGGTGTCGCTGTCAGACCGGTTCGGCCTGTGGCTGGGTTTTCACCCCTGCGATCAGGATGCCTATCTGCAAATGATCCGCGGCTATTGCGATGCGTATGGCGTCGAGATCGACGACGCCACCCTGCGCGCCGAAGCGATCGAGTGGCAAGCCACGCGCGGTGCGCGCTCTGGCCGGGTGGCGTGGCAGTATTTCACCGATCTTGCGGGCCGTAAGGGCAAGTCCATCTAGACGCCGTCGGCTCGCTGCGCGAGCCGACCTGTCGGGAGCACGCCCCGTTTTTGTGCTATACAAGACAAGACGACGTCAGGCGCGGCGACGTCGTCCGCCGGTTCGGCCCGCGCGGCCACGGCCTTCATGGCCGGCCTTGGGGGCCTGCTTGTTGAACTCGATCCAGGCGCTGCCACCGGCATCGTTGTTTGTCAGGAAATTGGCGGCACGGATTGCTTCCATTTCCTTGCCGGGGCGCGGTTTGGTTGATCCAAGGCCGAACAACACGCAAAACGTCTCGTCGTCCATATCGGGCAGCACGATTCCGGCCGCTTCGACTTCGGCTTTCTTCTCGGCAATCTTTGTGGGACCGACGGCGATTTGCACCGGGTTCATGATGGCTGACGTCATGCCGGCGGTGATCGCCATCGGCAGGAACGCGTTGTTGATGCCGTGCCGATTGGGCAGGCCAAAGCTGATGTTCGATGCGCCGCATGTGGTGTTGACGCCCAGTTCGTCGCGCAACCGGCGCACGAGGGTAAAGACCTGCAATCCGGCGGTGCCCATCGCGCCGATCGGCATGACCAGCGGATCGACCACGATGTCATGCGCCGGGATGCCGAAATCGGCAGCCCGCTCGACGATCTTTTTCGCCACGGCAAAGCGCACGTCCGGGTCTTCGGAGATACCCGTGTCGTCATTGCTGATCGCGACGACCGGCACGTTGTATTTCTTGACCAGCGGCAACACCAGTTCCAGCCGTTCTTCCTCGCCGGTGACCGAGTTCAGAAGCGGGCGGCCTTCGGCGGCGGCAAGGCCGTTTTCCAATGCGCCGGGAACCGAGCTGTCGATGCAGAGCGGGCAATCGGTGACCGCTTGAACATGCTCGACCAATTGCTTCATCAGTGCGGGTTCGACAAAGTTGTTGTCGGCATAGCGCGGGTCTTCGGCCATCTTGTTGGAGAACACCGCACCCGAGTTGATGTCGAGCACGTTGGCACCGGCGGCGACCTGTGCCAGCGCATCCGCTTCGACGCGGGAAAAATCGCCGCGCTCGAGTTCCTCGTTCAGGATCTTGCGCCCTGTCGGGTTGATCCGCTCTCCGATCACGCAAAAGGGTTGGTCGAACCCGATGATGGCGGTTTTGGTTTTTGATTCAATGATCGTGCGGGTCATGCAACGACTCCTTTGAGGCGCGCCAGCAGATCTGGCAACGCGATATCTGTAAAATCCTGAATGCTGTCCTGCGCACCGTGCGCGCGCAGATCCTGATCGCTCAGCCCGGAGCGGACACCGATGGTGTAGGCTCCGGAAGCGGCGGCGGCCTGAACGCCGGTTGTGCTGTCCTCGAATGCAATGCATTGGGCCGCCGGCATATCAAGCGCCTTCATCGCTTGCAGATAGGGTTCGGGATGGGGTTTGCCACGGGCACATTCCTCACCGATGACCATCGTCTCGATGGCCCCGCGTGCGCCGATGGCCGACAGCATGGCTTCGGCATTGAGGCGCATGGCATTGGTCACCACCGCCACACGCCAGCCGTCGTTCTGCGCGGCATGAAGAAGGTCGAGCACACCCGGCATCGCCGGGTAGGGGGTTGGCAAGCGGTCCCGGAATTGCGCCTCTTTCCATTCGCTCAACCCTTGCGGGTCTCCTTCGTCCGGCAGGTATTTGGCGAACACATCGACATTGAGACGGCCGTGCACGTTCTCCATGTAAAACCCGTCTTCCATCACCAAGCCGCGGTCGGCCCAGAGTTCCCGGTAGACCTGTTCGTGGATGTCGTCGGAGTTCAGCATGGTGCCGTCGAGATCGAAAAGCAGTGCAGGCATATGCGTCAGTGTCCCGTGGCCGGAGCGGTCGCCGCGCCGCCGTGCTCGATCGCCCAATTGGCGTTCGAGCTGATTCCGCCCAGCGGGAAGAAATGGACCTGTTCGATATTGAAATCGGGATTGGCGGCCTTGTGTGCGGCCAGCTTTGTCACGATGTCGGTCGGCTCATAGGGCAACAGCAGTTTGGACACATCCATCGCGCGCTTTTGCAGCACCCGCAGCGACGGGCCGACACCGCAGGCGATGGCGAACTTGATCAGGGTTTGCAACTTGGCCGGACCGGCGATGCCGATGTGAATGGGCAGGGTGATCCCGGCCTCCGCCAGATCGTTGGCCCATTGGATGATCGGCTCCGCTTCGAAGGCAAACTGCGTGGCCAGTGCCATCTTCGCGTCGGTGCGCTCGGAGAACGCCTGCTTCCAGCGCAGCGCATCCTCGACATTGCGCGCGCCGCCATCGGGGTCGATGTCGCGGTTGCCTTCCGGGTGGCCTGCAACATGCAGGCGGGTGAACCCTGCCTTGTCGAACAGACCGGTCTCCATCAGTTGCATCGAACTGTGAAACTCGCCATGCGGTTCCGCCACGCCACCGGCCAGCAGCAACGCCTGATCCACACCGGCCTCGCCCTGATAGCGGGCAATCCAGTCGGCGAGGGTGGCCTGGTCCTTGATGATCCGGGCCGGGAAATGCGGCATCACCGGAAAGCCGTCCTCGGCCAGACGGCGCGCGGTGGCGACCATGTCTTGGATCGGCGTGCCGTCGATATGGGCGATATAGACGCGGGTGCCGGGGGCGAGAAGGGCGCGGAAATCGGCGATCTTTTCGGCGGTGCGCGGCATCACCTCGATCGAGTAACCGGCAAGAAACGCTTCCATTTCGGGAGTGCCGGATGGACGCTCGATCTCGCGCTTGCGGAAATTCAAAAGTGCCATGATGGCCTCCCTCAGGGTCATGGGGCCTTAGGCCCAACCTTCGTTGTCGATCAGCGCGATCAGCCGCGCCTTGTCGTATTCCGCCTCGATGCGCGCCACTTCGGCGGCGCAGACCTCTTGCGGGTCGCCCTCGACCGCGTAGGGCTTGGCCTTGCGCCATTCGGCCAGATAGCTGTCGGTGTCTGCCGCACCGATCTTCATCGCGGCGCGGTCAATAGCCTGTTCAAACCGTTCGGCCAATTGTGCCTTGGCCCCCCGGCGGCCCTTGCCGACGATCACCTGCGCGGGAATATCGCGCCAGTAGACAAGTGTTACGTCCGCCATCGGGTGAATCCTTCGTGTTCTGAATGCCTTCGTAAGCGAGAGCGCCATGCGCAAAGGGTCGGTTTTCGACTTAACCGCTTCTGTCCGCGACGCTGATCGCACAATAGAACAGGGCTGTGGCAAATACGATGCTGCCGGAGGCCCAAAATCCTAAGGCTTTGCATGAGCGCGCTTCATAACGCAGCCGTGTGCGTGACGAATCTTGCGATAGTTCCTCAGCGCGCATAGAGTCGGGGTAACTTACATATTCGGAAGGCGCGTAGTTATGGCGCCAAAGCGTCCCAAAGGTGCGGGCGCATTCCCGAAACCGGTAGAGAGCCCCGCGCCGTCCAGGCCCGATCCATCCGAGCTTTATGCCGCGCTGGATTTGGGCACGAACAGTTGTCGCATGTTGATTGCCCAACCCAAGGGCAACCAATTCCATGTTGTCGATAGCTTTTCGAAATCCGTACAGTTGGGGGCCGGGCTTGAAAAGTCGGGCCGGCTCAGCCGCACGTCCATGAACCGCACGATTTCGGCCTTGCGCGTGTGCCAGCAAAAGCTGCGCCGTCACGATGTGAGCCAGATGCGTCTTGTCGCGACCGAGGCCTGCCGCCGGGCGCTGAATTCGCGTGAGTTCATCCATCAGGTCAAGCGCGAGACCGGTCTCAACCTGGAGATTATCCAGCCCGAGGAGGAAGCGCGGCTTGCGGTGATTTCCTGCGCGCCGCTGGTCAGCACCAAGACCGAGCAATTGCTGGTGGTCGACATCGGCGGCGGGTCGACCGAACTCGTCTGGATCGACCTCAGCGCGGTTCCGGCTTTCGAGCGTCCGCGCGCGATCATGCGGCTGCACGCGGGATTTCATACCAAGGACAGCCTGTTTCCCGCCGCCCGTGTGGTCGACTGGATCAGCGTGCCGTGGGGCGTTGCCACCCTGCGCGACCAGTTCTCCGATGTGGAGAGCGACAGCGCGCGATACGCGCTGATGAGCTGGTTCTTTGAGGAAAACCTGACAGAATTTGCGCCCTACAAGGACGAGCAGGCCCGCGAGGGGTTCCAGATCGTCGGCACCTCGGGCACCGTCACCACTGTTGCGGCCAGCCATCTCGGGCTCAAGCGGTATGATCGCAACAAGGTGGACGGGTTGCGCATGACCTCGGACCAGATCGAAAAGGTGATTTCCAACTACCTGCACCTTGGCCCCGAGGGGCGTTTGCGTGACCCGCGGATCGGATCGGACCGTCAGGCGCTGATCATGTCGGGGGCCGCGATCCTTCAGGCGCTGTTGCGCTGTTGGCCGACCGATCGCCTGTCAGTGGCCGATCGCGGGCTGCGCGAAGGATTGCTGTATGCACAGATGTCGGCAGCCGGCGTGCTGGAAGACGGCACCTACTAGCCAAGCAGGCTGATGATGCGTCGCAGGGCAAGTTCATAGCCCTCGACGCCGAACCCCGCCAGAACGCCGTCGGCGCGGGCCGAGACGTAGGAGTGGTGCCGGAACGACTCGCGCTTATGGACATTGGAAATGTGCACTTCGAACACCAGACCATCATAGGCGTTGAGCGCATCGAGAATGGCAACGGACGTGTGGGTGAAGGCACCGGGGTTGATGATGATCGCCGCCGCCTCGTCGCGGGCGCGGTGGATCATGTCGATCAGGTCGCCTTCGTGGTTGGATTGCATTGCCTTCAGATCAAGCCCACCCGTACGGGCAAGACGGTCGCACCGTACGGTTACGTCCTCCAGCGTGTCGGACCCGTACACCTCCGGCTCTCGCTGTCCGAGCAGGTTGAGATTGGGACCGTTGATGAGGAATACAGTCTGGGACATGCCGCCGCTCCGCCAAGTGATGTGTCAGCAGTGCCAGCTTGCCACCACGCGCGCAAGACGGGCGCGAGCGTGGCACGCCGGCCCGTGTCAGCGGGGTGACAGGCGATGTGTCAGCTGTCGGCCCGGTCCATCAGGGTGCGGATGTGGCGCGCGAAGACCCAGGTGACGGGCACGCCCAGAACGGCACCACCCCACAGCGCCCAGTGGAGCGGCAGGACCGGCGCGCCGAGCCATGTGGCAATAAGGTTGGCAAAGAACAGGTTCACCGCCACCGCCCCGACGCCGAACGGGTAGAGAACCAGAGCAATGCGGCCCACGCCCCAACCCGACGGTTTCATCTGCGCTTCACCAGCACGTGCACCGCGACGAGCGAGGCGACGAGTGCAAGAGACGCGCCAAGGAACAGCCATTCGGCGGTGGCCGATTGCGCTTGGGGAATGGGGCGCTCGAAAGTTTCGGCAAAGGCCAGCGCGGGGAACACCGTGAATACGGCGCAGAGTAGTCTCAGCATGGTCAGCTCTCCTGAGTCAGGGTGCGATAGATGTCCGGCAACACGCGGGTGAGCCGGGAAGGACGGGGCAGCAGGTGAAAGCCGCCGCGTCCGAAGATGCGGGCAAACCAGTCCTGACCGTCTTCGTCAACCACGATCCCGTGGACGGTCTGGCCGAGACGCCGCGCTTCCGCGACGGCCATGTGGCTGTCCTCGATGCCGTGCTGGCCTTCGTAGTGGTCCAGATCGTTGGGTTTGCCGTCGGTCAGCACGATCAGCAATTTGCGCGCCGCCGTTTCCTCGGCCAGTTGCGCGCTGACATGGCGGATCGCGGCACCAAGGCGGGTGTAATGTCCGGGCTTGAGGGCGCAGATATTGTCGATCACCGCACCGCTCATTTTCTGGTCAAACGACTTGCAGCGGGACACGAAGATCCGGTCGCGCTTGAGCGACGAAAATCCCCAGATCCCCAAGCGGTCCCCCGCCGCGTCGATGCCACCGGCCAGAGCGGCCAAAGCGTCGCGTGCCACGTCGATGACACAGGTGTCGCCCACGGCCGATTCCGTTGAACGGGACGTGTCGATGAGAAAGGCCACCGTCAGATCACGCTGGGTCTGACGCGAGGCCATGAACACCCGGTCATCGCAGCGCCCCGTCGCCTTGAGTTCGACCTGCGACGCTATCAGCGCATCCAGATCAAGCTCGGAGCCGTCGATCTGGCGCGTTTGCATGATCCGGCGCGGGCGCAGCGCCTCAAACTGGCGGCGCACTTCGGCCATGCGCTTTTCGTTGGGCACGAAGCTGTTGTCGGGATCGGGTTCGACCTCGGCCTCAAGCACACGGCAGTGATCGGGCATGTAGTCGCGCGAGCGGTGGTTCCACTCGGGATAGGTGTATTGCGCCGACAGACGTTCGTGATCGGCGTCTGCCGGCGACAGATCAAGGTGCAACCGCAACCGCGTCGCCGCGCGGCGGTTGTTCTTGGACAGGGTGATGTTGTCGTGATCCTCCGCCGCTTTCTGGGCGTTTTCGTCGTCATCATCATGGATCGAGCGGTTGAGGTTCATCGATTCGACCCAGGACAGGATCGATTCAAACCGGTGCAGGATGAAGCTGTCCTTGCGATTCGCCTGATCGCGATCCTTGCGGAACCCGAGCTTGCGGGTGGTTGTCGCGGCAGCGGCGGGCAGGGGCGCGGGGTCTTGGTCGGATTCCTCTGCGGCGGCGTCGCCGCGACCGGCGGGCGCGAATTCGAGCCAGATAGGAACCGGTGCGAAGGTCATGTATTTCTTGGTGGTTGCGGCATCGGATTCATCGGTCAGCGTGTCGCCACCCAGACCCCGGCGCAACGCCTGTTCGATCTCGGCTTCGGCTTTCGGCAACCGCACCTTGGGGCGGGTCGACAGAATGTGGACGGCCATTGCGGCATAATCCTCGCGCAGTCCGGGGCAGTTGGCAAAGACCGTCTGTCCAGCCGCGATATTGGCGCGGATCATTGCGAGATCGCGCGCCGGGCCGTTTTTGGCCTCGGTGTCCAGTTCGTCGGGATCCCCGAGTGCCGCAAGCGCGGTGAGCCAGAAATAGGCGCTGCGGTTCAGGGCGGCATCGGGAAAGACGTCGATCACCGGCGGCAGGCGCAGGCGTTCGCCGTCAAACGCCGGCAGATAGAATTTATCGCGTTCCGTCGCCAGCTTGCGGGTGTGCGAGCGGCGATGGCGGGTGACGATTTCGGGGGCCTCGCAAAACTCGACCCCCGGAGCGCCGCCAAGAGCGCGGAACATCATCGTCAGGCTAAGGCGCAGCGACGCCAGCGTCACCGCGGCGTCCGGATAGGACGCCTCGGCGCCGATCCCCACGGCGTAATCGTGCCAGATATTGCCGACGGTTTCTTCCGGCTCCATCAAGTCAAGAGGATGCAGCGCCATAGCTTTTTACCCGTATACAGTCGTGACCAGATCGCGCAACGCGGTCTGGATGTCTTTGTCATCGCTCAGCGGTTCGATCACCGCAGCCTCAAGCGCCTTTTCGACGCCCATGCCACCGGCCATCAAGGTGGCCGCGTAGATCAGCAACCGGGTCGAGACGCCTTCTTCTAGGTCCATGCCCGACAGGTTGCGGATATGCCCACCCAAACGAACCAAAGGTGCCACACGGCCTTTTTCAAGGCCGCTTTCCTCGGCGACCACCTGAATCTCGGTCTCGGGATCGGGAAAGTCGAACGTGATCGCAAGGAACCGCTGGCGGGTCGAGGGCTTCATGCGTTTCAGCACGTTCTGGTAGCCGGGGTTGTAGCTGGCGATCAGCATGAAACCGGGAGGGGCGACAAGCTCTTCGCCGGTCCGGTCGATCATCAGCGTGCGGCGGTTGTCGGTGAGCGGGTGCAGAACGACAGTCACGTCCTTGCGCGCCTCGACAACCTCGTCAAGATAACAGATCGCACCTTCACGCACCGCGCGGGTGAGCGGGCCGTCGACCCACTCGGTCTCGCCGCCGCGCAGCAGGTAGCGGCCGATCAGGTCGGCCGCCGACAGGTCGTCATGACAGGCAACGGTGTAGAGCTTGCGCCCCGATTGTGCCGCCATGTGTTCGACAAAGCGGGTTTTGCCGCAGCCGGTCGGCCCCTTCAAAAGAAGGGGCAAACCGTTTTTGTGAGCCGCATCGAAGAGCGCACATTCATTGCCGGACGCGGCATAGAACGGCGCGATGGGCGGTTTCGTATGGGCGTTCATCTTCATTCCCCCGGAATAGGCTCGGATGTGCCCTGTGCAGGGTTGGCGATGCCCGGTTGGACGATCTCGCGCTTGCGGACGACGAAGATCGAATAGATGAACAGAATCGCACCGATCACGACCGCCAGACCCGAGCCGAAGCGCATGATGTAGAACAGGATAAGCTCATCCTGCACACTCATGAAATACTCTCCCAGCACACGCTGCATGTGCGTCTGGATCACGCCTGCAAAGGTCAGCGTGAAGGTCATGAACGCCATGCCGCTGGTCATCAGCCAGAACGATCCCATGTTGAGCACCTGGTTATAGGGCTCGCGGTTGCGCAGGATCGGCATTGCGTAGGTGATGATCGCAAGGTTCATCGCGACATAGGCACCGTAGAACGACAGGTGGCCGTGAGCCGCGGTGATCTGCGTGCCGTGGCTGTAGAAGTTCACGCCGTGCAGCGTGTGCAGGAAGCCCCAGACGCCCGCGCCGAAGAAGGCGACGGTGGCAGACCCAAGCGACCACAGGAGGGCGGCCTTGTTCGGGTGATTGCGGCGGCCCTTCCAGACCATGATGAAGGCGAACGACATCATCAGGAAGAACGGGATCACCTCGAAGGTCGAGAAGATCGAGCCGACCCACTGCCAGTAACCCGGCAGACCGATCCAGTAGAAATGGTGCCCGGTGCCGAGGATGCCCGAAAAGAGCGCCGTGGCCACGATGACGTAAAGCCATTTCTCGATCACCTCGCGGTCAACGCCGGTCAGTTTGAGCAGCAGGAAGGCGAGGATCGCCGCCATGACCAGTTCCCACGTCGCCTCGACCCAGAGGTGAACGACGAACCACCAGTACATCTTGTCGAGCGACAGGTTGTCGGGGTTGATGAACGCAAACACCCAGAGCAGCGAGAGCAGCCACAGACCCATCAGCAACACGCCGGTGATGGCCGTCTTGCGCCCGGCAAGAACCGTCATGGAGATGTTGTAGAGGAAGATCAGTGCGGCCACGAGGATGCCGACCTTGACCCAAAGGGGCTGTTCGAGGAACTCACGTCCGCCATGCACCTTGAAGCCATAGCTGATCACCGCACCAAGCGTGCCGATCATCAGTATCGCCAGTTGCAGATAGGCCAGTTTGGTCGAGTGAATCTCACGCTCTGATTCCTCGGGGACGAGGAAATACGCGGCACCGAAGAAGCCGAGCAGCAGCCACACGATCAGCGCGTTGGTGTGCACCATGCGGACGATGTGGAACGGGAAGATTTCCGCGATGAAGTTGGGCTGGACATAGATCCAGCCGACGGTCAGGCCACCCAGGACCTGCACGGCGAACAATGCCATCGCACAGGCGAAATAGGCATAGGCCACTTGTTGTGATTTATATTTCATATCTTTGCCTCCTTAGCCTGCGTCGTTGGGCGGCCAGCCCTGCGTATCGGTCTGATCGGCCCAGCGAAGGAATTCCGCCAACCCGCGCTTGTCCTCTTCGGACAGCTCGAAATAGGGCATCTGGCGACGTCCCTCGATGCGGCTTGGCTGGGCTTCGATCCAGGCATCCATCATCTCGTATGCCCCCTCGGGATCGTCGGCCACACCCCAACGGGTCATCACGTTGCCAAGTTCGGGTGCGAAATACGCCCCTTCACCGTGCAAGGTGTGACAGTTGATGCAGCTGTTGCGTTCCCACACGTGTTTGCCATGCGTGACCTCTTCGGACAGCGGCATTCCGGCGGTTGACGTATTTACCACGTATCGGTGGCTTTGCACGGTTAGCGCGATAAAGACGACGACGAAAAAGATCGATCCGCCGTAAAAGATATTTCGCGCCCGCGACTTGGTCAGGAATTCGGCCATTCACGGGCCCCCCTCATCTGGTTGCAGTCAGCCCGCTTTCTATCTGCGGCCGCCCGAACAAAGTTTGCGCAAACGCAACGTTCGGGGCAAATGAATGTGGAAATATCGCATTCCTGATCGGGAGCGTCGGAACGCGGTGGTTCAAGAAACAAGGACATGGGACGAAGCCGATCTGTCGGTGTTCGACATCATGGGACAATGGCCGGAAACGGCGCGGGTGTTCCTGCGGCACAAGATGTTATGCGTCGGGTGCCGGGTGGCCCCGTTTCACACGATTTCAGACGTTTGTGCGGCGTATCATCTGGATGAAGCGGCCTTTCGCGGCGAATTGGCCGGAGCGGTCAGCGAAACGCGCCGTTCTCCGCCAGTATGACAAGCTCATGCGGGCGCGACACGATGATATGCTTGCGCCGGCTTTCGACGATTCCCTTTTTCTCCCACGCGCTCATCAACCGGCTGACCGTGTGCAGCGTGGAGCCGGTCATCTCCGAGAGATCCTGACGGGTGATCGGAAAATCGACCTCGATTCCGTGCTCGGTCTTGCGGCCCATCTGGCTGATGAGTCGCAACAGCGCGTTTGCCACACGTTGCTCGACCTGTTGCGTCGCCAACTCGACGATCCGGTCATGCATCTCCTGCACGCGCCGCCCCATTGTCGTGGTGTTGGCCAGCGAAAACCCGCTGTAGCGCGTGTTGAATTCGGGCCAGAGGCGCATCGGCCAGGACAGGGTGATGGTGTCGGACGCTGCAATCGCGCTCGCGGGGTAGTGAGTGTGGCCGAGGGCGACCGCAATGCCGAACAACTCGCCGGCAGGGATGTGCAGGACGGTGACATGCTCGCCCTGCGGCGTGACGCGCACGACGCGGATATAACCGTCCAGCAGAACGTGAAAACGTTCGGCCGGATCGCCCTCGTGGAATATCGTGCTGCCGTTGGGAAAGCGCTGCGACGTCGATTGGTCCAGCACTTCTCGGATCTCGGCTCTGGTCATCCCGGCGAAGGGTGCGAGATGGGTCAGCAGGCTTTCATCGAGTTTTCGCATGGTTAATCCAATTCAAGATCATGCGTCTGATACCTAACGCGGAGGGGAAAGCCGACCCCTCATTTTGCATAACGACTGGCACAGAATCAAAGACCCGGCGCAGCGGCCCGGAGCGACGGAGCTTGACATTCATCAAGGTCCGCCGATGCCTGTGCGGGTAGGGTGGAACGTGATAGAGATCGAGGCCGAAGATTTCTGGCAGACGTGCATTCCAAAACCGGACAGGAGCGCCATGAGACATTCGACAACCCGCCGCCGGTTCCTGACCATTCTGGCCAGCTCGGCCGCCTGCGCCGCGCTTCCGGCGCAGGCGCGCGAACAGCACAGCTGGACCGGTCGGGCGATGGGTGCCGAGGCGCGATTGACGATCTCTGGGGCGATGTCGGCGCGTGATGCACGAGCGGTGTTCCGCGCCGTCGAGCATGAATTGGCGCGGCTGGAACGGGTGTTCAGCCTCTACCGCTCGGAGTCGCAGATCGTTCAACTGAACGACACCGGAGTTCTGAAGTTTCCGGCACCCGAGTTGTTGGACGTCTTGAGCCTGTGCGGTGTTCTGAACGACGCAAGCGGCGGCGCTTTTGATCCCACGGTGCAGCCGCTTTGGCTGGGCCATGCAAAGGCGACGACGCAGAACCGCGCCTTGAGTGCCAGCGAAGAGGCCGCGTTGCGCGATGCAATCGGGTGGAAATCGCTGCGTTTCGATGCCAGCGAAGTGCGGTTTGAGCGATCAGGCGGCGCGCTGACGCTAAATGGTGTCGCGCAAGGCTATGTGAGCGACCGCATCGCCGCATTGTTGCGCGCACGCGGGTTGAGCGACGTTCTTGTCGACATGGGAGAGATTTCCGCAGGCGGGCAAACCGGATGGCCTGTCGGTATCGCGACGCCGCAGGGCGCTATCGTGGAGCGGATCACCTTGAGCGATCGCGGGCTTGCGACCTCGGCTCCGATGGGAACCTTGCTTGCGCCCGAGCGGGGGCTTGGCCACATCCTCGATCCTCGCAAGACAGGCGATGCGCTGCACAGCCTTGTGTCGGTCTCTGCACCTTCGGCGGCATTGGCGGACGGATTGTCGACCGCGTTTTGCCTGATGCCGAAACCGGCCATCACGACCGCTCTGGCCCGGTTTCCCGATGCCAGAGTGGAAGCGCTGACCTGAACACGGGCCTAGTGGCTGGTGCCTTCCGAGAACGTGATCTTGTTGAAAACGTTATACTTTCCGGACGGCTTGCGCATTGGCAGGCGTTGGAGTTCTTCGAGCGTTTTGGCGTCGTAAACAATCACTGCGCCGTCATCTTCCCAGACCGACACAAGCGCATGATTTCCATCGCGGGTAAATTCGACATGCGCGACTGTCGCGCCCGGTTCGGGGCGCATCGTCTTGACGATCTCAAGGCTTTCCTTGTCGATGATGTGCATCACGTCCTTGTTGGGGCCGAAAAACACGTCTGCCCAGATGTAGGGCGATTTTTCGTGGCTGCGCAAAAAGAAGCCCGGCCCCTTGGTGTCGATGGTTTTCAGCACGCTCCAATCATCAGTGTCGATGACCGACAGCTTGCCTTCCTTGAGGTGCGGCGTCGCCATGACGCGGCGGCCATCGAGTTCCCAACTGATGCCCGACCCAAGGTGCGGCATACCGGGAAGGGGAAGTTCGGCAATCTCGCGCCCGACATTGAGGTTCACCACGACGCCACGCGCGCCATCGCGGGACGCGCCGATCAGGTGGCGATAATCATCGGTGAAAAAGAAGTCGTCCAAAGGCTCGGCAATCTCGATCCGACGGCGGGCAAACAGCCCTTCGGAGGAGGCAATCGCCTCGATCATCCCCTTTTCGCGGCTGTGCACGAAGCCTTCGTAAACCGGCTCTGCATCAGGGTCGGTCGCCACTTCCCAGATCTCGGGCGCGTCTTTTAGCGCTAGAATGAAACTGTCGCGTTGCGGTGCCTGATACACCGCCGAAACGCGGCTTTCCTCGCCGCTTTTGGAAATGATCGGCATCACCCGCTCGACGCTCAGGTCGTCCGCGGACAGCAGGGTCAGGGTCATCGGCAGGTAATTGGCGACCGCCAGATGTTTGCCATCGGCGCTGATGGCGATGTTCCGGCTGTTCAACCCGGCGCGGACGCGGCCCACCTGTTGCAGCGACCAGATGTCGTATTTCTGCACAAAGCCGTCGCGCGACATGATGTAGACATAGCGCCCATCGGGCGAAAACTTTGGCCCGCCATGTACCGCGAACGGGGTCTCGAACCGGTCCAGAACCTCGAACGTGTCGCCATCCAGAACGCTCACATGATGATCGCCGGTTTCCACCACGAGCGTGATGTTGAGCGGATCCGCGTCAAACACCGGGGCGTCGGCGGCGGTGTAGTCGTCATCGAGCACGCGGGTGGCGGCGATGTCCTCCGGACCCCATTGCGGCACCTGCGCCAAAGGTGTTTGCAGAAATTCGCCAATCGCGGCGATCTCGGTGGCGTCCAGTTGACCCGAAAAGCCGGGCATCTGGGTCGAGACACGGCCCTCGGCGATGACCGCTTCAAGGTTCGGGCCACGCATCCGGCCCAGCGTTTCCGGGATCAGGGCAGGGCCGATGCCGCCCAAGCGGTCATCGCCATGGCATTCGGCGCAATGGTCGATGTAATCCGAGGCAGCATCGGCCAGGGCGAAATTGACGTTTGCGGCAACCGCGCCGGCGGCCAGAAGACTAGGTAAAACGATGCGCCGGATCATGGCGTTTTCCTCGGAATGGAGTGACGGTCAGGCGGTCGGCATCGGCGATGCCGATCTCTTCGTTGCTGAGATAGCAGGCCGGATCTTCGGCCCAGGGGTCGCCCGTCAGTTGCAGCGCCCGGATACGGGTGTTGCCGCCACAGATGGATTGATGCGCGCAGGCCCCGCACCGGCCTTTCAGCGGGCGCGGACGGGTGCGCAGCTGCGCCAGCATCGGATCATCGCCGCTCCACAATTCGGAGAAGGGCGTGTCCTTGACGCTGCCGATGGTGTAGTCGGACCAGTAGGTATCGGGGTGCACCTTGCCCTGCGGGTCGATATTGGCGACGCCCAGCCCCGAGGAATTGCCGCCCCAGGCTTCGAGGTGGTCGATCAGGTTCTCCACCTTGTCGTCGTCGAAATGCCGCCGCGCCCAGTTGGTGAAATAGACGGCATCGGCATCGTTATTGCCGGTGACGATATCGAGCGGATAGCCTGCACCGGACGCGCCCGCCCAGGCGTGATCGATGAGCATGTCGAGCGCCTTTCGCGTATGCTCGTGCATCGCATCCTCGCCCCGGTTCTTGTCGCCGCGCCCGGCATAGACGAGGTGGGAGAGGTAGAACTTGTCGACCCCCTCGTCCTCGCAAAGCTGCAAGAGGCCGGGCAGGTGTTCGGCATTGTCCTTAGTCAGGGTGAAGCGCAGGCCGACCTTGATGCCGCGGGATTTGCATTCGCGCACCCCGCGCACGGCATCGTCGAACGCGCCTTCGACGCCGCGGAACCAGTCATTCGTGGCGCCGATCCCGTCGATGGAGATGCCGACATAGTCAAAGCCGATCTCGGCAATCTTGTCGGCGTTTTCGCCGTGGATCTTGGTGCCGTTGGTCGACAGCGCCAGCATCCGCGTATGGGGGCGCGCCGCGCGAGCGATGTCGAAGAAATCGAACCGGTCAAGCGGCTCGCCACCCGACAGGATCAGCGCGAAGACGCCGTAATTCTTCATGTCCTCGACATTGGCCATCGCCTGTTCATGTGTCAGCTCGCCGGGGAAATGCACATCGGCAGACACCGTATAGCAATGGCGGCACTTGAGGTTGCAGCGCCGGGTCAGGTTCCAGATCACCACCGGCTTGACCGGTCCTGCGCCCCGGCGCGTGCGCACCGGGGTGGGGTGAACCAATTGCTCCATATATTCTGACATGCGAAACATGGGCTATCCTTTCTGTTGCCGAAGCCGCAGCCCGGATTTCTTGAGTATGCGAGTCGAATAGAGAATGTCGTTGCCACGGCACGCATCCCCCAGCACCGCCGCCACTTCGGCGCGCAGCGCCTCGACCTCGTCGCGCGACGATCCGTGGATCATCGCGAAGAGGTTGTAGGGCCAATCGGGCAGGGCGCGCGGGCGTTCGTAGCAATGGCTGACAAACTCCAGATCGCCGACCCTCTGGCCAAGTTCGGCAATCCGCGCATCATCGACATCCCAGACGGACATGCCATTGGCGGTCATGCCAAGCGCATAGTGGTTTGGCGCAACGGCGATCCGGCGGATCACGCCGCTGTCCTGCATGGCGCGCATACGGGCGCAGACCTCGTCCTCGTCCAGCCCCAGATCGGCGGCAATCTTCGCGTAAGTTTGCGCAACCAACGGCAGGCCTGACTGGGTTGCGGTGATGATGCGGCGGTCGGTGGGATCAATGCTCATGCTGCCACCCGGAAGCGCACGAAAAATTCCTGAAGCTTGGGGAAACACAGAACCGGATGCCCGGTTTCTTCTTCGATCTTGGCCGCAACGGTGCCGATTTCATCTTCGGTTTCGGTTGCCAGAACAAACCACATGTTGAGATGGTGCGTGCGTTCATAATTATGGGCCACTTCGGGATGTGCGTTCACCTGTTCGACCACGGCGTCGAACGACTCTGGCGGAATCGCCATCGCGCAGAGGCAGAACGCGCCGCCCATTGCGGCTGCGTCAAAGAAGGGGCCGAAGCGGGTGATGATGCGCGCCTCTTTCATCGCGCCCAGACGGGTCAGCAATTCGTCCTCGCTCAACCCGAACTCGCGGCCCGCCTGTTCAAACGGGTGCGACGTGATCGGGAACCCGTCCTGCAAGGCATTCAGGATACGGCGGTCGGTCTCATCAAGCGTCATGCGGTTTCCTTTGCGGCGGCAGCGTCGATCATCGCGCCGGTCTGTTTGAAGCAGCGGGTCGAGAACAAGGGTTTGCAGGGCACCCCCTGAAACGCGGGCAGGGCGCGGACTCGATCAAGAACAGCAAACGCATCCTGTCGGCTGCGCGCGTGAATCATCGAATAGAGCCGGTACGGCCAGACGCCCGGCACGATCACCCGTTCGTAACACAGGGTGATGCCGGGTTGAACCGCCAGCACGGGTCCTGCCTCGGTGATGGCGTCATGCGGCATGTCCCAGACCACCATCGCATTGGCGCGCCAGCCAAGCGCGCGGTGACGCACGATGACACCGAGCCGCGATACGATGCCCGCATCGACCAAGGCCCGCACCCGCGCCAGCACATCCGCCTCGGCGCGGCCAAGAGTTGCGGCGATATCGGCGTAAGGCGTCGGCGTCAGCGGCAATCCCTTGGTGAGCGCCTGCAACAATGGGCGGTCGTCGTCTTGAAACACCGTGATGTCCACCTGACGCGCGCTGCTCAGCGGAGCTGGCGCGCCGCGCATGGAGAACCCGAGGTCGACATTGAACGGGCGCACCAGACGGAGATCAAGGACACGCCGTCCGGTCTGCTTTTCGATCCGCGCGATGGTTGCATCGACATGCGCGCGGTCCGGGCCGGTGACGACGAACCAGAGGTTCCAGTGATCTTCGCGCAGATAGGAATGGTTCACACCCGGTTGCGCGCCGATGATCGCTGCAATCTCTTCGATCCGGTCTTCTGGTGCTGCAAGGGCTGCCAATGTGCTGGCCGAGACGGTGTTGGGCGCACAGGTCGCACCAACGCGCGTCACCCGGCCGTTTTGGCAGTGCATTTTCAGCCGGTCGAGCACGTCTTGCGTGCTGATCCCCAGCGCATCGGCCAGTTCATCGAACGGACGCGACGTGACAGGGAAATCGCGCTGCCATTGGTCAAGCAGGGTTTCGTTGATCGGATCGGTAACGCCGTCCATGACCTACAATCCCATCTTGTGCGCGCGGCTGGTGAAGAAAATACCGGACGGGCTGCTGGCGTCGATTTCGCGCAGCTTTTCAAATGATTGCGTGTCATACACCATGATCTTGTCGGCATCGCGCACGGACAGCCAGATTTCACGCCCGCGCGGGGTAAACTCCATGTGCAGAACACCGGGGCCGGGCGAGAATTGGTGGATCACTTCTTTTGTCACGGAATCAATGACTTGAATGGTGTCGTTCAACGGATGCGCGAAGTTCACCCAGACCTGCCGCCCATCGGGGCGCGCCATTGCAAAGATCGGCTGGCCATAGGTTTCGGTGCGCCCGGTTTGGGTCAGGCTGCGGGCATCGACCCACAGAACCTCGTGCTGGCCGACAGCGGGCAACACGAATTCATGGCCTGCCAGCGCCCAGCCTTCCAGATGGGGCATCTTGTAGACCGGCAGGCCTTCGCGGCCCGCGGAGTATCCGTCGAGGATTGCCGTCGGCTCGGGGGTGTCTTGCCAGAGATCGATCGCGGTCAGATGGTCTTCGCCGAACAAGCCGGTGATATAGGTGCGCCCGTCAGATGTGACCAGCGCGTCATAGGGGTTGGTGCCGATGCCGGTGATCTTGGTGATCTCGGGCTCTGCGCCGGAAAGATCCGCGATCCATGTCTCGCCAGCGTCCCACAGGCTGAAGACAAAGCGGGTGCCGGGAATATCGACCAGCCCGACGGTTTTGGAATCCGTCGGGATATCGGCCACAGGAGCCAGTGTGTCGGCGTCAAAAATCCGCACGCCGCCGGGTTCGTAATTCGACACGGCGATGTAGCGGCCATCATCCGAAATCGCGCCGCCGATGGCATTGCCGGCCTGAAGCACGCGGTTGACGACTTTCTGTTCCAGAATGTCGACTTTCGTCAACCCGCCATCGCGCCCGAACACATAGGCGAACCGTTGATCGGGCGAATAGACCAGCGAGGCATGGGACAGATCGCCCAGACCGGTGATGCGTCCGACGCTTGCGCGGTCGGATTGATCGACAACCAGCAAGGAGCCGTCGGCCCGTTCCACCACAAGGCCGAGATCGCCTGTGGATTGCGCAAGCGTGGTCGTGCCGAACAGGGCCAACGCCAAGGCGGCGGCCGTCAATCGCGTGCTCATCACTCTTCTCCGGTCAGTAGGTAGTCGACGATCCATTCCACTTCGGGATCGCTCAGAAGTGGCCTCCACGGTGGCATGGCCGTACCGGGGATACCCTCAAGGATGACCCCGCGCAGAACGTCGGGGTCATAATGTTGCAACGTTTCGACCCGGATATCGGGGCCGAGGCCGCCTTTCAGCGTCATGCCGTGACAGGACCCGCAATCCTGATGCACAAAATGCTTGAGCACCTCGGGATCGCGCTGCGTCTCGGCTCCGACTGCGGTGGTGGCGCAAAAGACAAGAACAAGGGCCCTAATCACCGACCATCGCCATTTTTTGCAGCGGCACTTCCTGGAAGGCCGGGGATTGATAGAGCGACACGACGCGGCCGATGACGAACAGCACAGGCGTGCGCAGGATCAGCGTTTGCGCATCGACACCGATCTGGCCGAGCGACGACAGAACATGCGTCTCGCGCGGTGTGGTGACGTTGGACACGGCCAGCACCGGCAATTTCGAGGGCAGGCCGGCGCGCATCAGGCGCAGCGCGATTTCCGAGATGCTGGATGCGCCCATATAGACCACAAGCGTCGTGTCGATGTCGGCCAGACTGTCCCAGTTGAGGTTCAGCGTCTTGTCGGCGGCCATGTGTCCGGTGACATAGCGCACGCCGGTGGCAAGGCCGCGATGGGTGAGCGGCACGCCGGTGGCGGCCGCCATGCCTTGCGCGGCGGTGATGCCGGGCGCGTATTCCACCTCGATGCCGCGCGCCTGAAGGTATTCCGCCTCTTCCGAGCCGCGACCGAAGATCATCGGATCGCCGCCCTTCAAGCGTGCCACGGTTTCGCCCGCCAGGGCGCGTTCGGCCAGAATCTCGTTGATGCGGTCCTGCGGGACTGTGTGGCACTTGGGCGCTTTACCGACCGGCACCATCGTGGCGGTTTTCGGCGACATCGCCAGAATTTCGGGGGACACGAGACGGTCATACACGACCGAATCCGCGTCTTGCAGCATTCGCAGGGCGCGCACCGTCATCAGATCAGGATCGCCCGGGCCGGACCCGATGAGATAGACTTTGCCCGTTACTGTCATTGGTTGCATTCCTGAAGCTGCCTAGAATTTAAGTAGGGAGGGTTCGGGGGCCACGCAAGGCAGCCCCCGATGGCCTGTGTCAGTAGACGTCGGCACGTGTGTTGTAGACGTTGAACTTGCCGGTCGGTGTGATCAGCCGCTCGTCCTTGATGACGTGCTTCAGTTCAAGCGTCTTGTCATCGACCACAACGATGGCCGATTCAAGGTCTTTCGCGTTCCAGACCGAGAACCAGATCTCGTTGCCGTCCTTGTTGAACTCACCCTGCACGACGCGGGGCTGCCCTTCGGCAATGCCGGCCCATTCGACGATCGGAAGAACGGTGTACTCGGGTTCTTCCTGTGCCAGATCGGCCACCTTGAACACCGCGACCGAGCCGGAGACTTCGGCATCGGGGTTCAATGTCGCATCGACGTAGAGGTTCTCGGATTCAGGGTGCGTCTTGACGAACAGCGATCCGCCACCGAGGGCGTAGAGTTGGTGCACCATCTTCCAAGCATGCTCGGGATGCCCTTCCGGGTCTGTCCCGATCAGCGCCACAGTGTCGTCGCCAAGGTGCGATGTCGCCCAGACCGGACCATAGGTCGGGTGGTCGATATTTGCACCGCGGCCCGGGTGTGGAGTGAGACCTTCGGTTTCGACCACGGCCACCAGCTTGCTTTCCTTGGTGTCCACAACCGCAACCTTGCCACGGGCGTTCGCCGCCGTCAGGAAGTAGCGCTGCGTGCTGTCCAGGCCGCCGTCATGCAAGAACCGTTCCGCGTTGATCTCGGTGATCTTCAGAGCGTCGATGTCGGAGTAATCCACCATCATGATCTTGCCGGTTTCCTTGACGTTCACAAGGAATTCAGGCTTGTAGTGGGAGCCGAGGATCGCGGCAACGCGCGGTTCGGGGTGGTAGGTCTGCTCGTCATAGGTCATGCCGCGGGTCGACTTGATCCGCAGAGGCTCGAGTGTGTCGCCGTCCATGATGACGAATTGCGGCGGCCAGTAGGCACCGGCAATGGCGTATTTGTCCTCATAGCCCTCGAACTTGGACGTCTCGACCGAGCGCGCTTCGGCACCGATCTTGATCTCGGCCACGGAGCTTGGGTCTTCCATCCAGAGGTCGATCATGTTGATCTTGGCGTCGCGGCCAATCACGAACAGATAGCGCCCCGAGGCGGAAATCCGGCTGATGTGGACCGCGTAACCGGTCTTGATGATCTTCTTGATCTCATAGGATGAGCCGTCGATCAGGGCAATTTCGCCTGAATCGCGCAAGGTCACCGAGAACAGGTTGTCGATGTCCCAATCGTTCAACTTTTCGGTCGGACGGTCTTCGGGGGCGACAATCACCTTCCAGCTGGCACGCATGTCTTCCATGCCGAACTCTGGCGGCTGGGGAGGCTCGAGCAGCACATAGCGGGCCATCATGTCGACTTCGGCTTCGGTCAGGTCGCCAGAGGTACCCCAGTTCGGCATACCGGCCGGAGAGCCGTAGGTGATGAAGTCGCGCAGGTATTCAAAACCCAGATCCTGGGTGATGTCGGGTGTGAGCGCTTTACCGGTTGCACCTTTACGCAACACGCCGTGGCAGCCTGCGCAACGCTCGAAATACATCGTCGTCGCCTGCTGGAACTCCTCGTCGGTCATGACCGGATCGCCGGGCTTGCGGCCCGGAATCTCGAGATCAAGCTCGCCAAGAGTCGTCATTGAGCCGACATATCTGTCCTGCGGCTGATCGGCGTGGTCCTTTGGCGCGTCTTGCGCATACGCGCCGGTTACGGCCAGGCCCAACGCCATTGCTGCACCGACATAAAGCGACGCGTGGCGTTTGGTTTTGGTTGGTATCATTAGGGATTCTCCAATCTGAGGGTGAGCCTCACGCAATCTTGACGTGCAGACTGGCAAGCGTCCTTGACTTGTGTCAAGGCAAGTCAGGTGACTGACGTAGACAAGAAGATATGAAGCGCTTTTTCCTCCTCGCGGTCCTCGTCGTGTTTTGCACCGCGAGCGGCTTTTTCGGCTCTGGCGTGGTGCGCGCTCAGGATGCCGTATCCACCACACGCGACGAAGCCGCCCTGATCCCTCCCAGTCGGCAGATGGCCGCGCAACTGTTCGGCGTCAGCGATCCGCCCACGGTTCTGCGCGAGGATGCTGCCGTGCCGGGCTGGTCGGTGTCGCGCGGTGGCGAAACCCTGGGCCACATCGCGTCGACCTGGGACGTGATCCGCTCGGTCGGGTATTCGGGGCGTCCGATTGATGTGTTGGTGGCGGTGTCCAGCGACGGCGTGATCACCGGCGCGCGTCTGGTGCGCCACAGCGAACCGATCCTGACGCTGGGTTTGTCGGACGCGGATATTGAGCGGTTTGTTGCCGGTTTCGAGGGGATCGACCTTTCTGATCCCGAAGGCCGGGCCGCCGGACCGGACATGCCGGACATCATTTCGCGTGCCACGGTATCCACCGGCGTGATCCGCGATTCCATTTTGCGCACCGCGCGCCTGTTGGCGATCAACCGCGGGCTTGTGCCGGGCGGCGGCATCGACCGGTTGACCTTCGAGCCGCTTGGCTGGCAGGATCTTGAGACCATCGGTGCGGTGCGCGGGCAGACCGTGACCCTCAGCGAAGCGCGCGCCGCGCTGCCGGGAGCGACACCGGACATCCCTGAAGGCACGGGGGCTTTTGTGGCGCTTTGGGGCGCTCTGATGGACCCGCCGACGATTGGCCGGAACATTCTGGGGGAAACCGCATATAACCGCATGATGGCCAATCTCGGGCCCGATCGCCATGTTCTGTTCCTTGGATCGCACGGCCTCTATTCCCATCGTGGTATCGATTGGCGCCGCAGCGGCGTCTTTGATCGTTTGCAACTGGTTCAGGGCGAGGTCGCCTATCCACTGACCGAAGATGGCTACACCCGGCTTGATGAACTGGCGATCGAGGGCGCGCCGCCGTTCAAGGAGCGCAGCCTGTTTCAGGTTGGCGGGGCAGGCTTTGATCCGGCGCTGCCGTTCGAGGTCGTGTTGACCGCCAGCCGCGCCACCGAAACCGGCGGTGAAGTGTCGTTTTCTACGACGCTCGATTACCAGTTGCCGACCCAGTTCGTCACCAAACCACCCCCCGAGGCAGCGCCCTTGTGGCACCGCACTTGGGAGGAGAAGAAATTTGCGGTGATGTCTGTCGCCGCGATGCAGATCGCGCTGACGCTCATCATGCTGTTCCAGCAACCGCTGGTGCGCCGCAAGCGTCTATGGGCGGGCATCCGGATCGGCTTTCTGACCCTGACGCTGGTGTGGCTGGGCTGGGTACTGAACGGTCAGCTTTCGGTCGTGCAGGTGGTCGCCTTCGTGCAATCGCTGCTGACCGGCTTCCGCTGGGAGACGTTCCTGATCGAGCCGGTGATCTTCACGCTTTGGGCCGGTGTGGCTTTGGGGATGCTGTTCTGGGGCAGGGGCGTCTTTTGCGGCTGGCTGTGTCCGTTCGGGGCATTGCAGGAACTGTCCAACCTCGTCGCCCGCCGCTTTGGCGTGCGCCAGATCGCGGTGCCGCCGGCGTTGCACGAACGGCTCTGGATCATCAAGTACACGCTGTTCATGGCCATTCTGGCGCTATCATTCTACTCGATGCGCGATGCGCTGATCCTCGCCGAGGTGGAGCCGTTCAAAACCGCGATTTCGATGCGGATGATGCGGGCGTGGCCCTTTGTCGCCTTTGTTCTGGTTCTGCTGTTCGCCGGCCTGTTCATCGAGCGGTTTTATTGCCGCTACCTGTGCCCGCTCGGCGCGGCATTGGCGATCCCGGCCAAGCTCAAGATTTTCGACTGGTTGCGCAGACGTCCGCAATGTGGGAGGGAATGCAGATTATGTGAAACCAAATGCACCGTCGGCGCGATCGACCCGTTGGGCCGCATCAACCCGAACGAATGTGTGCTCTGCATGCGCTGTCAGGTCATTCTGCACGATGCCGACACCTGCCCGGTGCTGAAACGAAGAGCCCGCTCCAAAGCCGCCTGAGACGTCCGAAAGCCTGAGAGTTATGACTGAAAAAAGCGCCCTCGACGATGTGCCGGGTGAATTGTTGATGTGGATACTGATCATCAGCGAATTGCTGGTGTTCGGAGCGGGACTGGTGGTCTTTCTGGCGGTGCGCGTGACCGATCCCGAAGGGTTCGCGCAAGCGCAGGGCATGCTCGACCGGACCGGCGCGGGGATCAACACGGTGATCCTCATCTCCAGCGGGTTTCTGGCCGCGCTGGCTTACCGGATGCGCTTGGCAGGCGAACGGGGTCATGCGCGGCTGGCGCTGGTGGGGGCGGCTGTGCTGGGCATGGCGTTCCTCTGGATCAAGGGGTCGGAGTTCGCCGCCAAATCCGCCGCCGGCATCGTTTGGGACACGCATGCGTTCTTTAATTTCTACTACATGCTGACCGGCTTTCACGCCGCTCATGTCGTGGCCGGTGTCGTGTTGCTGCTGTTGGTGGCGTGGCGCGATGATCCTGACAATATCGAGGATGCGACGATGTTCTGGCATATGGTCGATCTGGTCTGGGTGTTGCTGTTCCCTGTGATCTATCTGCTGCAATGACACGCAAGAGCTTATATACCGCGTGGGCCGTGCTGATCGTGCTCAGCCTTGCTTCGACCTTGCTGTCGCACACGGCTGTCTGGTCGCTTTGGCCGCTGGGGGCAGGGATTGCCGTGCTGGCGCTTGCATGGCTCAAGGCGCGGATCATTCTGGCGCAGTATCTGGGGCTGGCCGAAGTGCCGTCCTGGCGACGTGGCTTCGAATTTGCCCTGGCCGCCCTCTGCCTGTTGATGCTGGGAATTTATCTCATGCCGCTGGCTCTTTGAAGGCAGCCGCGAACGCGTCCGGGAGGTCGAATTCTTCCAGCACACGGGCGCGCGCCTCGGGTGACATCTTGCGCGCCGTCTTTTCCACGATCCGCAACAGCTTGTCGGGGTCTTGCGTGGTCGAGAAGGGTTCAAAATACCACTTCAGGAACACGAAACAGATGATGTCCTCAAGTGCCTGAACATCCGCCTCTCGCTTGATGCCCTGTTTCATCAACATACGCCGCGCGGCGTCGATGTCGGCAGCGTCATAGCCTGCATCGGCCATGATTTCGGCCACCCGGTCAGCGTGATGACGCGCCAGATCGCGCCGCCATGTCAGGTAGCCTTCGCGCCCCTCGGGATATTGCGCACGCCGCAGCACCCAGCGTTCGATATGCTGGCCGCGCGCGGCGATCCGCAACGCGTCGCGGGCATCAGGAAACAGGCGTTCTTGTTCGGCCGTCATGCGCTGGCCGTACAGCAGGCTTGCGGGCTGATCGTCGACCAGATCTGGATCGCGGGAATTGGCCGCGTCGATTGCGGCGAGGGATGTGTCCAGCTTGGTCATAGGGCTTTGTTCCATGCGGTTGCAGGATCGGTGATGGCATAATCGCGCAGCGCGTCGACATCGCTGATCGAAGCGTGATTTCGGGAAATCTTCACCCCGACTTCGCGCAATCGGGAAAACGCGCGCGACAGGCTTTCGGGTTTCATGCCCAGACGTCCGGCGATCAGAAGCTTGTCATAGGGCAGGGTGACGACACAACTGCCGCTGTCGCACGGGCTGAGGTCGAGCAGGAAATCGGCGACACGCTGTGCGCCCGTTTGCGCTTTGATCTGTTCGAGTTGCGCGACCATGTCATGCAGGTGCTGGAAGGTCGATGCGAGCACCGCGATGCAGAGTTCGGGCTCTTTCTTCATCACCGCGACAAGCATCCGTGCCGGGATCTGCATCAGTTTGCAGTCGGTCACCGCTTCTGCCGAGACGGGGTAATTCTGATCCTGAAACGCGACCGCCTCACCGAAAGAGTGACTGCGGGTGAAGACGTTCATGATCGCCTCGTTGCCATTCGGCGCGATGCGATACAGCTTGACCCAGCCGTCCAGCACGATGTGGATAACGTTGGCTTTTTCGCCCTGCATGAACACCGTCTCGCCGCGCTCGAACCGCAGCGTGACCGCTTCTTTCAATAGCGACTCCACCACCGGATCAGGAAGGTTCCGCATGAGAACCGAGTCCTTGGCGACATGCAGATCTTGGTTCTGAACCATGGCTACACCTCCTGTGACGCGCGATCATTTCACCCCCTGCCTCAGACCATGCTTGGGCCCGGAATGAAAGACCATTCGGTCCGGAAACCTTGACGATCACGCCCGTGATTTACTAAGTTCAAATTTGTATTTGGCGCGCGTAAAGCATAAAGTGGGCCATCCACGTTGTCTGGAACGGTGGCACGATGAGCGAACAAAAGATCAAGAACATGGAGGAGTTCGCGGCGAAAAGCGGTGTGTCACGTCCCACCGTGTCGAAGTATTTCAACGATCCGGGCAGCGTGCGCAAATCGACCCGCGACAAGATAGAAGCAGCGCTGAAGAAATTCGACTTTCGCCCCAACCTCTATGCCATCAACCAGAACCGGCGCTTGACGAAAAACATCGGTATCGTGGTGCCCTATGTTGCGGATCCCTTTTTCGGCGAGATGGCGCGCATCATCGAGCGGCGCATCATCGACGCAGGCTACTCGCCTTCCACCTTCAGCTCCCACGGCGATCTTGATCGCGAGATCGAAATTCTTGACACGTTGCGGTCCATGCGCCCGGCGGGCGTGTTGCTGGCGCCGCTGGGACGTGCATCCGACCGCAAGGTGATTGCCGCGTTTTGCAACGAGGTGCCAACGGTTCTGTTCGACAGCAATATCGAGGATGTGGATGCGTCGTTTGTAGGCTCAAACAACTTCCAGTCGGTTCCGTTGGCCGTGGATTACCTGTGCCGAACCGGTGAGCCGCCGTGTTTCTACGAAATGCCGCCAATCAACCCCAACGCCAACAAGCGGCGCGACGCGTATATCCAGGCGATGGAATCGCTTGGCCACACGCCACAGGTCGTGCGCGTCGACGGGCAGGGCTGGGGCTTTGAGGAGATCGGATACAGCCAGGGTCTGCGGTTGCTTGCCAACAATGACCTGCCCAGCCGAACGGTCTTGTGCAGCAATGACCGACTGGCGATCGGGATGCTGGCGGCAGCCTATGAAAGCGGCGTGCGCGTCGGCATTGCCGACGGGTGCAGCTTGCGCATTGCCGGACACGACGATCACCCGTTCTCGCGCTTCACTTGCCCCGCGCTCACCACCGTGTCGCAAGACTATGAAGCGATTTCGGCGCGCAGTGTCGAGACGCTGTTTGACCGAATCGATGGTACGATCAAGGTCGATTCTCCGAGGGACACATTGTTTGACGGGCGATTGGTCATGCGGGCATCCGCCTGAAATTCGGTAATAAGTTTACGCGCGTAAAAAATATATTGACGTCGCGTAGCGTGATTGTTTACGGTCATCCCCAGGAAACACCTTCAGGGAGGAAGACCTAATGAGACCAACGAAATCCATGGCGCTGGTGAGCGTTCTTGCACTGACAGCCGCAGGCATTGCGCAGGCCGAGACCACTCTCACCATCGCCACCGTGAACAACGGCGACATGATCCGCATGCAGGGTCTGGCCGATGATTTCACCGCCGCAAACCCCGACATCAAGCTGGAGTGGGTGACGCTGGAAGAGAACGTGTTGCGCCAGCGCGTCACGCAGGACATCGCCGCCAACGGTGGCCAGTTCGACGTGATGACCATCGGCACCTACGAGGTTCCGATCTGGGGTGCGCAGGACTGGCTGGTGTCGCTGAACGATCTGCCCGCCGAATGGGATGCGGATGACATTCTGCCGGCGATCCGCGATGGTCTGACCGTGGACGGCGAACTTTACGCTGCGCCTTTCTACGGCGAAAGCTCGATGGTGATGTATCGCACCGACCTGATGGAAGCCGCAGGCATGGAAATGCCCGAAGCGCCCACATGGGACGATATCGCCAAGGCCGCCGAGGCAATGACCGACAAGGATAACGAGATTTACGGCATCTGCCTGCGCGGCAAGGCTGGCTGGGGCGAGAACATGGCGTTCCTCACAGCGATGTCCAACTCCTTCGGCGCCAAGTGGTTCGACGAGGACTGGACCCCGCAGTTCGACAGCGAAGAGTGGAAGACCACGCTCAACACCTACATGGACCTGATGAACAACTATGGTCCTCCGGGCGCGTCGACAAACGGCTTCAACGAAAACCTGTCGCTGTTCCAGCAGGGCAAATGCGGCATGTGGATCGACGCAACCGTGGCGGCGTCCTTCGTGACCAACCCCGAAGATTCCAGCGTCGCAGACAAGGTCGGCTTTGCGCTGGCGCCGGACAACGGTCTGGGCAAGCGCGGCAACTGGCTCTGGGCATGGTCGCTGGCCATTCCTGCCGGTTCGGACGCCACGGAAGAGGCCAAGACCTTCATCGCCTGGGCGACAAGCAAGGATTACACCGCGCTGGTGGCCGAGAACGAAGGCTGGGCCAACGTTCCTCCGGGCACAAGGACATCGCTTTATGAGAACCCCGAGTACCAGAAGGTGCCGTTCGCCGAGATGACGCTGAAATCCATCAACTCGGCCAATCCGAGCGAGCCTTCGGTCGATCCGGTCCCGTATACCGGCGTCCAGTTTGTCGCGATCCCGGAATTTGCAGGCATCGCAACGCAGGTCGGGCAGGAATTCTCTGCCGCGCTCGCCGGTCAGCAAAGTGTCGACGAAGCGCTTGAAAAGGCTCAGGCTTTGACCACCGACGAAATGGAAGCCGCAGGCTACTAAAACGCTGATCCCGGGGGCGGTACGTCCGCCCTCGGGTTATCGCTTCGTCACGTTTCAGATTTGCAATCCCCGGCAGGAGTTCGGTTATGGCGACCCAGCATTCGAGATCCGCGGCCCGGTTCATGATGGCCCCCGCCGTCGCCCTGCTTCTTGGCTGGATGCTGGTGCCGCTGACGATGACGCTCTACTTCTCGTTCAAGAATTATCTGCCGCTGCGCGGTGGCGATCTGGGATGGGTCGGATTTGACAACTACGTCCGCTTCGTCACCTCAAGCGCCTTCTGGCCGTCGGTACAGGCAACGCTGGTGATCGTCGGGGCGGTGCTGGTCATCACCATCGTGTTCGGCGTGTTGCTGGCGATGCTGCTGGATCAGCCGATGTGGGGGCAGGGCGTTGTCCGCATCCTCGTGATCGCGCCGTTCTTCGTGATGCCGACCGTCTCTGCACTGGTCTGGAAGAACATGTTTATGGACCCTGTGAACGGCCTGTTCGCGCATCTGTGGCAACTCTTCGGACTGGCCCCGATCGAATGGCTGAGCCAGGCCTCCATGACCTCGATCATCATAATCGTGGCGTGGCAATGGCTGCCCTTCGCGACGCTGATCCTGCTCACCGCCATTCAATCGCTTGACGGCGAACAGATGGAAGCCGCCGAGATGGACGGCGCCCCGCCGCTGTCGCGCTTTTTCTGGCTCGTGCTGCCGCATTTGTCGCGGGCCATCACCATCGTTGTGCTGATCCAGATGATCTTCCTGCTGGGCATCTTTGCAGAGATCTTCGTGACCACCCAAGGCAGCTTCGGCACCCGCACCCTGACCTACCTGATCTACCAGCGCGTGTTGGAAAGCCAGAACGTCGGACTGGGCAGCGCTGGTGGCATCTATGCCGTCATCCTGGCCAATATCATCGCGATCTTCCTGATGCGGATCGTTGGCAAGAACCTGGACGCGTGAGGAGATAAAATCATGGCCCGCGCAGTGACCAACAACCGCAAGATCATCAACACCGTCCTCGCCTGGACGATCGGTCTGCTGATCTTCTTCCCGATCCTCTGGACGATCCTCACCAGCTTCAAATCCGAAGCGACAGCCATCGCCGATCCTCCGGTGTTCCTGTTCTTTGACTGGTCGCTCGAGAACTACCGCGTCGTGATGGAGCGTTCGAACTATGGCCGCTACCTGATGAACTCGATCATCATCGCGGGCGGGTCGACAATCTTGGGCATCATCGTTGCGGTGCCTGCGGCGTGGTCGATGGCCTTCGTGCCGTCACGTCGCACCAAGGACATCCTGCTCTGGATGCTCTCGACCAAGATGCTGCCAGCGGTGGGTGTTCTTTATCCGATCTACCTGATCTTCATCAAGATGGGCCTGCTCGACAGCCTGATCGGCCTGACCATCATCCTGATGCTGATCAACCTGCCAATCATCGTCTGGATGCTCTACACCTACTTTCGCGAAATTCCCGGCGAGATTCTCGAAGCGGCACGGATGGACGGGGCCACACTGCGCTCGGAGATTCTTTATGTGCTTACGCCGATGGCGGTGCCGGGCATTGCGTCGACCTTGCTGTTGAATTTCATCCTGGCATGGAACGAGGCGTTCTGGACGCTCAACCTGACGGCAGCCAAGGCGGCACCGCTCACCGCGTTCATCGCCAGCTACTCAAGCCCCGAAGGCCTGTTCTACGCCAAGCTCTCGGCGGCGTCGACAATGGCCATTGCGCCGATCCTCATCCTTGGCTGGTTCAGCCAGAAGCAGCTTGTGCGCGGCCTCACCTTCGGCGCGGTTAAATAAGGAAATTCCTCATGGGCAAGATCCAACTCAAACAGGTCACCAAAAGCTTTGGCGACGTTCAGGTCATCCCG
The DNA here is from genome assembly GCF_046592965.1 of Marivita sp. S2033. Classification (NCBI taxonomy): domain Bacteria; kingdom Pseudomonadati; phylum Pseudomonadota; class Alphaproteobacteria; order Rhodobacterales; family Roseobacteraceae; genus Marivita; species Marivita sp. S2033. The sequence goes on from NZ_JBISBV010000003.1 coordinate 92,222, forward strand.
CCTTTGGACCTGACCATCGAAGACGGGGAATTCGCGGTTTTCGTCGGTCCCTCGGGCTGTGGCAAATCCACCTTGCTGCGGATGATTGCCGGGCTTGAGGATCTGACCTCGGGCAGCGTCGAGATCGACGGCGCGGATGCCACCAACACGCCGCCCGCCAAGCGCGGTCTGGCGATGGTGTTCCAGTCCTACGCGCTTTATCCGCACATGTCGGTGCGCAAGAACATCGCCTTTCCGATGCGCATGGCAGGGATCGACAAGGCCGAGCAGGACCGTCGGATCGACGCGGCCGCAAAGGCGCTGAACCTCACCGATTACCTTGATCGCCGCCCCGGACAGCTTTCGGGTGGACAACGCCAGCGTGTCGCCATCGGACGGGCGATCGTACGCGAACCTTCGGCGTTCCTGTTCGATGAGCCGTTGTCCAACCTCGACGCTGCCCTGCGCGTCGGGATGCGGCTTGAGATTTGCGAGATGCACGAGCGCCTGAAGACGACGATGATCTACGTCACCCACGATCAGGTCGAAGCGATGACGATGGCTGACAAGATCGTGGTGCTTCAGGCAGGCGTGATCGAACAGGTGGGCAGCCCGCTTGAACTCTATCACGCGCCGCGCAATCTGTTTGTCGCAGGCTTTATCGGGTCGCCGAAGATGAACCTGATCGAAGGACCGGAAGCGGCCCAGCACGATGCGATGACCATCGGCGTGCGACCAGAACATATCGACGTGTCCGGCAAAGATGGTCTTTGGAAAGGCCGGGTCGGTGTGGCCGAGCATCTCGGGTCCGATACGTTCTTCCACATTCACGATACCGGGCTGGCTGAAACAATCACAGTCCGCGCGCCGGGTGAGGTCAGCTACGATCACGGCGACACCATCCATCTGACGCCACGCGCCGACCAGATTCACCGGTTTGACGCAACGGGGCTTCGGATCGCATGAAACGTCTGGATGGAAAAACCGCGCTGATCACCGGTGCGGCGCGGGGCATCGGCCGCGCCTTTGCCGAGGCCTATGTGCGCGAAGGCGCACGGGTGGCAATCGGGGATATCGACATGACGCGGGCGCAGGCAACGGCGTCCGAGATCGGAGATGCGGCCATCGCGGTCAAGATGGACGTGACCGATCAGGCCAGCATCGATGCGGCCGTCGCGGAAACCGTCGATGCCTTTGGCGGCATCGACATCCTGATTAACAACGCCGCGCTGTTCACCGCCGCTCCGATTGTTGACATCGAGCGCGCCGATTATGCGCGGGTCTTTGACATCAACGTGGCCGGCACGCTGTTCACCTTGCAGGCCGTCGCCCGACATATGATCGCGCGTGGGCAGGGGGGCAAGATCATCAACATGGCAAGCCAGGCGGGCCGTCGCGGCGAGCCGTTGGTCGCCGTCTATTGTGCGACCAAGGCGGCGATCATCTCGCTGACCCAATCGGCTGGGCTCGATCTGATCAAGCATGGCATCAACGTGAATGCGATTTCTCCGGGCGTTGTCGATGGCGAACACTGGGACGGGGTTGATGCGTTTTTTGCCAAGCATGAAAACAAGGCGCCCGGCCAGAAAAAGCGTGAAGTCGGCGCTGCGGTGCCCTTCGGGCGAATGGGAACGGCGGAGGATCTGACCGGCATGGCAATCTTCCTGGCGAGTTCCGAGGCTGATTACATCGTGGCGCAAACCTATAACGTGGATGGCGGCCAATGGATGAGCTGACGCCCCTCTCAAACGCGACGCTTGGCGATCTTGCCCGGACCGCGCGCGTTCCGACCTATGATCGCAGCGCGCTGTCACCGGGAATCGTGCATATCGGGTTGGGCAATTTTCACCGCGCGCATCAGGCCTGGTATCTGCATCGCCTGTTTGACACCGGGCAGGACCACGATTGGGCCATCATCGGCGCAGGCGTGCGTCCGGGCGACGCGGTGCAACGTGAAAAATTGCTCGCGCAGGATTGCCTGACCACGCTGATCGAGCTTGATCCGGCAGGCAAATCCGCTGAGATCTGCGGCGCGATGATTGATTTTGTGCCGGTCGAACCGGGCAATGGTGCGCTGATTGCGCGCATGGCCAAATCCGACATCCGCATCGTGTCCATGACGGTGACCGAAGGCGGCTATTTCATCGACCCCGCGACGGGCGGCTTTGATGCCACGCATCCCGACATCCAGCACGACGCTGCAAACCCCGATCACCCGCGCACGGCCTTCGGTGCCATGATCGCGGCGCTGAAGCAGCGGCGCGACGCAGGGCTCGGGCCATTCACCTGCCTGAGCTGCGACAATCTGCAAGGCAACGGCGCGGTTCTACGCCAGACGAGCGTGTCGCTGGCGCGCCTGTCGGATACCGCGCTTGCGGAGTGGATCGAAGAGACGTGCAGCTTTCCCAACTCGATGGTAGATTGCATCGTCCCCGCAACGGGGCCGAACGAAATCGCTCTGGTTCAAGGGTTCGGCATCGACGACGCCGCCCCGGTGACGCATGAAAACTACCGTCAATGGGTGATCGAAGACGCGTTCTGCGCGGGCCGTCCGGACTGGGACGCGGTTGGCGCGACGTTCTCGGACCGGGTGCATGATTTCGAAATGATGAAGATCCGCATTCTGAACGGCGGACATCAGATCATCTCGGATCCGGCTGACATTCTGGGGTTGGCAACGATTGCCGAGGCGATGGCGCATCCGGGAATTTCCGCGCTGCTGCACAAGGTTGCCCTGACCGAGATTGCGCCGCATGTCGCGGATGTGCCGGGATGCAGCGCGCAGGAATATCTTACCTTGATCGAGCGCCGCTTTGCCAATCCCGAGATCGCGGATACCCCGCGCCGGGTTGCCTTTGACGGATCAAGCCGGCACCCCGGCTTCATCGTGCCCTCGATCCGTGACGGGCTGAAGGCGGACACCCCGGTCGAGGGATTGGCGCTCGTGTCGGCGGCATGGGCGCGCTATTGCACGGGGCTGCGCGAAGACGGCAGCGTGGTCGCGCCAAACGATCCGCACTGGGACAGTTTGCATCCGGTCGCGGAAGCGGCAAGATCGACTCCCGACCTCTGGCTGGAGCAACGGCAGTATTACGGTGATCTGGCGGATGCACCAAGATTTGCCAGTGCGTTTTCAAGATGGCTGGACATGATCCACAGCGACGGGATCGAAGCGGCGATGGACGCCTATATCACCGCCTGATCCGGCATCGGAGAGGAAAGAAAAAGGCCCGCAAACTTGCGGGCCTTTTCGGTTTCTTTGGATCAATTCGCGCAAGCGCGGATTGCTTCGACATCAGGGCCGTTCGGCGTTCTGCCCAGATTGAACGGGGCAGATGCGTCACGCCATTTGGCGTAATCGGCAAGGTACTCAAGCTGGCTCAGGTACACCTTGGCGGAATCCGGGTTTTCGCACGCGGTCTGCTCGATCACCTCGTTTGCCATCTCCTGAATCTTGGCAAGGGTTTCGTCGTCATAGCGCGTGATCTCGATACCTGCGTCCTTGAACTGCTGGTAGGCTTCGGTCGCTCGCTTCTCGGTGAAGGAAAGCGACCAGATCAGGTTGGCCTGCGCCGCGATCTTGAGGTCTTCCTGTGTTTCCGGCGACAGAGCATCCCACGATGCCTGGTTGATCATCACACCGAAGACGGACGCGGACTGGTGCCAACCGGGGGTTGCCCAATGGGTCGTGACCTGCTGGAAGCCGCCCGAGAAGTCGACGTTCGGGGTCGAGAATTCGGCACCGTCAATCACGCCACGCTCAAGCGACTGGTAAATCTCGCCACCGGCCATGGAGACCTGGCTGCCACCCAGCTTTTCAAGCAAGCGGCCCTGCTCCAGACCCGACAGGCGCAGGCGTTTGCCTTGCAGGTCGTCCAGCGTGACGATGGCCTCATTGGTGCGGAAGCCGGATTCGTTGTTGGTCACGCCGTAGGGCAGGTAGACCATGCCGAACTTGCCGTAGATCTCGTTATACAGATCCGCGCCGCCCCACTGCTCGATCCAGTTGACGTAGTCGATCGCGTTGAACAGGCTGGCCGTAGTGGCCAGAGGCGAGAAGGCAGAATTGCGACCGGCCCAGTAGCCCGGCCAGTCTGCACCGGCCTGAATGGTGCCGGATTCAACCGCGCCGAACACTTCGCCCGCCGGCACAAGCGCGCCGCCTTCGAAGAATTCGATGGTCAGCGCATCGCCGGTCAGCTTGTTGGCAAGGTCCACGAAATGCTTGTCGATCTCGATCAGCTCAAGCGATGTGGGCCATGTGGTTGTCATGGTCCAGTTTTCTTGTGCGGCGGATTGCGTGGCAATCCCCGTGGCCAGTGCAATACCAGCCATTACAGTTTTCTTAAGTGTCATTTAGACCTCCTCTGTTTATTTGGAATAGAGCGTTTCGGGCAGCCAGGTGACCAGCTGCGGGAACAGGGCGATGGCGACGCACATCATCAGGATCAAGCCGATGAACGGCAGCACACCGACGATGATATGCGATGTCTTGACCGATTTGGGCGCAATGGCGCGCAGGTAGAACAAGGCATATCCGAAAGGTGGCGTCAGGAACGACGTCTGCAACACGACCGACATCAGCACGACGAACCACAGCAGGCTGACGTCCATCTCCTGAATGATCGGCAGGAAGATCGGGAACGACAGCAGGACGATGCCGGTCCAGTCGAGGAACGCGCCAAGAATGAAGACGATGAACATCATCATCGCGATCAGCAGCCACGGCGCCATGTCGAGCCCGCGGATGATTTCCTGCGTTGCGCGCAGACCGCCGGTGATGTTGAACACGCCGGTAAAGGCAGTGGCTCCGATCACGATGAACAGGATCATTGCCGAGGTTCGGCCCGTCTCGAGCATCGCGCCGTAAAAGCTCGACCAGTGAAACTTGCGGCGCATGATCACGATGACCAGCGCAAGGGCGGCGCCGATGGCCGAGGCTTCGGTTGCGGTGGCGATCCCGGCCAGCAATGAGCCGAGGATACCGAGGATCAGCACCAGCGGCGGCACCGCCTCGATCGCCAGCATCCGCAAGAGGGCGGGCTTGCTGATCTTCTCGTCGGGTTCGACCGCCGGAGCCATGTCGGGGCGCACGATGGAGACGATGTAAACCCAGACGGCATAAAGCAGGCCCAGCACCACGCCGGGGATCATTGCACCGGCAAACAGCTCACCCACCGAGAGCGGCGAATAGCTCGCCATCAGGATCAGCATGATCGACGGTGGAATGAGGATGCCAAGACAGCCCGAGGCCGCGATCACGCCCGTGGTCAGCGTCGGGCTGTAGCCATATTGCAGCATCGGGCGCAGCGCCATCACACCCATGACGGTGATCGACGCGCCGATGATGCCGGTTGTTGCAGCCAGCAGGATCGAGATGAACACGACAGCGAGGGCAAGACCGCCGCGCACGTTCGACATCAAAAGACGCAACGATTCGAACATCTTGTCGGTCACGCCAGAGTCGGACAGGAACCGCGCCATCAAGATGAAGAGCGGAATCGCGATCAGCGTGAAATTGTCGAGCACATCGCCGAAGATGCGGTTGATGACGATGCCCAGCACCATCGGCTTGCCCGCAATCAACGCGCCGAGCACGGCCGTGCCACCCAGCACAAAGGCCAGCGGATGACCCATGAACAGGCCGAGAAGCAACAGGCCGAACATGGCCAATGCGATAAGTTCAGGCGTCACTTGGAATCTCCTGACGGTTCAGAACGAGTTTCAGGAATTCCGAAATGCCCTGCAAAAGCAGCAATCCGGCAGCGACAGCCATCGCCATCTTGAGCGGATAGACCGGCAGCTGCACAGAGCCGTAGGTCGTTTCCCCCTGTGCGTAGGAGCGCATCGCGAATTCGTATGAACGGGTCATGAAGACCCAGGCAAAGGGGAAGAAAAAGATGATGTATCCCGCCGCTTCGACCCAGCGCCGTATCATCGGGCCCAGCGTTTCGGTCACCAGATCGACCCGCACATGCGCCTGGTGGCGCAGCGCATAGCCGCCCAGCATGACGAAGTAGAAGCCGTATAGCTGCTTGGTGACATCGAAGGCCCAACGGGTCGGATCGTTGAGCACGTAGCGCATGAAAACGTCATAGATGATGATCGCCGCGAAGACGACCGCCACAACCGAAACTATCCTGCCGACGACCTCGTTCAGACCGTCGATGAAGCGAAAAATCATAGTGCTATCCCCATTGCAGGTGCGACCATATTGCCGAATGTGAGAGACACAAGAGGAAAGTTATTTATCTTTTTCCGTCATAATATTACTTGCCCAAGATGTACCTTTACGCCAGATCGAAGGATCTTTTCCGGTTCTCGCCGCCCCGATTTGCACCGGTCCAGACGCGCCGGCCCGGTCGCGCAGGGCGCCTTGCCGATCTGTTGACCGCGCAATCCGCCCATCCGCTTGACGCGGACGTCCGGGTCACTCTGCTTGAAGTTGAACCTTTGCCTCGCGTCACGTACGTGCGGTACTTGCAAAGCAGATGAAGTTGAACAAATATGGGCCCGGTTTCATTTTCCGCCGCCAAGAGCGGGGACAAGACCACCCATCAGAGGAGGATTAATATGCAACGCCGGACCATTCTTTCCATGACGACCGCGGCCGTGCTGGCCCTTGGCCTGTCACCCGCCAATGCCGCCACCGTGGCCGAAGGCGACACGCTTGCCGATACACAGACGTTTTCCTATCGCCTGCTAGACCAATTCCCGACACTCGACCCGCAGTTGAACGAAGAAACCGCCGGCAGCCACGTTCTGCGTCAGATCATGGAAGGTCTGATGATTCAGGAGGCTAATGGCGATCTGCGCCCCGGTGTCGCCACCGGATTCGAGGCCAGCGAAGGCAACACGGTTTACACGTTCACGTTGCGCGACGATGCAAAATGGTCGAACGGCGATCCGGTCGTGGCACAGGATTTCGTCAACGCCTGGCGGCGCGCTGCCGATCCGGCCACCGCATCGCCCTATGCGTGGTATGTCGAACTGACGCAGATGAAGAACGCCAAGGAAATCGTTGCCGGTGAGATGGAGCCGAGCGAACTGGGTGTCGAGGCGGTGGACGATCACACGCTCAAGGTCACTCTGAACCAGCCGGTTCCGTATTTCCCCGCGATGACATCCTATGCCACGCTGATGCCGATCCACATGCCCACGGTCGAGAAGTATGGCAGTGACTGGACGTCGCCCGAGAACTATGTCGGCAACGGTGCGTACAAGCTGTCCGAACTGGCGCTGAACGAGTATTTCAAGCTGGTCAAGAACCCGGAATACTGGGACGCCGAGAACGTGATCATCGACGAAGTGACCGGTCTCATCATCAACGACGTGAACCAGGCGCTGACGCGGTACGAATCGGGCGAATACGACATGCTCGAACCGCTGCCCGCCGGCACGTTCCCGCGCCTGAAGGAAGAGCGCCCGGACGAGGCGAAATCGGTGCCGCGCCTGTGTTCCTACTATTACGCGGTGAACCAGCGTGAGGATGCCAAGCCGGAGCTGAAAGACCCCCGCGTGCGCCGCGCGCTGAGCCTTGCCGTGGATCGCGACATCATCGTCGATCAGATCCTTCAGGGTGGTCAGAAGCCGGGTTACTACTTCTCGCACAACGCGACCGCCGGTTTCGAAGCGCCCGACATCGACTATGCGAACTGGACCCAGGCCGAGCGTGACGAGAAGGCCAAGGAACTGATCGAGGAAGCCGGTGTCGAGAACCTCGATCTCAAGCTGATCTACAACACCGACGAGAATCACAAGAAGATCGCCACCGTTCTCAGCCAGATGTGGAAGCAGAAGCTGGGCGTCGACGTGACGTTGTCGAACATGGAGTGGTCGACCTATCTCGACGTGCGCCGTGGCGGCAATTTCGATCTTGCGCGCGTTGCGTGGTGTGGCGATTACAACGAAGCGTCGACCTTCCTCGACATTCTGACCACCGATCAGGAGCAGAATGACGGCAAGTGGTCGAACGAGGAGTATGACAAGGTGATCGCTGCGTCCAAGACGTCGGAAAACCCGGCTGCCGAGTACAAGAAGGCAGAGGAAATCCTGTCCGAGGACATGGGCATCATCCCGATCTACCACTACGCCAACACCTTCCTGCTCAACCCGGCGATCAAGGGGTTCCCGATGGAGAACGTCGAGAACAACTGGTACGTCAAGGATTTCTATCGCGTCGCAGACTGACGTGTTGACATGATCCGCGAGGGGGCGATAGGCCGCCCTCTCGCACCCTGGTTTCGGAAGGATCGCATTTGACCGCTTTCATTCTCAAACGGCTGGCCATTGCCGTGCCGACGATCCTGCTGCTGATCGTCTTTTCCTTCCTGCTGATGGAGGCCGCACCGGGCAGCCCGTTCGCCACCGAACGCGGCGTGCCGCCTGCGGTTCTGGCGAATCTTGAGGCGAAGTACGGCCTCGACAAGCCGCTGTTGCAGCGCATGGCCATCTACATCTGGGATGTCGTGGTTCATTTCGATTTCGGCCCCAGCTTCAAATTCAAGGACCGCACGGTCAACGATCTGATCGCGCAGGGCTTTCCGGTCACGCTGACCTATGGCTTCTGGTCTTTCGTCGTCGCGGTTGCCGTTGGCGGCACTTTGGGCGTGCTGGCGGCGGTGTTTCACAATTCGTGGCTCGACTACCTTGCCGTCGGCGTCAGCATCGGCGCGCAGGTCTTGCCGAACTTCGTCATGGCGCCGATCCTCGTTCTGATCTTCACGCTCTGGCTGGGCTGGCTGCCGGGCGGAGGCTGGCGCGGCGGGCAGATCGAGTATCTGATCCTGCCGGTGATCGCGCTCTCGACCTCCTATATGGCCAGCATCGCGCGGATCACGCGTTCGTCCATGCTCGAAGTGCTCAATGCCGGGTTCATCCGCACCGCGCGGGCCAAGGGGCTGCCGATGCGCCGTGTGATCCTGCGCCACGCGCTCAAGCCCGCGATGCTTCCGGTGATCTCCTATCTGGGGCCGGCCTTCGTCGGCATGATCACCGGCTCGGTCCTGATCGATGTGTTCTTCTCCACCGGCGGGATCGGGCAGTTCTTCGTCAACTCGGCGTTGGCGCGCGATTACTCGGTGATCATGGGGATCACCATCCTGATCGGGACGCTGACGGTTCTGTTCAACCTTGTGGTCGATGTGATTTATGCATGGATCGACCCGAAAATCCGGTACTGAGGGGATGGCGATGCTTGCAGGACGCCCGGCAGTCGAAGCCGCCGAACAGGCCAGCCACATGGAGCCGGTCAAGGGCCGGTCGCTCTGGCAGGATGCGCGGGTGCGGTTCTTCCACAACAAGGCCGCCGTGGCGAGCATGGTGGTGCTTGTGCTCGTGGGGCTGTTCGCTGCCTTTGGCCAGTTCGCGACCCCCTGGAGCAACGAGGAAATCGACTGGGCCATGCTGGGCTCGATCCCCGATGTGGGTGGTCCGTCCTGGGAGAACCGGCACTATTTCGGCGTCGATGAATCGGGCCGCGATCTTTACGCGCGGGTGGTGCAGGGCACGCGGATCTCGCTCATGGTGGGCATTGTCGGCGCGCTGATCTCGGTTGTCGTGGGCACCGCTTGGGGCGCAGTTGCAGGTTATGTCGGCGGGCGCACCGATACGGTGATGATGCGGATCGTCGATCTGATGATGTCGATCCCCTACATGTTCGTTCTGATCCTTCTGCTCGTGGTGTTCGAGCGCTCCATCGTGATGCTGTTCATCGGCATCGGCCTGATCTCGTGGCTCGACATGGCGCGGATCGTGCGCGGGCAGACGCTCAGCATCAAGAACAAGGAATTCGTCGAGGCCGCCATCGCCACCGGAGTGAGCACGCCGCGCATCATCGCGCGTCATATCGTGCCGAACCTTTTGGGGGTGGTGATCGTCTATGCGACGCTGCTGGTGCCGCAGATGATCATCTTTGAATCCTTCATCAGCTTCCTTGGCCTTGGCGTGCAGGAACCCAGCACCAGCTGGGGCGCGCTGATCAACATGGGCGCGGACAACATGCGCAACCAGACACCTTGGATGCTTGGCTTCCCGCTGGCCTTCTTCGTCGTATCGCTGTTTGCATTTTTCTTCATTGGAGACGGGTTGCGCGACGCGCTCGATCCGAAGGATCGGTAAATTTATGGCTTTGCTGGAAGTAGAAAACCTCGCGGTGTCGTTCCGCACCGCGGATGGTATCGTCAATGCGGTCAACGGGTTGTCGATGTCGATCGAAGCGGGCGAGACGCTGGCCATCGTCGGAGAATCCGGATCGGGCAAAAGCCAGACCGCCTTTGCCGTGATGGGCCTTCTGGCGCGCAACGGGACGGCCACCGGGTCGGTGCGCCTTGACGGAACCGAACTTCTGGGACTGTCGCAATCGGCGCTGAACAAGGTGCGCGCCGAGCAGGTGGCGATGATCTTTCAGGACCCGATGACCTCGCTCAACCCCTACCTGCGGGTGGGCGATCAGATGGCCGAAGTGCTGACATTGCACAAAGGGCTCAGCAAGCGTGCCGCTCTCAAGGAGTGTGTCGCGATGCTGGAAGCGGTGCGCATTCCCGATGCCGCAGGGCGGCTGAGCATGTATCCGCACGAATTCTCTGGCGGGATGCGGCAGCGCATCATGATTGCCATGGCCTTGCTGTGCCGCCCGCGTCTGCTGATCGCGGATGAACCGACAACCGCGCTGGACGTGACCGTGCAGGCGCAGATTATGGAATTGCTGGCCGAGGTGCGCCGCGAATTCGGCACCGCGATGATCCTGATCACACACGACCTTGGCATCGTCGCCGATACCTGCGCGCGCACCGTGGTGATGTATGGCGGTCGGGTGATGGAGCAGGGGGCAACGACGGATCTGTTCGCCAACCCGAGCCATCCCTACACGCTGGGTCTGCTCAAGGCGGTGCCGCGGCTTGACGTCGATCAGGACGAATTGGAAACGATCCCCGGCGATCCGCCGGATATGTCGCGCCTGCCCAAGGGGTGCCCGTTCACGCCGCGCTGCGCATTCCGGCTGGACCAGTGCGGCGACGTGCAGCCCGACCTGCTGCCCTACCGCGATGTTCTGCGCGCCTGTCACGCTGACCCTGAGGTGGTGAAATGACCCTGCTGAAAGTCCGCGATCTGGACGTGACCTTCGACGTGACCCCGCGCGGGGCGTGGCCCTGGACAAAACCCGGCAAGCTGCAAGCGGTCAACGGGATGAATTTCGACCTGTCCGAAGGTCAGACGCTGGGCGTCGTCGGCGAATCCGGGTCGGGCAAATCCACATTGGCGCGCGCCATCGTCGGCACCGTGCAGGCAACCGGCGGCGAGATTCTGTGGAACGGGACCGACCTGCGCACGATGTCGGCACGCGACCGGCGCGCGCACCGGCGCGAGGTGCAGATGATCTTTCAGGATCCCCTCGCCGCGCTCAATCCGCGCATGACAGTCGGCGAGATCATCGCCGAGCCGCTGACGACGCACCAGCCCGACGTCTCCAAAAAGAAGGCCCGCGAAAAGGCCGGCGAGATGATGGAGCGGGTGGGGCTCCTGCCCAACCTTCTCAACCGCTATCCGCATGAATTTTCCGGTGGCCAGTGTCAGCGCATCGGCATCGCCCGCGCGCTGATCCTCAATCCCAAACTGGTGATCTGCGACGAGCCGGTCAGCGCGCTCGACGTGTCCGTGCAGGCGCAGGTGGTCAACCTGCTCAAGCGGTTGCAGCGCGAAATGGGGCTGTCGATGATTTTCATCGCGCATGACCTGAGCGTGGTGAAACATATCAGCGACCGCACATTGGTGATGTATCTGGGCCGTCAGATGGAACAGGCCGATGCCCGCGAACTGGTGCGTGGTCCGCGCCATCCCTATACGCAGGCGCTGATTTCCTCGGTGCCGATCCCCGATCCGGTCCGCGAAGCGGCGCGTCAGCGTCCGGTGCTCGAAGGCGAGTTGCCCTCACCGCTCGATCCGCCGTCAGGATGCGTTTTCCGCACCCGCTGCCCCAAGGCCCAACCCGATTGCGCCGTAAACCGTCCGCCGTTGGAAGAGGCAGAGCCCGGCCATCTGGTGGCATGCCCGTATCAGGAAGTGATGTCACCCCTCGTGACCGCCTGACGGGCGTCAGAGATCAAGACTGCACCACCAAAGCGCAGAATGGATCGGCGGCGCAGTTCACGCCCGTTTGCGCCTCCGTTTGCGGCCACCCTCGACCTCGCCCTTGGTGTTGAAGCTGACATGGGGCAGGGAGACGATGCTGTTGAGTTCGGGGAACGGATCGGTGGCGTGGGGGATCGCGTTGGCGTTGACGAAATGTTCCTGAAACTTCGGCGCGATTGCGGTTTCGACCTTGGTGATCTCGCGCACGGTGCGTTCGATCTCGGCCCGCGCGGCAAGGTTGCAGAGCGCGATGCGCGCGCCGGTGCCTGCGGCGTTGCCCGCACTGGTGACCTTGTCGAGCGGCGCATCGGGGATCATGCCAAGCACCATCGCGTGTTTGGGGCTGATATGGGCACCAAAGGCACCGGCCAGGACGACGCGGTCCACCTTGTCGACGCCCATCTCGTCCATCAACAGCCGCGCACCCGCGTAAAGCGCTGATTTGGCGAGCTGAATGGCGCGGATGTCGCCTTGGGTCACGGTGATCCGCGGGCCGCCCTGATCGGTGGCGTCATGGATCAGGTAGGCGTTGGTGCGCCCTTCGGCCACGCAACGCTCGGTGCCGGTTTGCGCGGCGCTTCCGATCAGACCGGAGGAATCGAGCAAACCCGCGATGCGCAGTTCGGCCACGGCCTCGATGATACCCGAGCCGCAGATGCCGGTGATGCCGGTCGCCTCGACCTCTTGCCAGAAGCCGTCTTCGTCGGACCATTTGTCATTGCCGATCACCCGGAAGCGCGGCTCTTTGGTGGCCGGATTAATCCGGATCGCATCAATGGCACCGGGCGCGGCGCGCTGGCCCGCGCTGATCTGGGCGCCCTCAAATGCGGGTCCGGTCGGGGAGGAACAGGCGAGCACGCGGGTGGTATTGCCCAGCAGGATTTCGGCATTGGTGCCGACGTCGACCACCAGCACCAGATCTTCGGATTTCCCCGGCTGCTCGGACAGAGCAACGGCGGCGGCGTCAGCGCCGACATGGCCCGCGATGCAGGGCAGAATATAGACCTGCGATGCCTCGGGCAGGGTGCTCAGGTCGAGGTCGCGGGCACTCAGGTTCAGGTGTTCGGACGTGGCGAGCGCAAACGGTGCCTGACCCAGCTCGACAGGGTCGATGCCCAGCAGCAAATGGTGCATCACCGGATTGCATACCAGCACCGTCTCCAGAATGACATCGGTGTCGACGCCCGCGTCGGCGGCAATCTCGCTGACCAGCGTGTTGATGGCCTCGCGCACGGCGCTGGTCATCTCGACATCGCCACCGGGGTTCATCATCGAATAGCTGACCCGGCTCATCAGGTCTTCGCCAAAGCGGATTTGCGGGTTCATGATGCCCGACGAGGCGATCACCTCGCCGGTGTCAAGGCTTGTCAGATGCGCGGCGATGGTGGTCGAGCCAAGGTCGATCGCCAAACCGAAAAGCGTGCGCTCCAGCAGACCCGGCCATGCGCCGATCAAGTGGGGAGTGGCGTCCTTGTCGGTCTTGTGAAGCGCGACGGTAATGCTCCAGTCGCCCTTGCGCAGAATGGTTTGCAGACGGGTCAACACCGGGAAATCGCAGGTGATTGCCGGAATGTCCCATTGCTCGGCAAGCGCACGCGCGATGCGCTCCAGATCGCCGGTCGGGATATGCATGTCGGGTTCTGCGACCTCGATATAGTAAAGCCGTGTCGCGGCATCCATTTCGATGACGCGGGCGCTGGCGGCCTTGCGCACCACCTGCCTGTGCACCTGGCTTTCGGGCGGGACGTCGATCACGATGTCGCCCTGAACCTGCGCCTGACAACCCAGACGGCGGCCCGGTCTCAATCCACGCTTTTCGTCATAGCGCGCCTCGACGCTGTTCCACTCGGACAGCGCGCCGTCGCGGGCGGTGACCCCGTGTTTGGAGAATTCGCCGTATGACGGGGTGATCTGGCATTTCGAGCAGATCCCACGCCCACCACAGACGCTGTCGAGGTCGACACCCAACTGGCGCGCCGCGGTCAGCACCGGCGTTCCGACCGGGAAACGCCCCCTCTTTCCCGAGGGGGTGAACACGACGAGCGGATCTGAATCGGACATGGGAATCCCTTTTTGTATATCTGCCGGGATCATAGGCAGACGCGCCGCAGGAAAAAGGTGAATTACGTCATAATGATTATGTGCAGCGGCACGGATGGCTCGCGCGGTCGTCTAACACCGCGCACAATGGCATCATTCCTCAAGCCAGCGCAGAATTTCGCCCCGGTTGCCGTCCAGATCCGGCGCGGCGCGGCGTGTGGTTGCATCGGGAATGCCTGACATCTTGATCGGGTTGCCTGCCGCCTTGAACGCAGCCCGCCCGTTCCGGTCCAGCACATCCACCACCATGTTGCGCGCCAGAATTTGAGGATCGCGCATCGCCTGATCAACATTCTGGATCGGCCCGCTTGGTAGCCCGGCGGCGCCCAGTTTGGCGATCCAGTAAGCGCAGGTGTTGTCAATCGTCACCGCCTCGATCAGCCGTTTGAGCAGGCGCACATTGTCGACGCGCGCCGGATTGGTTGCAAAGCGCGGATCGTCGGCCAGTGGCAGGTTCAATGCCACGCAGAGCTTTTCAAACAGAACATCATTGCCCGCCGCGATGACAAACCGGCCGTCGGCAGCCTGAAACGCCTCGAATGGTGCGATGGTCGGATGGCGTGTTCCGCCCGGCGCGGGCGGCGTGCCGGTGACCGAGGTGATGGCGATGGCAGTTTCGAGCAGTGCAAGCTGAGCGTCGAGCATCGAAATGTCGATCTTACGCCCCTTTCCGGTATGGTGACGGTCCAACAGCGCGGCAAGAATGCCTTGGCTCAGATACAACGCCGCCGCAAGATCGCCGACCGATGCCCCGGTGCGCACCGGAGCCCCCCCGACATGACCAGTGATCGACATCAGCCCGCCCCGGGCCTGCGTCACCAGATCGTAAGAGGGCCGCTTGGCATCCGGCCCGGTATGGCCAAACCCGGAAACCGCACCGTAGATCAGGCGCGGGAACCGTGCGTGCAGGTCCGTCCAGCCGTAGCCCAGCCGCTCCACCGCACCAGGGCGGGAGGATTCAATCAAAACGTCGGCGCGCGCCAGAAGCCGCTCGAACACCGCGCGATCCGGTTCGGACTTCAGATCGAGCGCGATGGATGTCTTGCTGTGGTTGACCGCCGCGAAACAGGCCGATTTCCCGGCTTTGAACGGCGGCACGGAGCGCGATTCGTCGCCTGTGCCGGGGCGTTCGATCTTGATCACGCGGGCGCCGAGGTCGGCAAGCGTCATGGCGCTGAACGGCCCCGCCAACCCCTGTGACATTTCGAGGATCGTGATGCCCTTCAGGGGATGTGCCATGCGTGCTGCCTGTGCCTTCTTTTTTATGTGTAGTGAAAGCGTGCTTGGATGCGCGGTGCAAGCACGCTTTTGCAACCGAGACGAAATCGGCGGTTTTTCGAGCTTGCGACAGGGTGAATCAAAAACTCAGGCGCGCTGGGAGCGTGCGTGGAAGACAAAGCCGAGAAGATTCATCAGAAGTTGCGCGGCGAGGATCGACGTGGTCCCGGTGGGGTCATAATCCGGCGCGACCTCGACCAGATCAATGCCGACAATGTCGTGATCCTGCGCGACTTTCTGCAAGAGTTCGAGGATTTCGTAATAGAGAAACCCGCCATGGCTGGGCGTTCCCGTGCCCGGTGCGATGGAGGGGCAAAAGCCGTCGATATCGATGGTGATATAAACCGGCGCGCCAGCCGGGATGCGCGCTGCCACGGCGTCGGTTCCCAGCTTGCGGGTCTGGCGGACCGACAGGATGTCGGCGCCGAATGCGTGCGCTGCGTCATAGCCGTCGCGGGCGGTGGAACTGACATTGCGGATGCCGATCTGCGTCATTCCCGACACCCAGGCTTTTTCAGAGGCGCGCCGCATCGGGTTGCCATGCCCGTTGCGCACGCCGTGGCGTATATCGACGAAATCGAGATGGGCGTCGATTTGCACGATATGGAACGGCGCGTGTCCCTCGAACGCGTCGATGCAGGGAATATTGACGGAGTGATCGCCGCCGATCACCACCGGCAAGGCGCCCGCGTCCAATATCTTGCGAACGCCTGTCTTGATGTTGGCGTGGCTTTGC
The DNA here is from genome assembly GCF_046592965.1 of Marivita sp. S2033. NCBI lineage: Bacteria > Pseudomonadati > Pseudomonadota > Alphaproteobacteria > Rhodobacterales > Roseobacteraceae > Marivita > Marivita sp. S2033. The sequence continues at coordinate 108,444 of NZ_JBISBV010000003.1, forward strand.
ACGGTATCGGTGTGCACGATGTCGGCATCGCCGAGATCGACGATGGTCGTATCGGCCAGATAGGTCACGTCGTCTTCGTGGTCATAGGCTCCGGCGTGGCCGAAACTGAACAGGGTGGACGCATCGCGCACGCCGCGCGGGCCGAACCTCGCACCTGCACGCCATTGCGTGCCGGCATCGAATGGCGCGCCGAGGATCGCGACGTCGGCGTCAATCACTGTCCAGTCGGGTTGGTAAGGGCTGCGTGCAAAGGTGCAGATTCCGGTGAAAGGCAGGTCAAGGCGTCCGGTGGCGTGGGTCATTGCGTGCATCCATAGCTCAGTCAGGTTGCAGGCAGACTGGAGCAAGGCGGGTGTCTGGTAAAGCCTGCTCATGCTGAAGGCCGCGTGGATGGCAAGCGCCGGGGGTTTTCCACCCCCGGACCCCCGGAAGGTATTTCAGGCCCAAAGAAACCCCATGCGCCGCGCGATTGCGCGAAAAGGGGGTTTCCCTTGGCATCATTGGATGCAATAGGGACGTGCCTAACGATGCTGCCTAAGGAAAGGAATTCCGATGGAGATTCGCGAGGCTCTCACCTTTGATGATGTACTGCTGGTGCCCGGCGCCTCGGAGGTCCTGCCGTCCACGGCGGACACCCGCACCCGCGTGACGCGCCGGATCGCGCTCAACATCCCGCTCTTGAGTTCGGCGATGGACACGGTCACCGAGGGGCGCATGGCGATCAGCATGGCGCAAGCGGGTGGTATGGGGGTCATACACAAGAACCTCAGCGTCGAGGATCAGGCCCGCGAGGTGCGCCGCGTCAAACGGTTTGAATCGGGCATCGTCTTCAACCCGGTGACGCTGCGCGCCGATCAGACGCTGGCGGATGCCAAGGAATTGATCGACCGATATAATTTCACCGGTTTCCCGGTGGTCGACGACAAGGGCCGGGTGACCGGCATCGTCACCAACCGCGACATGCGCTTTGCCACATCCGACGACACGCCGGTCAGCGTGATGATGACGTCCGACAACCTTGCCATTCTGCGCGAGCCTGCGGATCGGCAGGAAGCGATCAGCCTGATGCGCGCGCGCCGGATAGAAAAGCTGCTTGTGGTGGATGGCGACAACCGGCTGACGGGACTTTTGACCCTGAAGGACACGCAACAGGCCGTGTTGAACCCGACCGCCTGCAAGGACGAGCTGGGGCGTCTGCGTGTTGCCGCCGCAACCTCCGTGGGCGATGCGGGGTTCGAGCGCACAGAGGCCTTGGTCGACGCCGGTGTCGACATCGTTGTGATCGACACCGCGCATGGCCACAGCGCTGGCGTGATCGCGGCGGTGAGCCGCGCCAAGGCGCTCTCGAATGAGGTGCAGGTGATCGCGGGGAACGTGGCAACCGGCGAGGCGACGCGCGCGCTCATCGATGCGGGCGCGGATGCGGTGAAGGTGGGGATCGGGCCGGGCTCGATCTGCACCACGCGGATGGTCGCAGGTGTGGGTGTGCCGCAACTGACTGCCGTCATGGATTGCGCGGCGGCTGCTGGTGACACGCCGGTGATTGCCGATGGCGGCATCAAGTTTTCCGGAGATTTTGCCAAGGCGATCGCAGCGGGCGCGTCATGCGCAATGGTCGGCAGCATGATCGCCGGAACCGACGAAAGCCCCGGCGAGGTGATCCTCTATCAGGGCCGCAGCTTCAAAGCCTATCGCGGCATGGGGTCCATCGGCGCGATGGCGCGCGGATCGGCGGACCGTTATTTTCAGAAGGATGCCGCCAGCGACAAGCTGGTGCCCGAAGGGATCGAAGGACAGGTGCCTTACAAGGGGTCTGCGGGGGCGGTGATTCACCAACTCGTCGGCGGCTTGCGCGCCGCGATGGGCTATACCGGCTGCGCCACGATCGAGGACATGCGCGCCTATGCGAAATTTGTCAAAATCACCGGCGCCGGGTTGAAGGAAAGCCATGTACATGACGTTCAGATCACCCGCGAGTCGCCCAATTACCGTATCGGATAGGCCATGACCCCCGCTGCACGCTGGGCCGCCGCGGCCGAGATCATGGATCATGTCACCCAAGGCGAACCGGCCGAGAAGGCGCTAACGAACTGGGCACGCCGGTCGCGCTTTGCCGGCTCGAAAGACCGCGCTGCCGTGCGCGATCATGTGTTTGATATCCTGCGCTGCTGGCGAAGTGTTGCGGCGGTGGGTGGTGGCTCTGACGGTCGGCAATTGGTTCTGGGCCGCCTGCGCCAATTGGGCGTTGACCCGGACTCGATCTTTACCGGTGACGGCTACGCCATGCCGCCTCTCAGTGATATGGAGCGCGCCGCTGGCTCCGAGCCTGCCGGGGCTGAGGCCTGGGATATGCCGGATTGGCTTTACGATCTTGTTTTCAAAGATTTGGGCGACGAAGCTCATGCATATGCTAAAGCATTGCGGCATCGCGCATCGGTTTTTTTGCGGGTGAACACCGCGAAAACCGATCGTGACGCCGCGCAACGCGCCCTAGCGGATGCCGGAATCGACACCGCGGTCCATCCTCTTTCGCAGACAGCGTTGGAAGTGCTTGATGGTGCGCGCCGCGTCGCGCAAAGCGCGCCCTATCTTGACGGGCGTGTCGAGTTGCAGGATGTCGCCAGTCAAGCGGTGATCGATGCTTTGGACATCACGCCCGACATGCGCGTCCTGGATTTCTGCGCCGGTGGCGGTGGCAAGACGTTGGCGATGGCCGCGCGGTTGAACACCGTGGTCGAGGCGCACGACACCGATCCGCGCCGCATGTCCGACCTGCCGGCGCGCGCCGACCGTGCGGACGCGCAAGTGGAGCGCATCGACTCGCCCAAGGGGCCCTATGACCTTGTTCTGTGCGACGTTCCTTGCTCGGGAAGCGGCGCGTGGCGGCGCGCACCGGAAGGCAAGTGGCGTTTGACCTCGGAAGGCTTGTCATCGGTCTGTGAGGTGCAGGCCGACATTCTGGACCACGCTGCTAACCTGGTCGGGACTGGCGGAACGCTGGCCTATGTTACCTGCTCTGTGCTGAATTGCGAGAATGAAGACCAGATCGGCAAATTTTTGCGCCGAAATACGGCTTGGCACTGTATTAGACAGCAGCGGTTTCACCCGAATGAAGGCGGCGACGGCTTTTTCGTCTCTATCTTGACGCGCGGAAAAAACGAAAATACAACCTGAGGGTGTTTCAGCTTTAAGTATCGCTTAATTCTCTTGCGGTCATATGGCGGGAACGAGATGTCCCCGAGGGCCGCATTGATGATTCTTTCAAACCGCTCAACGCATGCGTCGCAGCGGCTATACTCCGCAAAAATCCTGCTTGCCGTGTTTTCGGCAGGGTGTCTGATCGTCGGCTTTGCGGCACCGTACCCGGCTGTGAAGTCAGGGTTCTACGCCGCAAGCCTCGCCTTCGGCATCGCCGTCCTGTTTGTGCTCGTGACCGCCTTTTGGCGCAACCGACAGCAGAAGAAAGCGTTTTCCCATATCGCTTTGTTGGTCGAGCATGATGTAGCGGCTTGCGTTCTGGCGGATCTGGACGGGTGCATCCTGCGCGCCAATCTTGCAGCGGGAAAGACGTTTCGCGCGATGCCGGGGCAGTCCTTGCGCGCAACGCTTGATGCGCAGGCTGCCGATGCGGCGGGGCTTCTGCACCGCGTTCAAAGCGCGGCGCTCGAAGACGGTATTGCTTCGGAAAATGTGGTCTTGCCCGATAGCCACATGCGGGTTTGCGCGCATCAGGTCGGGCCCAATGCCTTGCTGTGGCGGCTGGAATTGTTCGAGGGGCGAGGCGCGGACAGCTCCGGCAAGGTGTCCTACCCCACGCTTACCCTGGGGCGGAGCGGGACCGTGCTATGGATGAACGAGGCGGCACGCACGCTCGCTGGCGGACGGGTGCGGCGGATCGACGATCTGATCGACGATACACCGTTACGACCCGGTGACGTTCATCAAGTCGGCGCGCACGGATCGGCGCGCGATTTTGTCGTCAATATTCAACAGGCTGGTTTGGGGCGTGAAGAGGTGGTTCTAGTGCCCTCCGCCGGACCCAGCAGTTGCCCTGCCGAAAACACAGGGTTCGAAGCGTTGCCCGTGCCGCTGCTGAAGTTGTCGCCGCAAGGCCGGATCGAAGTGGCCAACCGGTCCGCTCGCGAATTGTTGCGGTTCGATCAGAATGATGTTCCGGCACTGCCGGATGTCATGGAAGGTTTGGGTCGGTCAATTCCCGACTGGCTTGGCGATGCTGCGTCAGGAAAAGGGCTGGGACGGTCGGAATTCCTGCGACTCACTCGCTCGGACCGCGAGGTGTTCGTTCAGGTGACGCTCACACGGGTGGTAGAGCGCGGCCGGACATTTCTGGTGGCAGTTTTGAATGACGCCACCGAGTTGAAGAGCCTCGAGGCGCAATTTGTGCAAAGTCAAAAGATGCAGGCCATCGGCCAGCTAGCTGGAGGCGTGGCGCATGATTTCAACAATCTTCTGACCGCAATTTCGGGCCATTGTGATCTGCTGCTTTTGCGCCACGACCAAGGGGATCCCGAATATGGCGATCTGATCCAGATACACCAGAACGCCAACCGCGCGGCAGGGCTCGTTGGTCAATTGTTGGCGTTTTCGCGCAAACAGACGCTGCGGCCCGAACGGCTCGACCTGCGCGACACGTTGTCCGATCTCACGCATCTGTTGAACCGGCTGGTTGGGGAAAAGGTGGTGCTCGAACTTCGCCAGAACCCGGTGCTGCCCTCGATCCGCGCGGATAAACGCCAGTTGGAGCAAGTCATCATGAACCTCGTCGTCAACGCCCGTGACGCGATGGCCGATGGCGGGACGATCCTGATCGAAACCGATGAACACATGCTTGATGCGCCATTGCAAAACGGTCGTGCCAAGGTGCCAGAGGGCGACTACGTGGTTGTGCGTGTACAGGACGAGGGCACAGGCATCCCTTCTGACAAATTGGAAAAGGTGTTCGAGCCGTTCTTCACCACCAAGCGAACCGGCGAGGGCACCGGGCTTGGCCTGTCGACGGTATATGGCATCGTCAAACAGACGGGAGGGTATATTTTCGTCGACAGCGCGCCGGGCAAGGGCAGCGTGTTTACGTTGATGTTCCCCATTTGCGACGATCCGGTGACGGAAATCCCGACCGTGCCGGAACGACCCGTCCCGCAGACGGCCGGCTTTGGCGACGGCGTGGTCCTGCTTGTCGAGGACGAGGCACCGGTGCGTGCCTTTGCCTCCCGCGCGTTGGCGCATCGCGGCTTCAAGGTGATCGAGGCTGCAAGCGCCGAAGATGCGCTTGAACTGCTCAAAGACGAGGATTTGAAGGTGGACGTTTTTGTCACCGACGTGGTCATGCCAGGGCTCGACGGGCCGAGCTGGGTCCGCAAGGCGCGGGCGAAACGGCCCGACGTGCCGGTGGTGTTCATGTCGGGCTACGCGGAAGACGTGTTCAAATCTCAAGGTGCGCGGATCGAATCCTCGGCATTCATTGCAAAACCGTTCTCGCTCACCGATCTGACGGCGATCGTTAATCAGCAACTCGTCACCCCGGACACACACGCCACAGCGTCACCGGCAGAATGATGTGCGTCAGGGTCGACCTGGCGCAATCCGATCCCAAAGATCGAAATCCGCTGCGCGATATCTGCGCACCAGTTCTTCGGTTTCGGCGGAAACCTGCAAGTCGCGCTTTGGCGAGACGTTGATCGGGACAATTTCCGGTAGCACCCCGAGTTTCGATTGCAGGAATGTTTGCAGCGCTGCCTGCTCTTCATACCGAAAAAGGTGCGTGACTTTGATGCCGTTCGGCCGAGCTTCCACGAATTTCGATTGCGCACCGACATTGGCAAACGCGGGGGGCGCGTCCTGACAGGCGGCGTGCAGGAATTGGTCGAAAGTCACGTCTCGTGTCGATGTGGGCTGTCCGGTCAGGTTTTCGCGCTGTCGATAGCGATACCAGCTTCCCAACCATGAAAGCGGCTCGCGAATGACGGCAGCCAGTTCGAGATCATCGCCGCCCATCTTGTCGAACATCGGTCTGAAGAACCGGTTGTAGCGGTAGAGCGGCGCGTGTTTCAGTTCTGGTGGATCATTCACCACCATCGACGCGCGCGGAGCCAGTGCGCGCATATAGGCCTGGGTTCCGGTCTTGGGCACCGATAGCAGCACAAGCCGTTCTTTCCAGAACACCAACATTCACGCCCCCCACGTTTTCAGTGTCCATAAACCACTCCTTAATCATTCCACGCAACAGTCGTTATCAGAATTAAGTTGATTTGTTCTTGTTTTGATCTCATATACGAAAAGAACAAGAGGCGAACAAAAGCAGCAATTGCCGCCCGTGACCGGGTGTGGAATAAGGATCAAAAGCAATGGCAACGGCAGATCTCCTGACTATGGACAGCAAGCGCGACGCGAACAAACAGAAAGCCCTCGATTCTGCCCTGGCGCAGATCGAACGCCAGTTCGGCAAAGGGTCGATCATGAAACTGGGTGGCGAAAATGCGATCCGCGACATCGAGTCGACATCGACCGGATCGCTGGGCCTTGATATCGCGCTTGGCATCGGCGGCCTGCCGAAGGGCCGCATCATCGAAATCTATGGCCCCGAAAGCTCCGGCAAGACGACGCTTACGTTGCATGTCGTTGCGGAAGAACAGAAAAAAGGCGGCGTTTGCGCCTTTGTGGATGCCGAGCACGCGCTTGATCCGCAATATGCCAAGAAACTGGGCGTCGATCTGGACGAACTGCTGATTTCGCAGCCCGACACCGGTGAACAAGCTCTTGAGATTGTGGACACATTGGTCCGCTCCGGAGCCGTTAACCTGGTCGTCGTCGATTCGGTCGCGGCGCTTACGCCGAAATCCGAACTCGAAGGCGATATGGGCGACAGCAGCGTCGGCGTTCATGCCCGACTGATGAGCCAGGCGATGCGCAAACTGACCGGTTCGATCTCGCGGTCCAACTGCATGGTCATATTCATCAACCAGATCCGGATGAAGATCGGCGTCATGTTCGGGTCTCCCGAAACCACGACCGGCGGCAACGCGTTGAAATTCTACAGTTCGGTGCGGCTCGATATTCGCCGTATCGGCGCGATCAAGGATCGCGATGAAGTGGTCGGCAATGCCACGCGCGTGAAAGTGGTGAAAAACAAGGTGGCGCCGCCGTTCAAGCAGGTCGAATTCGACATCATGTATGGTGAAGGTATCTCGAAAATGGGAGAACTCATCGATCTGGGCGTCAAAGCCGGTGTGGTTGAAAAATCCGGCGCCTGGTATTCCTATGGCGACGAACGCATCGGGCAGGGCCGCGAGAACGCCAAGACGTTCTTGCGCGAGAACAAGCGCGTGGCCCTTGATATCGAAGACAAGATCCGCGCCGCGCATGGTTTAGAATTCGACATGAGTGCCGAAAAAGACGGCGACGACGATATCGTCGAATCCTGACGAAACGCAGACGGCGACTGCAGAAATGCCCCGGATCGGGACGTCGATCTGAGAATACTCGGGAACAGGGCAGCCGACGGGCGGCCCTGTTTCCGTTATGGGGCCGCAATCCGGTAGACAGCGCTGGGGCCAAACGATATTCGAAACCGAACCCAAAATACCCGCAGGTCAGGTCTTGTCATGCCAACGCTGAACGATATTCGCTCCACTTTTCTGAACTACTTCGAAAAGCAGGATCATGAAGTGGTGCCATCAAGCCCGTTGGTGCCGCGCAACGATCCCACGCTGATGTTCGTCAATTCGGGCATGGTGCAGTTCAAGAACCTGTTCACCGGGGTCGAACACCGCGACTATCAGCGCGCCGCGACTGCGCAGAAATGCGTGCGCGCGGGGGGCAAGCACAATGACCTCGACAATGTGGGCTACACCGCGCGCCACCACACGTTTTTCGAAATGCTCGGCAATTTTAGTTTCGGTGATTACTTCAAATCCGAGGCGATTCCGTACGCATGGGAACTGCTCACCAAGGAATTCGACATTCCCAAAGACCGGTTGCTGGTCACGGTGTACCACACCGACGACGAGGCGGCGGAGATCTGGAAGAAAGTGGCCGGCTTGCCGGACGACCGGATCATACGGATCGCCACGAACGACAATTTCTGGATGATGGGCCCGACAGGACCATGCGGACCATGTACCGAGATTTTCTTTGACCACGGCGACAAGTATTGGGGCGGCCCTCCGGGAACGCCCGAGGAGGATGGCGACCGGTTTGTTGAAATCTGGAATCTGGTTTTCATGCAGTACCAGCAATTCGAGGACGGGACCCGCACCGAATTGTCGGCGCAATCCATCGACACCGGCATGGGGATCGAGCGGGTGGCGGCGCTTCTTCAGGGCACCAACGACAATTACGCCACCGATCTCATGCGCTCTCTGATCGAAGCCAGCGCCGATGTGTCCTCGACCTATCCGGATGGACCGGGCAAGACGCATCACAGGGTGATCGCGGACCACCTGCGCTCGACATCGTTCCTGATCGCGGATGGCGTGATGCCAAGCAATGACGGGCGCGGTTATGTCCTGCGCCGGATCATGCGGCGCGCGATGCGGCATGCGCATCTGTTGGGCGCGCAAGATCCGATGATGTATAAACTTGTGCCGGCTTTGGTGCGCCAGATGGGTGCAGCCTATCCCGAACTGGGCCGCGCGCAGCCGCTCATCGAAGAGACATTGCGGCTTGAGGAGACACGTTTTAAGCAGACGCTGGATCGCGGGTTGAAACTGCTTGATGACGAACTGGGCGGCTTGCCCGAGGATGCGCCGCTTCCCGGTGCGGCGGCGTTCAAGCTTTACGACACTTACGGGTTTCCGCTCGATCTCACGCAGGATGCGTTGCGCGAAAAAGGTCGCAACGTTGACACGGCAGGTTTCGACACTGCCATGGCCGATCAAAAGGCCAAGGCGCGTGCGGCTTGGTCCGGTTCTGGTGAAGCGGCAGACGCGGCGATCTGGTTTGATCTGGCCGAGACACATGGCGCCACCGATTTTCTGGGCTATGACACCGAAACAGCCGAGGGTCAGATTCTGGCGCTCATCAAGGACGGCGCGGAGGTGAACTCTCTCTCGACGGGCGAAAGCGGCTGGGTCGTGTTGAACCAGACGCCGTTTTATGGCGAAGCGGGGGGGCAGGTGGGTGACACCGGCTGGCTGCGCCGATTGGCCAACGAAGACGATCAGGCCGAAGTGACGGATACGCATCGGATGGGCGGAGGCAAGGTGTTTGCCCATCACGTCACCATCCAAGGCGGCACCTTCGGCAAGAACGACGCGGTGCAACTTGAGGTCGATCATCGCCGCCGCACCTCGATCCGCGCCAACCACTCTGCGACCCACCTGTTGCACGAAGCGTTGCGCCGCGCGCTTGGGGATCATGTGGTGCAGCGCGGCTCGTTGAACGCGCCGGATCGGCTGCGGTTCGATTTCAGCCACGGCAAGGCGTTGACGCTGGAGGAATTGAATCAGGTCGAGGCCGAGGTCAACGACTATATCCGCCAGAACGCGACGGTCGATACCCGCATCATGACTCCCGATGACGCGCGCAACATTGGCGCGCAGGCGCTGTTTGGTGAGAAATACGGCGACGAGGTTCGTGTCGTGTCGATGGGCAAGCGGTCGGGTTCGGGCAAGGGTGGAACCGGCGACACCTATTCGCTGGAACTGTGCGGCGGCACCCATGTCGCGCGCACCGGAGATATCGGCGTGTTCGTCACGATGGGCGACAGCGCGTCGAGCGCGGGCGTGCGTCGGATCGAAGCCCTGACGGGCGCGGAGGCGTTCGCGTATCTGTCGCAGCAGGATCATCGTCTGGCCGAAACGGCGCTGGAATTGAAGGCGCAGGCCGCCGATGTTCCGGCGCGGGTGCGCGCGTTGCTGGACGAGCGCAAGGCACTCTCCAACGAGGTTGCGCAACTGCGCCGCGAATTAGCGATGTCGGGCGGCGCCGGGCAGACGGGCGGCGCTGAGTCGCGCGAGATCAATGGCGTCAAGTTCATGGCGCAGGTGCTCTCGGGTGTGTCGGGAAAGGATTTGCCACCTCTGATCGACGCGCACAAATCGCAGTTGGGCTCGGGCGCGGTGCTGTTGATCGCGGATACCGGCGGCAAAGCGGCTGTTGCGGCAGGCGTCACGCCGGATTTGACGGCGACGCTATCGGCGGTTGATCTGGTCAAAGCCGCCGTGGCAGAGTTGGGCGGCAAGGGCGGCGGTGGCCGTCCGGACATGGCGCAGGGCGGCGGCGCGTCGGCAGAGAATGCTCAATCCGCCATCAAGGCCGCCGAAGCTGTTTTGGGAGGATAAGTCATGCCCGCACTCTGGATTGCGCACGTTACCGTGACCGACGCCGAGGCATATGCCAAATACGCCGAGCTTGCCGGACCGGCGATTGCCAAGCATGGCGGGCATTTCATTGCCCGCGGCGGTCGTTACAAACAACTGGAAGGTCAGGAACGGCCGCGCAATGTGGTGGCCCAATTCCCGTCGCTGGAGGCGGCCGAGACCTGCTACAACAGTCCTGAATACCAACAGGCGCTCGACCACGCGCGCGATGCGTCCCAGCGCGAATTGCTGATCGTCGAAACCTCTGAGTAACGTGGATGGGCCTTGAAACGCCCATCCGACGCTTTCCAGATTAGCTTATACCGATTTTGACATCCGCTTGCGCTCATGCGGATCAAGATAGCGCTTGCGCAGACGGATGGCGTTCGGCGTCACCTCGACCAGTTCGTCGTCGTTGATATAAGCGATCGCTTCTTCGAGCGACAAGGTGATGGGCGTGGTCAGGCGAACCGCGTCATCCGTTCCGGACGCGCGCACGTTTGTCAGCTTCTTGCCCTTCAGCGGGTTCACTTCGAGATCGTTTTCGCGGCTGTGTTCGCCGATGATCATGCCTGTGTAAATCGCCTCCTGCGCGCCGATGAACATGCGGCCCCGATCTTCGAGGTTCCAGAGGGCGTAGGCCACCGAGGTGCCGTTTTCCATCGAAATCAGAACGCCTGCGCGACGGCCCGGAATGGCACCCTTGTGCGGGGTCCAGCCGTGGAAGACCCGGTTGAGAACGCCGGTGCCACGGGTGTCGGTCAGGAATTCGCCGTGATAGCCGATCAGCCCGCGCGACGGGACATGCGCGATGATCCGCGTCTTTCCAGCGCCTGCGGGGCGCATCTCGACCAGTTCGCCTTTGCGCGAGCCTGTCAGTTTCTCGATCACAGCGCCGGAGTATTCGTCATCGACGTCGATCGTCGCTTCCTCAACCGGCTCGAGCATTTTGCCGTCATCGCCTTCCTTCATGATCACCTGCGGACGCGAGATCGACAATTCGAACCCCTCGCGGCGCATGTTTTCGATCAGAACGCCCATCTGCAATTCGCCGCGTCCCGACACCTCGAAGGCTTCGCCGCCCGGAGTGTCGTTGACCTTGATTGCAACGTTGGATTCCGCCTCTTTCATCAGACGGTCCCGGATCACGCGAGACTGTACTTTCTTGCCGTCCCGACCGGCCAGCGGGCTGTCGTTGATCCCGAAGGTCACGGTGATCGTGGGCGGGTCGATGGGCTGTGCTTCCAGCGGCTCATCAACCGCCAGCGCACAAATCGTGTCGGCCACGGTCGCCTTGGACATTCCGGCGAGGCTGACGATATCGCCCGCCAGTGCCTCGTCGATGTCTTGCGGACCAAGGCCGCGGAACGCCTGGATCTTGGTGACGCGGAACTGCTCGATCTTCTGGCCCACGCGGCTCAGCGCCTGCACGGTCTGGCCCACCTTGAGCCGTCCGGTTTCGACACGCCCCGTGAGAATGCGACCGACAAAAGGGTCCGATCCCAGTGTCACGGCCAACATGCGGAAATCCTCGTTCTGCTTCTTGACCTGCTTGGGCGGGGGGACGTGGTCGATCACCAGTTTGAACAGGGCATCGAGGTTCTCGCGCTTGCCGTTCAGATCGGTGTCGGCCCAGCCCGACCGGCCAGAGGCGTAGAGATGCGGGAAGTCGAGTTGGTCTTCGTTGGCATCTAGCGATGCGAAAAGATCGAAGCATTCGTCCAGCGCGCGGTCGGGCTCGGCGTCGGGTTTGTCCACCTTGTTGAGCACCACGATCGGACGCAGCCCAAGCGCCAGCGCCTTGGAGGTCACGAACTTGGTTTGCGGCATCGGCCCTTCGGCCGCATCGACCAGCAGCACCACGCCATCCACCATCGACAGGATCCGTTCCACTTCGCCACCGAAATCGGCGTGGCCGGGGGTGTCGACGATATTGATGCGCGTGCCTTTCCATTCGACCGATGTGGCCTTGGCCAGAATCGTGATGCCGCGCTCGCGCTCCAGATCGTTGCTGTCCATCGCCCGTTCGGCGACGGCCTGATTGGCGCGGAAGGCTCCGGATTGCTTGAGCAATTCGTCCACCAGTGTGGTCTTGCCGTGGTCAACGTGGGCGATAATCGCAATGTTGCGAAGGTCCATGAAATTCTATCTCGTGCTGGAATGATGTGGGCGGGGGTTACAAGCCTGCGTCTGAGAACACCAGCAAAAAAGGCGATGCTTTACAGATCGAAAAGCTGTCTCATAAATATCACCACTGCGGTATCACCTGCGCGTGATCGAAAACAGGCGGAAATTGACCTATTCGCACCCGTTTCCTAAGCAGGGAATGGCCGGAATTTCATCTTAATTCTCAAAGCCGTGTCCGGCCTCTTGAAACTTTCCGCTGCATACCGAAGTTAAGGCCAAGAGCGGGGCACATATTGTGTCGCGCTGCTTGAACGCGAAACAACCCCTGAGAAAGGACATCGCATGAAACGAATTCTATTGAGCACCGCGTTTGTCGCATCCGCCGCAACTGCAACCTATGCCGGCAGCGCCGACATGGCAGTGGTCGAGCCCGTCATTGCCCAGCCCGTAACTGTCGCGCCCGCGCAGATCGGTGGCAACTGGACTGGCGGCTACGGCGGTCTGAGCCTTGGCAAAGCCTGGGTCGAGGACGACAACTTTGACGACAGCGAAATGGTCTATGGCGTCCACGGCGGTTACGATTACGATTTCGGTAGCTTCGTCCTCGGTGGCGAACTCGACTACCAGACCGGTGAAGACCTCAACCTCGGTGCCGAAGATGTCGATGACGTTGTGCGCCTGAAGATGCGTGCCGGTTACGACCTTGACCGCACACTGGTTTACGGTGTTGTCGGTGCAGCGCAGCTGAACACAGACAACTTCGACGACACAGGTTGGGTTGCAGGCCTTGGTGCTGAATACCTCGTGACCGACAATGTCAGCCTCGGTGCGGAATATCTGTACCACCAGTTCGACGATTTCGACGACACTGGCAATGACATCGACGCCGACACGTTTTCGCTGCGGGCCAACTTCCGCTTCTAAGTTCGCGACCCTGTCGTAAGTCATCTAGCGCGCATCGCCCCGGCGGTGCGCGTTTTTCGTTCGCTCAGTGTGGCGTGGTGTTGGAAAAGAGATTGATCACCACGATGCCCGCGAGAATGAGCCCGATTCCCAAAATCGCGGCGATGTCGAGCTTTTGATTGAAGATCGCGGCCCCGATGATCGCGATAAAGACGATCCCCAGCCCCGACCAGAGCGCATAGGCGATGCCGACCGGAAAGGTCTTGAGCACAACCGACAGCAGATAAAATGCAGCCGCATAGGACACGACGACGATCACCGAAGGCAGCGGCCGCGAGAATTGCTGGCTTGCCTGTAGCGCCGTTGTGCCGATGGTTTCGGCCAGAACGGCGAGCATGAGTGTGACATAGGCCATGTGCGGCTCCTGAAGCGATGATGCGCACACTGGACCAAAGCGGCCACGGGGGCCAGCCCCCGCACCCCCGAAGTATTTTACAACCAGAGACGCTGTATCAGGACCGAGCGACGTAGCGGTCGCGGCGGTGGTTGATGGTGATGATCGTGTTCAGGATCGCCGCGCCGAACAGTGACCAGAGCACCGATGGCCACGGCAGCACGAACAACGCCAGCACGAAGACCAGCAGGTCAAATCCGAGTTGGACATGCCCCGCCTTGATCCCTCGTGTGTCCTGCAACCAGAGCGCCACGATCCCGACGCCGCCCAATGTCGCGCCGTGACGAAACAGCAGCAAAAGCCCGACGCCCGTGACCATGCCCGCCAGCGCCGCGCCCATGCCAGGATGCAGCGAATTGATCGTCAGCGCGAGGGGCATCAGCTCGGAGATGACGGACATCAGCGCGACGGCGGCAAAGGTCTTGATCGTGAATTGCCAGCCCATCTGGATCACACCGAGAATGTAGAACGGCAGGTTCAGCACGAAAAAGATTGCGCCGAACGACCAGGGGGTGGCGTAGGCCCCCAGCAGAGACAGACCCGCGATCTGGCCGGTGAGCAGGTTGGAGGCCGTGAGGAACTGCACCCCAAGCGCCACCAGTGTCGCGCCGACGAGGATGGCTTGCGCATCTTCGATCAGGGTGTGCCGGTCGGTTGTCGGGTCGCTGAGAACAATCATCGCGACGTCAGCCGGTCAGGGCCGCGTTGAGGCGCTGGTCGAGTTTTTCGAGGAATCCCATCGTGGTGAGCCAGCTTTGCTCCGGCCCGACCAGTAGCGCCAGATCCTTGGTCATGTAGCCGGCTTCTACCGTTTCCACGACCACCCGTTCGAGTGTTTCGGCAAAGGCGCGCAGGCTGATGTTCTCGTCGAGCTTCGCGCGGTGCTTGAGCGCGCCGGTCCAGGCGTAGATCGACGCGATCGAGTTGGTCGAAGTCTGCTCACCGGCCTGATGCTGGCGGTAGTGGCGCGTGACGGTCCCGTGAGCCGCTTCGGATTCGACGATCTTGCCGTCGGGCGTCATCAGTTGCGACGACATCATCCCCAATGAGCCAAAGCCCTGCGCCACGGTGTCCGATTGCACGTCGCCGTCGTAATTCTTGAGCGCCCAGACAAATCCGCCCGACCATTTGAGCGCCGAGGCGACCATGTCGTCGATCAGGCGATGCTGATATTCGATGCCCTTGGCCTCGAATTTCTCCCGGAACTCGGCTTCGTAGATGTCGTTGAAAATCTCCAGAAAGCGGCCGTCATACTGTTTGAGGATCGTGTTTTTTGTTGACAGGTACACCGGCCAGCCGAGGTTCAGGCCATAGTTGAACGACGCCCGCGCGAAGTCGGTGATGGAGGCGTCAAGATTGTACATCGACATGAACACGCCCGCCGAGGGGGCATCGAACACGTCACGCTCGATCACCGTGCCATCTTCGCCCTCGAACTTCATCGTCAGCTTGCCGGCGCGCGGGAATTTGAAATCGGTGGCCTTGTACTGATCGCCAAAAGCATGCCGTCCGACGACAATGGGCTTGGTCCAACCCGGCACGAGGCGCGGCACGTTGCGACAGATGATCGGCTGGCGGAAGATCACGCCGCCTAAAATATTGCGGATCGTTCCGTTCGGGCTGCGCCACATCTCCTTCAGGCCGAACTCTTCGACCCGCGCTTCATCGGGCGTGATCGTCGCGCACTTGACCGCAACGCCGACCTCTTTGGTTTTCTCGGCCGCTTCGACCGTGACCTGATCGTTGGTGCGGTCGCGTTCCTCAATGCCCAGATCATAGTACAGAAGATCAATGTCGAGATAGGGCAGGATCAGCTTTGTCTTGATGAAGTCCCAGATGATCCGGGTCATTTCATCGCCGTCCATTTCGACGATCGGGTTATCGACTTTGATTTTCGTCATGATCCATCCTTGTCTTGAACGTGCGGTGCAGTCAGGTGGCCAGTCTGGAGTCGGCCCGCACCATGAAGCGCATCAACACCAATCCTGCCGCAGCTTGCAAGAAAATGGCAATCGCCAATGGCACCGGCGTGCCGTCAAACATCAAGCCCGCAGGTGCGGCAAATGCGACGCCGACAACGGTTGCCACCGATCCGACGACGCTTGCCGCCATGCCCGCGATATGGCCCATCGGTTCTTGCGAGATCGCGTTGAGGTTGCCCAAGGTCATGCCTGCCTGAAAGAAGATCGAGATCTGCCAGAGGATGAAGGCGCCGAAGAACAAATCGTTTGAAATGTGACCGGCAGAGGCGGCCACGCCGATGGCGACCATCAGTGCGGAAAACACCACCTGGGCGATCAACATGGAGCGCACCATGAACATCATGCCGAGCCGCACCACAAGCGTCGCATTGACCACCCCCGAGGTCGCGGCGACGAGGGCGATGCCGCCGAACCACAATGGAAAGCTGTCACCGCGCCCGAAGGTGATATCATAGATCTGCTGCACGCTCGACAACATGCCGAACAGCATCCCGAAACACAGGGCCTGCACCGCCATCGACAGCCGGACCACCGGATGCGCGAACATCTCGGCGACGGCACCCCGCAACGCGGCAAAGCGAAACGACCGACGCCGCTCGGGCGGCAGCGTTTCGGGCAGACGCAGCGCCAGCCAGAGCGCGGAAATGGCCGAAAAGACGACGAAGCCGTAGAACACTTCGCGCCACCCCGCCAGGTCGATCACGATGGAGCCCAGGAGCGGGGCAACCGCAGGGACGATGGTGAAAACGATCATGATGAAAGACAGGATCTGCGCCATTCCCCGCCCGGCATAGAGATCGCGCACCACAGCCATGGACACCACGCGCGGACCGGACGCGCCCGCACCCTGAACCACCCGCGCGATCAGCAAAACTTCCAGCGATTGCGCCCGCGATGCCACGAGCGCCGCGACGATATAGACAAAGGTGCCGCCCAACATGACTGTCTTGCGTCCGAACGTATCCGACAGCGGGCCGGTGACGAAGGTGCCCAGCCCCATGCCGAGCACAAAGCTGGTGAGGATCAGCTGCGCCTTGTTCAGATCGTCCGGGCTCAGTTCGGACCCGATCGCGGGCAGCGCGGGCAGCATTGCGTCGATCGACAACGCTACGGTCGCCGCGAGCATCGCCATCAGCGCGATAAATTCGGTGCGCGACATCGTGGTGGACATGGACTCTCCTGTGGCGGCTTGGGCGAGCCGTAGCACCAGGCCCAGAGGGGCAACAGGGGGTCAACGGTTCTGTGAAAACTGGGCGGCGTCAGGCCTCTTGCGCGGCACCGTTGCCCAGATCGTCAAGCACCTTGAGCCACAGCTCGGTGGGTTGCGCGCCCGGAACGGCGTGTTGGCTTGCCACGATGAAGGTGGGCACCGAGGTCACGCCCATGCCGCGTGCGGCAGCGTCGCGTTCCACGATCTCTTTCTTGTCTTCGTCGGTGGCCAGCAAGCGCAGGATGACGCTGGCATCGAGACCGGAGATGTCGGCTATATCGGCCAACACGTCATGATCGCCGATGTCGCGCCCGTCCACGAAATAGGCCTGAAACAGCGCATCCACCACTTCGGTCTGGCGTTGCTCAATGCCCGCCCAGTGGATCAGGCGATGCGCGTCCAAGGTATTTGGCGTGGTTTCAATGCCTTCCAGATTGATCTTAATGCCTGCCTTTTCGGCATGTTCCAGCACCGGAGCATAGGCTTTGACCGCCTTGTCCTTGCCACCGAACTTGCTTTCCAGATAATCGCGCCGGTTCATGCCACCAACTGGCATATCGGGATTCAGCTGGAATGGGTGCCATGTGATCGTGAACGGATGATCGGGACGCTGCTCCAGCGCGCGATCCAGATTGGCCTTGCCGATATAGCACCACGGGCAGATCGGATCGGACATGATGTCGAGTTTAACCATTCCAGGCCCTTTCAAGTCAGCGTTTTGCTTCGTCTAGCAGAGTGAACGGCGAATGGTAAGCCACAGCTAGAACGGTACCAGATCGGGCAAGGCACGCCTGACCAGCTTGCCGTTGGGATTGCGCGGCATCGTTTCGACCCGCCGGTACATACGCGGCTGTTTGTAACGCGCCAGCGTGGTCTCGGCAAACGCCTTTAAATCCTCTTCTTTCAGGGGTTTGTCGGACGTATAGAAGGCGGAAATGATCCGTGTGTCGGCCTTGATCTCGATATCGGTGACGCCGACTTCGTGGATGTCGGGATGCGCCAGCAGCGCAGCCTCGACCTCAAGCGGACTGACGCGATAGCCGCCTGCGTTCATCATGTCGTCCGCCCGACCGTGATAGCGAATATCGCCGTGCTCGCTCACTTCTCCGGTGTCGCCGGTCAGGAACCAGTCGCCGTCAAACCGCGCTTGGGTGGCATCGGGGTCGTCGAGATAACCCAGCATGAGGCCGGGGTCGTCCTTGTGAATGGCGATAATCCCGGTGTCCCCGACAGGAACGGGCGCGCCGTCGGCAAGAATGCTGACGCGCCGCCCAGCTTGCGGCCAACCAAGGCTGGACGCGGGGAGGTCAGGCGTTCCCGGCGCGGTCGAAATGAAGGTCGAACATTCCGACATGCCGAAGGCTTCGTAAATCCTGGTGCCGGTCGCATCGAACCAGGCGTCACGAACGCTCGCGGGCAGCTTTTCGCCCGCGGACAGGCCGTGCCGCAGCTTGGGCGCCCGAAAGCTGCCGGACTTCAAGATGTTTCTGTAAACACCCGGTGCCGCTGCAAAAATAGTGACATCATTTCGTTTCAGCAGCAGCGAGATTTGCGCGTGATCGACGCCTTGAGCCGGGATCAGCGCGGTCGCCCCTGCGGTCCACGGATCAAGCAAACCGGTGCCCAGCGTATAGGTCCAGTTGAATGCACCGGCATGCATCAAACGGTCGGTTTCGGACAGGCCGTACCACCCGTCCATCATCATCCCGCGCGCCCAGATGGCGCGGTGCGCATGGCAGACCGCACGCGGTGTGCCGGACGTCCCGGAGGTGAAAATGATATAGGCCAATCGGTTCGGATCGCCGTAGTCGAACGCGGCGGGCGGGAGTTCGTACCAGTCCGCCATCTGATCTGTGTGCAGAACCGTCGGAAAATTCGGACACGCTGTCGCGCCGTCATGCAGGATTGCGCGCGGGTGTGTGACGTCGATCAACACCTGCACCTCGCGCTCTGTCAGTTGCGACGATGTCGGAACCGGAACGATCCCGACGGCGATCGCGGCAAGGTAGGCGATGGGAAACTCAACCGTATTGCCGACCCGCATCAAGAGGCGATCACCGGGTTTCAGACCGGCATCCAGCAATCCGCTGGCGCAGCCCAGAACCGATTGCAACATCCGTTGATAGCTCCAGCGCTGCGCGCCCGTCACATCGACGACGGCAAGCGCGATCTTGTCGGGCAAACGCTCCGCCGCGCCAAGCACATGGGCGGCGAGATTAAAGGGGGTCGGGCAGGGCGGAAAGGGCGTTGGATCATGCGTCATGCCCCTGATCTATGGCGCAAGTTTGGGCGAAGCAAGCGTGGCTTGTGGCGCGCTTGTATTCCGACGCGATTGCTGGGCACCTGTGTGAAAGAAACCGCGGGCGGTTCCATGCGATCTGCGCCGCGAAAGTATGCAAAGCAGCGTTATTTCTTTCTATATCAGAGAATTATAATACGTAATTAGTGCGATACCTAAAAAACAGGACGCAACTCACTCAAAACCATGACTGAACCGTTCTCGATCCGGTGGAGATATCCTGACCAACGCCGTCAACGGTGGCGCAAGCGGTCAGGGTGACTGCGAGGAAAATCACAAGCAACCAGCGTGCCACACATCACTCCTCTTCCCACCACCAGACATCCGGCTGCCAACCGATCCAGTCGCCGTAAATCGGCAGGGTTTCGGGAAATTTCAGCTCTTTGGCGTGCGCAATCCGGCTGATGTTCCATTGGTAGATCGGGATCACATAACGGCCGGTCGTCAACACCCGGTCAAGCGCGCGGGCCGCTGCCACGAAATCGTCGCGGCTGGTGGCGTTGAGCAGGGTGTCGATCATCGCTTCAGCCGCTGGCGAACACATGCCCATCAAGTTGCGCGAGCCTGGGTTCTCGACTCCGTCACAGCCCCAATACAACATCTGCTCATTGCCCGGACTGAGCGACAGACCGCGCCGGTAATAGGTCATGTCGAAATCGTAGGAATTGGTGCGCTCGGTGTATTGCGCGCTGTCGATAGTGGTGATTTTCGGCGCAATCCCCATGCGTTCGAGCGACTGGGTGAACAGGTCGATGATCGCCTCGTTCTCGGCGCTGCCCTGTTTCAGCACAATCTCAAAGCTGAACGGCGTGCCATTCGGGCGGGTCATCATCCCGTTCTCGATGGTGTAACCGGCGTCCTCCATCAGCGCGATGGCCTTGCGGATGTTGCCGCGGTTGCGCTCGGTGCCGTCGCTGACGGGCAGGGCGTATCCGTCAAGCGCGCCGGGCAGCAGATCGTCCGCGAAGGGCGCAAGCATGTCACGCACCTGTCCTTCTGCTGCGCCATCCTGCATGCCCAGCACGGAGTTCGAAAAATACGACGTGATGCGCGGCTGCTTGGAGCCGGTCATGGTCTCGTTGATGTATTCGAAGTTGAACGCATGCAGCATGGCGTCGCGCACGCGCCAATCTTTGAACGCCTCTTTGCGGGTGTTCATCACAAAGCCGGTGATTCCCGACGGGCGTTCATGCGGGATGACCGATTTGACGACAGCACCGCTGGTGATGGCGGGAAAGTCGTATTGCGTCTCCCACTTTTCGGCGTTGGTCTCTCTGCTGATATTCAGCGATCCGGCTTTGAACGCCTCGAACATCGCGGTGCCGTCGCCGTAAAACTCCATGCGGATCTCGTCCATATTGGCCTGTCCGCGCATGTAGGGCACGTCTTTGCCCCAGTAGTCAGGATTGCGTTTCAGACTGACAAACCGTCCTGCCTCGTAGCTGTCGATCACATAAGGCGCGGTCGAGATCGGCACTTCGTCAATGCCGGAGGCGGCGAAATCCTTGCCCTCCCATTGCGCTTTTTTCAGGATCGGTCGCATTCCGATCAGCAGCGCAAGTTCGCGGTCTTTTTCGTCAAAGGTAAAGCGGATGGAGCGCGGGCCGGTTTTTTCCATCGATGCAACCTTGGCCCAAGCGCCGTGATAGCGCGGGTGGCCGATGGTGCCGAGGGTTTCGTAGGACCACATCACATCTTCGACGGTGACGGGGGTGCCATCTGAGAACTCCGCTTCGGGGCGCAGGGTGAATTCGGCCCATTCGCGATCTGGACCGACCTCGATTGATTCGGCCAGCAGGCCGTAAAGCGTGAAGGGCTCATCCCAGTTTCGCCCCATCAGGCTTTCATACGCCAGGAAGCCGAGTTGCCAGGGGACTGTTCCCTTCGGGATGTGCGGGTTGAGACTGTCAAAGCTGCCAACCTCGCCGCTGACAGTCGTGCCGCCCTTGGGTGCATCGGGGTTGGCGTAGGGCAGGGACACAAAATCCGGTGGCAACTCAGGCTCACCATACATAGCTATGCCATGCTGCGGCTCTGCGAAAACGGCTTGCGCGCCAAGCGCAAGTGCCAGCGATGCCGCACGGACCCTGTGATTCAGGAAATAAACCGATCTCATTTTCGCAACAATCCCTGTCTGCTCTTCTTTTATTGATCGGGACGGTAACGAGGCTTTTGTGACATTTCAAACTTTTAGCTTGGAACGCTGCGAAACATTGCCTATATTGAAGTCACTGCTCGATAGGTTTCTTGCCTGTATGAAACCTGCCTCAATAACTTAACCCCGGCTTCGCGCCGGGGTTTTTTTTGGCCCGCCATCTGACGGCTATAACCGGCTTTTCCGGCGCTTTGGCGAAGTTATAGACAACCATACATGCCGTTTTGCGCGATACGCGGTGTCGACGGTCCTGCACGGCTGAGGTCACATTTTCGCGAAATGCGGGCATCACCTTGAGGCGTGCAATGCCTCGGTTTCGATTCGCTGAAAACAGGCGATTCTCTTGCGGGAACGGATCAACTCGGCTTTGTGTTATGCAGTTGCAGCATGTAGCGTGCTGCAAGAGCAAACATCGTCGAAGTTGAAAAGGAACCGTTCATGTCGCTTAAGGGAAAAACCGCTGTCATCACCGGATCGAATTCCGGAATCGGTCTGGGTATCGCACGCGAACTGGCGCGCGCGGGGGCGGATGTCGTGATCAACTCCTTCAGCGACGAGCAGGCCGATCACGATCTGGCGCGCGAGATCGCCAACGATCACGGTGTCACGGCACGCTACATTCAGGCCGACATGTCCAAGCCCGATCAATGCCGCGCCTTGATCGAAAAGGCGGGCACTTGCGATATCCTGGTCAACAACGCAGGCATCCAGCACGTTGCGCCGGTTGAGGAATTTCCCACCGAGAAATGGGATGCGATCATCGCGATCAACATGAGTTCCGCCTTTCACACCACCGCCGCCGCGCTGCCGATCATGCGCAAGGCGGGCTGGGGCCGGATCGTCAACATCGCCAGCGCGCACGGGCTGCGCGCCTCGCCCTTTAAATCCGCCTATGTCACGGCCAAACACGGGGTGCTTGGCCTGACCAAGACGGTCGGTCTGGAGACCGCGAAGGAACCGATCACCTGCAATGCGGTCTGCCCCGGATACGTGTTGACGCCCTTGGTGGAGTCACAGATCCCCGATACCGCAAAGCAATACGACATTTCCGAAGACGAAGCGGTCGAAAAGGTGATCCTCGCCAAGCAGCCGTCGAAAGAGTTCGTGACTGTGGAGCAGCTTGCCGGAACGGTGCTGTTCCTGTGTTCTGATGCAGCGGATCAGATCACCGGCACCTCGCTGGCTGTGGATGGCGGCTGGACCTCTGCCTGAGCCTCGCGCCAGATGACACCGTCGAAGCGAGGGGCCAGCCCCTCGCGCTCCCCGAGATATTTTTGAACCAGAGAAGCAGGACCGACATGGTAGAGATCAATCTGGCGCTACAGGGCGGCGGCGCGCATGGTGCCTTTACCTGGGGCGTGCTGGACAGGCTTCTCGAGGAAGACGAGATCGAGATTGCAGCCATCAGCGGAACCTCTGCCGGGGCGCTGAATGGTGCGGCACTCAAGGCAGGGTGGTTGCAGGACGGTCGCGACGGCGCCCGACACAACCTCGACTGGCTTTGGGGGGAGGTGGCGCGTCTGGACGATTTGTCGGTGCCGCGCTGGATGCAGGCCTGGATGCCCGACCCCGGTTTTTTGAGCCAGGCGATCGAATTGTCACCCGCCTATATCTGGGGCGATGCCTTCAACAGGATGATGTCGCCCTATGCGTGGGGGCCGTTTTACCGGAACCCGCTGGAGAAGATTGTCGATCAGTTCGATTTTGGCCGTGTCTGCGCGGATACGGGGCCGGAGTTGTTCATCTGCGCAACGCAGGTGCGCAATGGGAAAGTGCGGATATTCCAGGGCGACGCGATCACGACCCAAGCCATTCTTGCGTCCGCCTGTCTGCCGACCTTGTTTCAGGCGGTCGAGGTCGAGGATCCGGAAACCGGGGCGATGGAAGCGTTCTGGGATGGCGGGTACACCGGAAATCCGGCGCTGTTCCCGCTGTATGCGCGCCATCTTCCGAATGATCTGATCATCGTGAACATCAATCCGCTGGAGCGTGACCTGGTGCCGGTGTTGCCGAGTGAAATCCAGAACCGGATCAACGAGATCAGTTTCAACTCGTCGCTTTTGCGGGAATTGCGGGCGATCGAGTTTGTGCAGCGACTGGTGGCGAGCGAAGCGGTTCCCGAAGGGGCGATGAAAAAGCTGCGGGTCCACATGATTGCAGACGATGATCTGATGAACGACCTGTCGGTCGCCACCAAGACCGTCGCGGTGCCGTCGATCATCAACCGGTTGCGAGAGGCGGGCCGCCGTGCGGCGGGGGACTTCCTGTCGCGTCACGGCGATGATCTTGGCAAGCGCCAGACCGCCGATCTGGTCGAGATGTTCGGTTAAGCGACCTTGAGCGGTTGCGACGGGTCCTTGGGGTTGGGATAGACAAGCCCCGCCGAGATCACCAGCTTCGCGGCGTCCTCGATTGTCATGTCGAGTTCAATGACGTCTTCGCGCGGGAAGAACAGCAAAAACCCAGAGGTCGGGTTCGGCGTCGTCGGCACGAAGATCGACATGAGCTGTCCCATCGTCTCGGCCTTGTGCGCCACTTCTCCGCGCGCGTGGGTCGAGATGAAGCCGATGGCCCAGATGCCCTTGCGCGGATACTGGATCAGGCAGGCTTTTTCGAAATTGCGTTCCGATTGAGCAAAGATCGTCTCGGCGATCTGCTTCACGCCGCTGTAGATGGTGCGCACGATCGGCATCCGCTCCACCAGGCTTTCGGCAAAGCGGATCAGCGAACGTCCGATCAGACCCTTGGCGACCCATCCGACAAAGGTTGTGAACAGCAGGAAGATGATGACGCCAAGGCCGCGCGGATTGATGCCGACAAAATGTTCAAGGCTGAACCGGTCGGGAATCAGCGGCAACACGACGCCATCGACCCACCCCATGATCGACCAGATGAGCCAGATCGTCAGGCTGACAGGTGCGATCACGACGATGCCAGTCAGAAAGCTCGCACGCAGCCGGGCGAACAGGCCCGCGCGGCGGGCTTTCTTGTCGAATGGGGTGCTCATGTCTGGTCCATCGCAGGTTCGGGCAAAACCTAAGAGCTTCGGGCCGTCTCTACAATGGCCGCGCCACGCGAGGGGCCGATTTTCAATCCAGTGACGCCAATTCCCGTGCGATTTCTGCCCCGAGACGCGCATTGTTGAGCACCAGCGCAATATTCGCGTCAAGCGAGCGACCGTCGGTCAGCTCGAAAATGCGTTGCAGCAGGTAGGGTGTGAGCGCCTTGCCCGCGATGCCATGCGTCTCGGCATCTTTGGTGGCGCGCAGGATGATCGGATGAATTTCGGAGTGCGGGATCTCGGCATCTTGCGGGATCGGGTTGGCGACAAGCTGTCCGCCTGGCACACCAAGGGCCGCGCGCATGCGGTGGCATTTGGCGATCTCGGCAGCGGTATCGGCGCGCAGGGGCGCTTTGAGCGTCGAGGCGCGCGACCAGAAGGCGGGCAGGGTATCCTGACCATAGGCCATCACCGGAACGCCGAGCGTCTCCAGTACCTCAAGCGTCTTGGGCAGATCCAGAATGGCCTTGGCCCCGGCGCAGACCACGGTGACGGGGGTCTCGGAGAGTTCCTGCAGATCGGCTGAGATGTCAAAGCTCTGATCGGCACCGCGATGCACGCCGCCGATGCCGCCGGTGGCGAACACCGCGATGCCTGCGCAATGGGCCGCGATCATGGTGGCGGCGACCGTGGTTGCGCCGGTTCCACCGCGCGCGATGCAGACGGCCATGTCGGCGCGGCTGAGCTTGGCGACGTTTTTCGCCTGGGCCAGCGCGTCAAGTTGTTCATCGCTCAGCCCGACGCAGAGCCGCCCGTCGATCACCGCGATCGTGGCGGGTTCTGCTCCGGCGTCGCGCACCTCGGCCTCGATGGCGCGGGCGGTCTCGAGGTTTTGCGGCCACGGCATGCCGTGGGTGATGATGGTGGATTCAAGCGCCACAACGGCGCGGTTCTCGTCCAGAGCGGCCTTGACCGGGGCAGAAATATCCAAGGGCAGTGTCGTCATGTTCCGGGTCCTCCTGCGACGTAGGCCGCGGCTGTTGCGAGGGCGCGGTGCAGCGCGACCTCTCGGTTGGCACCGCGCAGTTCGGATGCGATATGCGCGGCCATGAAAGTGTCGCCCGCACCGGTGACGCGGGTGACCATTACTTCGGGCGGGCGTTCGGCAAGGATACCGTCCTTGGTGGCATCACAGGTGACATTGCCGCCATCGGTGACAAGCGCCCGCGAGGCGCCGCGTTCGATCAGAGCGGCTCCGGCCTGGGGGGCATTGGTGAAACTGGTCTGGCACAGCAGCCCGGCCTCTTCGAGATTGACATATAGCACGCCACGTGCGGCGCGCAGGAAGGGCAGCAGCCTTTCGGCCTTGCCCGGCGAAGCCGGCGCGATACGCATGTCCGCGGCGGCAAAGGCAGGGTGCCGCGCGATTTGGTCCAGCAGCGATTCTGTCAAATTACCGTCAAGGGCGACGGTTCCGGGGAAGGGGGCTTCGACAAAGCCGAGCGGCCCATCGATGAGCGGCCGCAGGATCTTGTCGCCTGCCTGTTCCAGCGAATGGGCATCGGCAATCGCTGCAATCAGGCCGTTGGCACCTTCGATGGCCATGTATTGATCTGTCGGCAGATCGTCCGAGCGATAGAGGTGATCGGTCTGCAACCCCAGACGGTTGCACGCCAGCACCAGTTCCTCGCCTTCGGGATCGCGGCCAACCACGCTCAGGACCGCAGGGCGCAGATCGAACCGCGCCAGTGTCATCGCGATGTTGAGCGCGACGCCGCCGGGCAGGCGGGTGATGTGGCCGGGCACGTCGCTTCCGGGCTTCATGTGACGGTCCGAGCGGCCGATCACGTCCCACAGGACGGAGCCAATGCAGAGTATGTCGGGGCGCTGGGTCATGGCCTGTCATGGCGCGATGGCGCGCGCAGTGCAAGAGGAAGCTGGTCGCACAAGCGGTCAATCGCACCATTGTTGCGGACACCGCTTTATGGCAGTGCGGTTGACGAGAATTGTTGTACAAGCCACGGATAAGCGAGCCATGATGAAACCCACTCTCATCCGTCCGGGCGGACTTTCGCAAAGCGCGTCAACGTCGCTGGTCACGCCATTGATGCCGTCGGTCGCCTATGCCAGCGAGACACCCGATCAGTTGGACGATCAATATGAGGGGCGCGCGCAGGGCTACACCTATGCGCGTGAAGGCCATCCCAATGCCGATGTGCTGGCACGCCGGATCGACGCCATGGAAGACGCGCCACAGCCCGGAATGATGGTCGGCTCCGGAATGGCGGCGGTGACGGCCGTTCTGTTGGGCTTGTGCAAGGCGGGCGATCATGTCGTCGGCGGCGATCAGCTATACGGGCGCTCCTTGCGCATGATGCGGGACGATCTGCCGCGACTCGAAATCGATACAACATTGGCGGATCCGACCGATGTGCAGGCGGTCGAAAAGGCGTTGCGGCCCGAGACACGGCTTGTTCTGATCGAGGTTGTGTCGAACCCGACGCTGCGCATCGCCGATTTGGCCGGTATTGCCGATCTGTGCCGTGCGCGGGACGTTCTGCTGGTGGTCGACAACACGTTCACCACGCCGCGCGCTGTGCAGCCGTTTGCGTTTGGTGCAGATGTCGTGCTGCATTCCGTGACCAAACTGTTGGCGGGCCATTCCGACGTCACGTTGGGATGGGTGGCGGCACGGGCGTCCGGGCATGCGAAAGCGATCTATGATTTCGCGGTGACCACTGGCCTGACACCAAGCCCGTTCGATTGCTGGCTGGCCGAGCGCGGCCTGATGTCGTTCGATCTGCGATTTGATCGTGCCGAGACGACTGCGGCGCGCCTGGCCGAGCATTTGGGGCAGCATCCCAAGGTCAAGCGTGTGCTGTATCCGACGCGACCGGACCATCCGGATCGCGCGCGGGCGCAAGGGCTGTT
This sequence comes from Marivita sp. S2033, assembly GCF_046592965.1. Classification (NCBI taxonomy): domain Bacteria; kingdom Pseudomonadati; phylum Pseudomonadota; class Alphaproteobacteria; order Rhodobacterales; family Roseobacteraceae; genus Marivita; species Marivita sp. S2033. Next base: position 135,825 of record NZ_JBISBV010000003.1, read on the forward strand.
GAAGGGACGCGGCTGCAACATGGTCAGTTTTGAACTCGACGGCACACGCGCGGCGGCCAACGCCTTTACCAAGGCCGCCGACAGGATTGCGTTTGCGCCGACATTGGGCGACGTCGGCACGACGCTGTCGCATCCCGCCAGCTCGTCGCACCGCGCTTTGTCATCCGATCAACGCGCCGCTATGGGTCTGAGTGAGGGCTTCTTTCGTGTTTCCGTAGGTTTGGAGGATCCGGACGCACTGTTCTCGGTATTTGACGCCGGGCTTGCTGCGGTCGGGGAGAACGCTTGAGGCAGTAAATGAGCTTCAGCCGTCAGCGCTTTGTTTTTGCGGAATTACACACATTGTACACTCAGCGCCTGGCCGGATGAGCAAAGCGTATAATCAGTATTATGTAAATACACTAGTGCTGCCGAATATTGCGCTTGCGCTCGTCTTGATGGGCTAGTCACACATTGCCGCTGGCCGATAGCAAGACGGCAATCGGGCGTGTTGTCTTGATTTCGGCCAGCACGAGGATGAGGCTTGCTGTCAGTGGCACCGCCAGCAAAGCCCCCGGCAGTCCCCACAGCGCGCTCCAGAACGCCAGAGCGAACAGCACGACGAACGGGCTGAGATTGAACGCTCGGCCCATCATGCGTGGCTCCAGATATGCGCCGACAAACATCTGTGCGCCCGTTAGCGATACCAGAACCACACCCACCATCGGCAGCGTTCCAAATTGCGCGAGGCTGAGCAGAACCGGGAAAATCACGCCGATCAGCGAGCCGATATAGGGAATGTAGTTCAGGAACGCGATCAGGACCGCCCAGAACAGCGCGAATTCGATCCCCAGAAGCAGCATGATGGCAAAGGAGATTGCGCCCAGGATCACATTGAGCACGGTTTTGACGAACAGATATTGCCCAATCCGGTCGTTCACCCGCGACAAAAGCGAAATCGCCCGGCTGCCAGCCTCTTCGCCGCCCATGGCGATCACCACCTTGCGCGCCATCACGCCGCGCTCTGCGATGAAAAAGCTGGCGTAAAGGACGACGAGGAACAGCGTCGCTCCGAACCCGCGCAAGGACAACAGCGCCGGGGCAATCCAGGAGCGGAAATCAACCTGATCCAGCGTCGCGCCGCGCAGGTTTTCCCAAGTTGGTTCATCCTCGATCCCCAGCAGGCTCGCATAGCGTGTGACAAGCATCTGAAGGTTGCTTTCATAGCGCGGCAAAACAGCAGCAACTTGTGCCAGGTTGTTGATAACAAGGATAAACAACAAGACCATGACCACCGTAAACACGATCAGGATCACGGCCCGCCGGGCCCAGTCGGGCAGACGCCCGATGATCGGCAGTTTCTGCATGCTCGCAGCGGCGGCCAGCAGAACATAGACCGAAATCGCCGCAGCAAGCACGGGCAGAAGAACCGGTTTTCCGATCCACAATAGCCACCCGAGCATCAGGGTCAGCGCTGTGCCGTAGGTCGCATTCCGCATTCCGTCATCCAAACCATTCAAGGAGCTAGAGCCTTGCATATGTGGAGGAAACCGGCCGGACGTGTCAATTCATTGCGGTCATCGTCCCTGCCCCGACATGTCTGTCCGCGCAAAAAAGCGGCGCTGGTGGAGTGCCAGCGCCGCTTGCTTTGTCGCAAAAATTTGAAAGATCAGCCGCGTGCCGCTTTGGCGACCTCGGCAGCAAAATCTTCCTCTTTCTTCTCGATGCCTTCACCAACTTCAAGACGCACGAAACCGGTGATCTCGACGCCCGCTTCCTTGGCCGCGGCCTCGACGGTGAGGTCGGGATTGATGACGAAGGACTGGCCCAACAGCGTGACTTCGCTGAGGAACTTCTTCATCCGGCCTTCGATCATCTTTTCGATGACCTGCTCGGGTTTGCCCGACTCGCGTGCGATGTCGATCTGGATCTGGCGCTCTTTTTCGACCACTGCCGGGTCAAGGTCGTTCGAGGACAGCGACGCCGGGTTCACAGCCGCGATGTGCATCGCAACCTGCTTGCCGAAGGTTTCGTTTTCGCCCGACAGTGCCACCAGAACGCCGATCTTGCCCATGCCGTCAGCCGCGGCGTTGTGCACATAGGACACAACCTGCGCGCCCTGAAGGGTCGCCATGCGACGCACCGACATGTTCTCGCCGATCTTGGCGATCTTGTCGGTGATGGTTTCGGCCACGGTCTTGCCGCCGATGTCGGCGGATTTGAGCGCCTCGATATCGTTCACGTTCAGCGCCGCTGTCGCGATGGAATCGACCATGCTCTGGAATTCAGCGTTCTTGCCGACGAAATCGGTTTCCGAGTTCACCTCGACAGCAACGCCCTTGCCGTCTTCGACCTTGACGGCGACAAGGCCTTCGGCTGCCGTGCGGTCGGATTTCTTGGCCGCCTTTGCCAGACCCTTGGTGCGCAGCCAATCGACCGCGCCGTCCATGTCGCCATCGGTTTCCACCAGCGCTTTCTTGGCATCCATCATGCCCGCGCCGGTCATTTCGCGCAGTTCTTTAACCTGTGCTGCTGTGATCGCCATATCGGCTCTCCTTGAATAAAGCTTGGGGTGCAGGGCAGAGAGGTCCGCCCCGCAGCGCAATTCAAACGGGCCTAGCCCTTGTTCGCCAAGTCGTAGGGCGCATCTTTCGCCATGACATCGTCATGGACCGTCTCTTCGGAGGGCGCCTTGGCGGCGGCCTCGGTCGGAGCATCTGCGGCCACGGTCTCTTCGACCGGCGCATCTTCGAGCGCTCCGAGGTCGACGCCAGCGGCACCCATCTGCGCGGTCATGCCGTCAAGCGCGGCGCGTGCCACGAGATCGCAGTAAAGGCTGATGGCGCGTGCGGCGTCATCGTTGCCCGGAATGATGTAATCCACACCGTCGGGCGAGCAGTTGGTGTCAACGATCGCGACGACGGGAATGCCGAGCTTGTTGGCTTCGGCCACGGCCAGCGCTTCTTTCTTGACGTCGATGACGAAAAGCAGATCCGGCACGCCGCCCATTTCGCGGATGCCGCCCAGGGACGCCTGCAGTTTGGTCTGCTCGCGCTCCATGCCAAGACGCTCTTTCTTGGTCAGGCCTTCGGCGCCCTGCTCCATCTGCTCGTCGATGTTCTTGAGACGCTGGATCGACTTGGACACGGTCTGCCAGTTGGTCAGCGTGCCACCCAGCCAGCGGTGGTTCATGTAGTACTGGGCGCATTTCTCGGCGGCGTCGGCAATCGGCTGTTGCGCCTGGCGCTTGGTGCCGACGAACAGGATGCGGCCGTTCTTGGCGACGGTGTCGCGGATCAGTTTCAGCGCCGCGTCCAGCATCGGGACGGTCTGCGTGAGATCCATGATGTGAATGCCATTGCGCGCGCCATAGATGAACTCGCCCATACGGGGGTTCCAACGCTGCGTCTGGTGGCCGAAGTGAACGCCAGCTTCAAGCAGCTGACGCATGGAGAACTCTGGAAGAGCCATGGTCGTTTCCTTTCCGGTTTCATACCCTGGCGGGGGTATCAGGTCGTGCGACCCAACCGGTGGACGATCAGGGATGTCTCCCCCAATGGCCCGACCCCGCCTGCGGAGTTAGTGGCGCGCGTATAGCGCCCAACTCCGGCGGGTGCAAGCCGCGTTTTGAACCGGTCAGAGAAACACGCGCTCGATAAACCAGTAGGCCCCGACCAGCGCGATGGCGGCGGAGGCGGGAACCGCGACATACCGGCGGTAGGCGTCGAGGTGATCGACCAGCGTCGCCGAGATGGCACAGAGTACCGACAATGCCGCCAGCGGCCAGAAGAAGATCATCGCGGACGCGCCCATGAAATCTTGAAATGCCGGCGTGTCGAGCAGAACGCCAAGCGCCGCAAAGATGACCGCGAGCACACCGTAGAGTCCTTGCGCCGGTGCCACCGCGGCTTCGCCGCGATCGACCTTGAGCGCGTACCAGACCAGCAAAAAGGCAAGCGCGATGACCGAGAGCTGGCCGAATTCGACCCCGACGTTGAACCCGATCAATGCCGGGATCACCTGCCCCTGCGGCAGCCCGAATTCGCCCAGCACGCTTGCAAAGCCCAAACCGTGCAGCAGGCCAAAGCCGAAGATCACGAAGGGCCGCCACGGAGTGAGCTTGTCGGAGACGATATTCTCGACCGCGACATAAACGATGGAGGCCGCAATCAACGGCTCGACGATATGGGCGGGAACCGACACCACTCCCAGCACAGCCATCGCAAGCGTCACCGAATGCGCCAAGGTGAACGCCGTCACTTGCCAGAACAGCGGTTTGAAGCGTGTGGACAGGAAAAACAGACCAAGCACGAACAGGATATGATCAAGACCCTTGGGCAGAATGTGGTCGAACCCGACGGGCACATAGGTGGCCAGGGTCTGCCATCCACCAGCTTCGTCGCCGCCGCCAAGCGCGATCTCACCGCTTCCCTGCCCGCCTTCGAGATATCCGGTATAGGGTTCATCAACCCCCTGTTGGCGCAGCACCAGCGCACCGTACTGCGCGGGCCAATCCAGCGTCAGCGTGTCTGCGCCCTCCGGCAGTGGTCCTTGCAACTGAACAACCGAGTCGCGCGGCAGATCGGTATTGTCGACCGCGCCGACCTCTATGGAACTGACGGTCATCGGGATGGCTGTGTCGCCAGCCATGACGTTCAAACTGTCGGCAAAGCTGCCCATGCGAGGCTCAAGCTCTTGGCGCAGCGCGTCAGGCTCCAGGCTGCGGAGGCGGTCCACCTCGTCGGAGGCGTCCAGGGCATCGGTGTCTTGCAGCCCGTGAAGATCGGCCTCGGCCGCCAGGGCTTCGCCATTGAGCGTCAGGGTCAGCATCACCTGCCCGTCTAGTATCTCCAGATCGCCAATCGCCGGTCTGACCTCATGCGCCGCAGCGGCGGTGATCCACACCAAGGACGCAAGAAGTGTCCAGATCGTTTTCATGGCCTCATCCCTTTTTTGCTTATCGCAACACTGGCGTGAACGCTCGAAGGTTCAAGGGTTTTTTTGAAAAAAGCCAAACGATTACGCGTCTGTGCCCCGAATTTCAGATTGCGACAAGCCCATCCCGGAAACGCCGCGTATTGGCCTGGTAGCCCTTGGCGCTTTGACGCAGGCCGTCGATGGCCGCGTCATCGAGTTGCCGCACAACCTTGCCCGGCACGCCCATGACCAGCGATCCGTCGGGTATTTCCTTGCCTTCGGTGATCAGCGCCCCGGCTCCGATGAGGCAGTTGTTTCCGATCTTTGCGCCGTTCAGGATCGTGGCCCCCATGCCGATCAGGGAATTGTCTCCGATGGTACAGCCGTGCAGCATGACCTTGTGACCAATCGTGCAACCCGCGCCGATGGTCAGCGGATAGCCCATGTCGGTGTGCAGAACGCAGTTTTCCTGAATGTTGCTGCCCTGCCCGACGGTGATCGGCTCGTTATCGCCGCGCAGGGTCGATCCGAACCAGACGCTTGCGCCGTCGCGGATGATGATGTGACCGATGATATTGGCATCCGGTGCGATCCATGTGTCGTCGTCCACCTGTGGAGACACACCGTCGAGTGTGTAAAGCGTCATGTCAACTCCTCGAATTCCTGTTGCAACTTGCGGACATGTTCGACCAGATCGGGCTGTTGCAGACGCCGCAACCGGGTGGCAGTCACGATAGTTTTCAAATCCTCGAAACTGCGATCGAGATCGTCGTTGACCAGCACGAAATCATAGCTGCCCCAATGGCTGATCTCGTCCCAGCTTTTGAGCATCCGTTTGCCGATGGTCTCCGCACTGTCCTGTCCGCGCGCCTCCAGCCGGCGACGCAGTTCGGCGATGGAGGGCGGCAGGATGAAGATCGACAGCGTGTGCGGGCCGAGCGAGGAGTTGACGATCTGCTGCGCGCCCTGCCAGTCGATGTCGAACAGCACGTCATTGCCCGCGTCGATGGCGGTTTGCACGGGCGCGCGCGGCGAGCCGTAGAAATTTCCGAACACATGCGCGTGCTCCAGCATGTCGCCCGCGTTCACGTCGCGCTTGAACGCGTCTTCGCTCAGGAAATGGTAATGTTCCCCGTCCACCTCGCCGGGCCGAGGCGCGCGGGTGGTGGCGGAGATCGAAAAGCTCAGGCTGTCGTCCCAGTCAAGCAACCGCCGTGAGAGCGTGGATTTGCCTGCGCCCGACGGCGAGGACAGGATGATCAGAAGGCCGCGCCGGTGTCTCATGTCTCACTCCACATTCTGTACCTGCTCCCGCATCTGTTCGATCACCGATTTCAACTCAAGCCCCAATGCCGTCAGAGGCGCGGACTGGGCCTTGGAACACAGCGTATTCGCTTCGCGATTGAATTCCTGCATCAGGAAATCAAGTTTGCGACCCACGGCACCCTCTGCGGCAAGAAGGTCGCGCGCGGCGTCAACATGAGCGCGCAGGCGGTCGAGCTCTTCGGTCACGTCCGCCTTGACGGCGATCAGCGCCAGTTCCTGCGCAATGCGCTGTTCATCGACGGTCTCCTGTGTCTCGAGCACCCGCGCCATCGCGGCGCGCATCCGTTCGGCCTGTTCGTCGCGGCGCGCGTCGGCCAATGTGGCAGCCTGCGACACCAGTTCGGCCACTTGCGACACCTGCGCGGTCAAGACAGCGCTTAGTGCCGCGCCCTCGGCGGCGCGCGATGCAAGGAAGCTGTCGATCACCGGTTCGAAATCGTTGACGAGCAACGCGCGCATCTCTGCCGGGTCGATCTGATGCTGCGCCACGTCCATCACACCACGGAGCGCGATCAGGTCTGCCGCACTCGAGGCGGTGAGCGACAGGCCACGGGTCATGGCCTCTGCCTCGATCCGCAGCATGGCGCCTAGAACGCGGTCAAGCTGCGCTTCGTTCAATTCCTGTGCCGACTCGGTGCTTGCGCCTTGCAGGCGCAACGACACCGTCACACTGCCCCGCGCCAGCCGTGTGCTCAGCGCACCGCGCAAGGCTTGTTCAAGCCCGTCGATCCAGTCGGGCACGCGGATACGAATGTCGAGGCCACGGGCGTTGACGCTACGCAGATCCCACGACCACGCGACGCCCAGCGCTTCGCCCTGCCCCGAGGCAAAGCCTGTCATGGATTGACGCATTCCGCTCTCCCTGCCCTCGCGATCCTTGCTCGGGGTTAAGCGCTGGAACGTCGCGATGCAAGCCGCGCGGGTGCCGCAAAAGGTTAACCAAGGCTTAAGAATGTCGATCCATTTTGCGCAAATTTGTGTTAAAACGGTTCTTGGGTATGGCGAGAGGGAAGGTATGACCGACATGTCGATGATCGACGCGGCAGTGTCACGCCATCAGTCACGCGCGGTCGAGATCATCGACCGATATTGGCATGATCTGTCGGCAGCCTGCCCTGTTCCGCGGCGATCGGCAGTTGATGCAGGCGCCATTCAGGACGCGCTCGAATACGCTTTCATGGCCGACCACCTGTCTTGCGGACACGCCCGGCTCCGGGTCGCGGGTGGCGCATTGTCGGCCATCATGGGGATGGAAGTTGCAGGGATGCCGCTGTCCGTTCTGGCGATACCCCCTGCCCGCAAGGCGTTCAACCTTCACATCGCGCGGGTGTTCGACGAACCGGTTCAGCTGTGCATGAACCTGCACGCGGCGGCGCAATACGGTAAACCGTCAATCGAGGCCCAGTTGCGGCTTTATCCGCTGCGCGACGATGTCAACGACATCACCAAATGCATTGGCACCTTTATCACCTCCGGCCCGACCGGTCGCACGCCGCGCCGCTTTGATATCGGTGAAGTAGCGACGGCCGCGATCACAACGCCGATGCTGCCCCCGCCACCCGCGTTGGCGCGGCGCGGACATCTGCGGCTGGTGGTGTCGAACTGACGCCACTATTGCAGCACTGAGCCACATGTACCGCCGCAAGCCTCGCGCTGGGCAGGTCGTGCCGGTGAACGGCATAAAAAATGGCGGGCCAAAAAGCCCGCCACCCCTGTTTCAAAAGACCGCGTTCAGCCTGCCTTGGCCTCGTCGGACGCCTGGCGACGTGCTGTGAGTTCTTCGGCCACAAGGAACGCCAGTTCCAACGATTGCGACGCATTGAGGCGCGGATCGCAAGCGGTGTGGTAGCGGTCGCTCAAATCCTCTTCGCTGACAGCGCGGACGCCGCCGGTGCATTCGGTCACGTCCTGACCGGTCATCTCGAAATGCACACCGCCGGGGATCGTGCCTTCGGCGTTGTGAACCGCGAAGAAATCCTTGACCTCGCGCAGCACCAGGTCGAACGGCCGGGTCTTGTAGCCAGTCGAGGATTTGATGGTGTTGCCGTGCATCGGATCACAGACCCAGGTCACGTTCGCGCCCTCTTCGGCAACCGCTTTGATCAGCGGCGTCAGATGTTCGCCCACCTTGCCCGCGCCAAACCGCGCGATCAGCGTCAGCTTGCCCGCCTCGTTTTCGGGGTTGAGCTTGGACATCAGCACTTTGAGATCGTCTGTCGTTGTGGAGGGACCACATTTCAGCCCAACCGGGTTCAGAACGCCGCGGGCGAATTCCACATGCGCGCCGTCGGTCTGACGGGTGCGATCACCGATCCAGATCATGTGACCAGAGCCCGCAAGCCATTTGCCCGAGGTCGAATCCTGACGCGTCAGCGCCTCTTCGTATTCCAGCAGCAGCGATTCATGGCTGGTGTAGAAATCCACCGTCTGCAAAGACGGCGCGCGGTCGCTGTTCAGACCGGCGGCGTTCATGAAGTCGAGCGTGTCGCTGATCCGGTTCGCCATGTCGCGGTATTTCGCGGCGTTCTCACCCTCGGTGAAACCGAGCGTCCACTGGTGCACCTGATGCACATCGGCATAACCACCGGTCGAGAACGCGCGCAGCAGGTTCAGCGTGGCGGCCGCCTGTGTGTAGGCTTGCAGCATCTTGGCCGGATCGGGAATGCGCGCCTCGGGTGTGAAGGGCAATTCGTTGATAATGTCGCCACGGTAGCTGGGCAATTCCTGCCCGTTCAGCGTTTCCGTCGGAGCCGAGCGCGGCTTGGCGAACTGGCCCGCCATGCGGCCCACCTTGACCACGGGAACCTTGGCGCCGAAGGTCAGCACCATCGCCATCTGCAACATCACCTTGAATGTGTCGCGGATCGCGTTGGCGCTGAACTGATCGAAGGACTCAGCACAATCGCCGCCCTGAAGCAGGAACGCGTCGCCACGCGAGGCCGCCCCAAGCTCAGTTTTCAAACGTCGCGCCTCGCCGGCAAAAACCAGCGGCGGATACTTTGCCAGCTGGGCCTCGACAGCCTCCAGCTTGGCGCTGTCCGTATAGTCAGGCATCTGCACCCGCGGTTTCGCGCGCCAGCCTGATTTTTTCCACTCGGTCATTGTCGTTACTCCGGATTGATCCAATATCATCGTTAGCGTTAGCGGCCCCGCTATACAGAACCCGGCCCCTGCTGACCAGTCGCGAATTGTCCCGCGACTCTTGACCCGGCGCGCCACATCTGCCCTTGTGACGCGCAATGTGCCGCAGAGCACGGGTCTGGGTCTTGGGAGGGCTCCGCTCAATGTTGCCAAAGCGCCAAACGGTCGATCTGGATCATGTCCCGAGCAAGGCACGGAAATTCGTCTTTGTCTTGCTGCCAGAGTTTACCATGCTGTGCTTTTCCGCAGCCGTGGAATCCCTGCGCATCGCCAACCGGATGGCCAACCGGCAATTATACGATTGGACGATCATCAGCGAAGGCGGCGGCGAAGTGAGCTGTTCCGCCGGTGTGGCGTTTCGTGTCGACAGCGATCTGGTCGAGTTGAACCGCGACGACGTGATCCTGATCTGCGGCGGCCTCGACGTACAATCGGCCACCTCCAAACGCCTGCTCAACTGGATGCGTCGCGAAGCCCGGCGCGGCTCGACGGTGGGTGGGCTTTGCACCGCCGCCTATTCCCTTGCCATCGCCGGTTTGCTTGACGGAAAACGCGCGACGATTCATTGGGAAAATCAGGACAGCTTTGCCGAGGAGTTTCCCGAGGTCGATCTGACCAAGTCGATCTTTGTCGTGGATGGAAACCGTATCACCACGGCGGGCGGCACGGCCTCGGTCGATCTGATGCTCAAGATCATCGCCGACGATCACGGCGAAGAGCTGGCGGGCGCGGTGGCCGACCAGTTGATCTACAATTCGATCCGCACCGATCAGGACACGCAACGCCTGTCGGTCCCCACCCGCATCGGCGTCCGCCATCCCAAGCTGAGCCGGGTGATCCAGATGATGGAGCAAAATATCGAAGAGCCGATCAGCCCCTCCATCCTGGCCCAGCATGTCGGAATGTCGACTCGGCAACTCGAACGCCTGTTCCGCCGGTATCTCAATCGCAGTCCGAAGCGGTACTATATGGAATTGCGGCTTCAAAAGGCGCGCAACCTGCTGATGCAGACCGATATGAGCGTCATCAACGTCGCCCTCGCCTGCGGTTTCGCGTCACCGTCGCATTTCTCCAAATGCTACCGCGCGCATTACGAGACGACCCCCTACCGCGAACGCGGTGCACATGCGTCGCGTGCGGTGGAATAGGCCATTGAAGCACGAATTGGACACTGTGCCCCTTCCGAATGATCGCTAGATGCGCCGTGCAGCGGACGTAACGGCACCTCGAAGACATCCCGAGAGGGCTTTTCTTTTTTTTCACACGACTCTAGGCTTCGTGTCGGACAATTTGTTGTTCCAACATGGGAGTGAAAAATGAAAAAACTGCTGACGGCCACTGCGGCTGGCGCATTGATGGCGGGGTCTGCATTCGCAGCCAGCCATTCCGACGAAATCAAGATGGGCATCATCGTGGGCTTCACCGGCCCGATTGAATCTCTGGCCCCTGCAATGGCCGCCGGTGCCGAAATGGCGATGGCGGAAGTCACCGAAAGCGGCAAGCTGCTGGACGGTGTCACGGTCACACCGGTGCGCGCCGATTCCACCTGTGTTGACAGCGCCGCTGCAACGGCCGCAGCCGAGCGTCTGATCACTGGCGACGGAATCAAGGGCATCATGGGTGCGGACTGTTCCGGCGTGACCGGCGCCATTCTGGCCAACGTCGCCGTACCCAACGGCATGGTCATGATTTCTCCGGCAGCCACATCGCCGGCCCTGTCCACTGCCGAGGATAACGGTCTGTTCTTCCGCACTGCCCCCTCTGACGCGCGTCAGGGCGCGGTTCTCGCCGAAATTCTGGCCGAGAAAGGCATCATGTCGGTTGCCGTGACCTATACCAACAATGATTACGGCAAAGGATTTGCGGACGCGTTCCAATCGTCGTTCGAGGACGCGGGCGGAACGGTCACGCTGACGGCACCGCACGAAGATGGCAAGGCGGACTACTCGGCCGAAGTCGGCGCGCTGGCGTCGGCCGGTGGCGACGCGTTGGTTGTGCTCGGCTATGTCGATCAGGGTGGCGCTGGCGTCATTCAGGGTGCGCTGGACACCGGAGCGTTCGATATGTTCGCGTTCGGTGACGGTATGGTCGGCGATCAGCTGACGGCCAATTTCGGCAGCGACATCGGCGGCAGCATCGGCACGGCGCCGGGCAGCGACAATGAAGGCGGCGCGAAATTTGCCGAGATGGCCTCGGCTGCGGGCATCGACGGAACCAGCGTCTATGCGGGCGAAAGCTATGACGCAGCGGCGTTGATGTTGCTTGCGATGGCGGCGGCCGGATCGACCGAACCGGGCGACTATGTTGGCAAGATCGAAATGGTCGCCAACGCACCGGGCGAGCCGATCATGCCGGGTGAGCTGGACAAGGCACTGGAAATCCTTGCCGGCGGCGGCGACATTGATTACGGCGGCGCAACCGGCGTGGAATTCGTCGGACCCGGCGAAGCGGCTGGCAGCTACGCCGAATATGTCATCGAGGATGGCGCGCTGAAAGTGGTTGGCTACCGCTGATCGTGGATTGCAAATAGCAGATCAAAGCGGCGCGGGGTTTCTCGCGCCGCTTCAATGTGTTGGGGGGCGTTTTGAACGTTTTGGGTGAGGAATGATCGAGGTTAAGAACCTCCATCGGCATTTTGGTGGATTTCGCGCGGTCGATGGGGCCACGCTTGAGATCGAGACCGGGTCGATCACCGGGCTCGTCGGTCCGAATGGCGCAGGAAAAACCACGCTTTTCAACGTGGTGGCGGGCGTTCTTCCGCCAACGTCCGGCCAGGTCTTCATGGCTGGCGAGGATATCACCGGGCTTGCGCCGCACACTCTGTTTCACAAGGGGCTGCTGCGCACGTTCCAGATTGCGCATGAATTCAGTTCGATGTCATGCCGCGAGAACCTGATGATGGTGCCGGGGGATCAAACCGGAGAAACGCTTTGGAACACCTGGTTCGGACGCAAGCGCATTGCCGACCAGGAACGCGCGTTGCGGGCCAAGGCTGACGAGGTGCTGGAATTCCTGACCATCGAGCATCTGTCGGATCACAAGGCCGGGCAGGTATCGGGCGGGCAGAAAAAGCTTCTCGAGCTTGGCCGCACGATGATGGTCGATGCCCGGATCGTGTTTCTCGATGAAGTGGGCGCCGGTGTGAACCGGACCCTTCTGAACACCATCGGCGACGCCATCATCCGCCTGAACAAGGAGCGCGGCTACACGTTCTGCATGATCGAACACGACATGGATTTCATCGGTCGCCTGTGTGATCCGGTGATCGTGATGGCCGAAGGCAAGGTGCTGTCGAAAGGCACAATAGACGAGATCAAATCGGACGATCGCGTGATCGAAGCGTATCTTGGCACCGGCCTCAAGAACAAGGAGGCGGTCGGGTGAGCAACAATCCCTATCAGGACGATCGCGGCAATCGCGACCGCTCGATCACCAATCCGCACGGACAGGGCACGATGCGCGGCACCGGCACGCAAACGCGTCCGATGCCCGCGCCAGGGGGGCCGTACCTGATCGGCGAGACCATGACGGGCGGCTATGGCAAATCCGGGCCGGACATCCTGCATGGGTGTACCATCGCGGTCGAGCGCGGAGAGATTGCGGTGATCGTCGGCCCCAACGGTGCCGGCAAATCAACGGCGATGAAAGCCGTGTTCGGCATGCTCGATCTGCGCGAGGGCTCGGTGCGGCTGGACGGACAGGACATCTCGGCGCTGACACCGCAAGCGCGGGTGCGCGAGGGCATGGGGTTTGTGCCGCAAACCTCGAATATCTTCACGTCGATGACGGTCGAGGAAAACCTCGAGATGGGGGCGTTCATCCGCGAGGACGATTTCGCGCCAACGATGGAACAGGTTTACGAATTGTTCCCGATCCTGCGTGAAAAGCGCCTTCAGGCGGCGGGCGAACTCTCGGGCGGGCAGCGCCAGCAGGTCGCGGTCGGACGTGCCCTGATGACAAAACCCAAGGTCCTGATGCTGGATGAGCCGACCGCCGGTGTGTCGCCGATCGTCATGGACGAGCTGTTCGATCGCATCATCGAGGTGGCGCGGACTGGGATTTCGATCCTGATGGTGGAGCAGAACGCCCGCCAGGCGCTTGAAATTGCAGACAAAGGGTATGTGCTGGTTCAGGGGCGCAACGGCCATACGGGAACGGGCAAGGAACTGCTTGCCGATCCGGATGTGCGGCGGTCTTTCCTTGGGGGATGACAGGGATGTGCCAGTGCAAGGCACGCGCGACCCAAAGGCAACGCGGGATGGAGATGGTGGATTTGCATTTTATTGAAGAAAAGAAGCACGGGACGGCGCGGCGCTCCTGTGGAGGGGCGACTTGATGGACCTGTTGAACGGCTTTGTGGCGCTGGCCAATTTCGTGCTGATCCCGGCGATTGCCTATGGCAGTCAACTGGCGCTCGGCGCGCTTGGGGTCACGCTGATCTATGGCATCCTGCGCTTTTCCAACTTCGCCCATGGCGACACGATGGCCGTTGGCACCATGTTCGCGGTGCTGGCGACATGGGGGTTGCAGTCGCTGGGCGTGTCGCTTGGCCCCTTCCCGACTGCGCTGTTGGCGATTCCGTTCGGGATCATCGGCGCGGCGGCGTTGATCTTGCTGACCGACAGATATGTCTACAAATTCTACCGGGCACAAAAGGCCAAGCCGGTGATCCTCGTGATCGTGTCGATCGGGGTGATGTTCATCTATAACGGCTTTACCCGTATCATCATCGGCCCAGATGACCAGAGGTTTGCCGATGGCGCGCGGTTCGTGATTTCGGCGGGCGATTTCAAGAAGTTGACCGGGCTGGAGGAAGGACTGGCGTTGCGCACCTCTCAGGTGATCACCGTGATCGCTGCGGTGGTGATCGTGGCGATCCTGTTCTGGTTCCTGAACAAGACGCGCACCGGCAAATCCATGCGCGCGTTCTCTGACAACGAGGATCTGGCGCTGTTGTCGGGCATCAACCCCGAGCGTGTGGTGCTGGTCACATGGCTGATCGTGGCGACGCTGGCGACGGTGGCAGGTGTGCTTTATGGGTTGGACAAGTCCTTCAAACCGTTCACCTATTTCCAGCTTCTCTTGCCGATCTTTGCCTCGGCCATCGTCGGCGGTCTGGGCAACCCGCTGGGCGCCATTGCGGGCGGATTCGTGATCGCGTTTTCCGAGGTCGGGATCACCTATGCCTGGAAGAAAGTGTTGGTCTACTTCATGCCGCCCGCATTGGAGCCTGACGGCTTGGTGCAAATCCTGAGCACCGAATACAAGTTCGCCGTCAGCTTTGTGATCCTCGTCATCGTGTTGCTGTTCCGGCCAACCGGCCTTTTCCGGGGGAAGTCGCTATGAGAGCGCTTGTACTGTTTGCGATTGTCGCCTGTCTCATAATCGGAACCGGTTTCTTGCAAAGCTGGAATTCGGCCCTGTTGATCCTGAACATGGGTCTGGTCAGCGCGGTGATGGCGCTTGGCGTGAACTTGCAATGGGGATTGGCGGGACTGTTCAACGTCGGTGTGATGGGCTTTGTCGCGCTTGGCGGGCTTGCGGTTGTTCTGGTGTCGATGCCGCCAGTGCCTGCCGCCTGGGCAGCCGGTGGCATTCAGATATTGCTGGGTCTGGTTCTGGGGGCCGCGTCGGTCGTGGCGGCGGTGCTGATCTGGTCGCGCACCTCCGGACGTTTGCGGGGATGGGCCACGGCGGCGGTGCTGCTCGTTGGGCTGGTCGTCTGCCGCATGGTGCTCGATCCGGCGGTGCAATCTGTCGAGAGCGTGGATTCCGCGGTGTCGGGCTATCTCGGAGGGATGGGTTTGCCGGTACTTCTTGCCTGGCCCGTCGGTGGGCTTCTGGCGGCTGGTGTTGCATGGATCATCGGCAAGACCGCGCTTGGCTTGCGGTCGGATTACCTCGCCATCGCGACGCTGGGGATTGCCGAAATCATCATCGCGATCCTCAAGAACGAGGATTGGCTTGCGCGCGGCGTCAAGAACGTGATCGGCCTGCCCCGTCCGGTGCCTTACGAGGTTGATCTGCAAGCCGATCCCGCCTTCGTGGAGCGTGCCACCGATTTCAATCTGGACCCGACAACCGCGTCGACGCTCTACGTGAAACTGGAATACGGACTGCTCTTTGCGGTGGTTCTGATTATCTTGCTGGTGCTGTCGCAACTGGCGTTGAAAAGCCCGTGGGGCCGCATGATGCGGGCCATCCGCGACAACGAAACCGCAGCGCGCGCGATGGGCAAGGATGTCACCGCCCGGCATCTGCAAGTCTTTGTTCTGGGCTCGGCCATTTGCGGTATCGCGGGTGCGATGATGACCACGCTTGACGGGCAATTGACGCCCGGCACCTACCAGCCGCTGCGCTATACGTTCCTGATCTGGGTGATGGTGATTGTCGGAGGATCGGGGAACAATCTGGGTGCGGTTCTGGGCGGATTCCTGATCTGGTTCCTGTGGGTTCAGGTCGAACCGATGGGACAGCTCGTGATGACGCTCGTGACCGCTGGAATGGCGGATGGTTCGTGGCTCAAGACGCACCTTCTGGACTCTGTGCAGCATATGCGTCTGTTGACAATGGGAGCGATCCTGCTTCTGGTTCTTCGGCTGAACCCGCGCGGGCTGTTGCCGGAGCGCTAAAGGCCCCGGGCAAAAGCGCGACATCCGTGGTGAGGGCAATGGACGACGATGGCGACACATCCCTAACGGCGTTGGTGATCGACGATCATCCGCTATACCGTGACGCGCTGACGCAGATCTTGCAGGAAATGGTGAAGTTTGGCCATGTCCACGCAACCGACACAGTGACGTCCGCGCTATTCCTTCTGGAATCTCGCGTGCGCGTGGATGTCATTGTCGTGGATCTGGAACTGCCCGACGCTCATGGAGTCGACGCGCTGGTCGCCATGCACGCGGCCGCGCCAGAGGCCGCAATCCTCGCCGTGGGCGCGGACATGACCAGCGGCCTTGCCAGGGACGCCCTGGCCGCAGGAGCGGTTGGGTTCATCACGAAACTGTCTTGCCGCGCCGAGATCCGCGCGGAAATCGAACGCCTGTGCGTGGGACACGCGTTTCCATCCGCTAGCGTACTCGATGAGACAGAGGCCGCCGGGCGCCTCGCGTCATTGACGCCGCAACAAGCGCGCATCCTTGATTTGATTTGCCAAGGCAAGTTGAATAAGCAGATTGCATTTGATCTGTCGATCGCCGAAACGACGGTGAAAACACATGTCACGGCCATTCTTCGAAAACTTGACGTACACAGTCGCACACAGGCGGTTTTGCTTGCTCAGACGGCACGGGCCGACGGACCAACAGGACACTGACCGGCGCGTTCGTTCGCCCTGCGCTCAACGCGCAATCACGATGTCGGCGCACAATCCTCCCAAGGCCTGGCTTTCGCCAAGACGCAGAACACCACCGTGAACGCGGGCGATGTCTGCGGCGATGGCCAGCCCCAATCCGACACCCGAACCCTTGTCCTGATTGCGCGCCGGATCAAGGCGGACAAACGGGCGCAAGGCTGTGTCGCGGTGCTCGGGCGCAATGCCGGGGCCGTTGTCTTCGACCCGAATGCGCAGCGATTTTTCGGTCAGCGACACGGACACCTCGCACCGCGTTCCATAGCGCACGGCGTTGCCGATCAGGTTTTCGATCGCGCGCCGCATCGCGGTGCGCCGCAGCATCACTTCGCCCTGCCCCCGGATCTCCCCAAGCTCGACCGCCATACCGGCGCGTTGGCATATGGAAACAATGTCTTGCACGAAATCCGGCACCCTGGTCGGTTCGGCGGGCGTGCCGTCCGAATTGCCTCGCGCGAATTCGAGAAACGCATCGATGAGCCTTTGCATATCGTCAATGTCACGCTCAAGCGGTTCTCGGTCCTCGTCCTCCAGCATCGAAACGCCCAGCCGCAAGCGGGTCAGCGGCGTGCGCAGGTCGTGACTGACCCCGGACAACATCATGGTGCGCTGCTCGATCTGCCGCTCGATCCGCGAGCGCATTTCCAGAAACGCGTGCCCGGCCGAGCGGACCTCGACCGCGCCCGAAGGCGAGTAAGGCACATGCCGACCGCGGCCGAAGGCTTCGGCAGCCTCGGACAGACGGGTGATCGGACGCAGTTGGTTGCGCATGTACATATACGCGATCAATGTCATCAGCGCGCCGAAGACCACCATGTTGACCAGCAGTTGATGCGGATTCGACGCCGACGCGCGTTCGCGATTGAACTCGATCTTCACCAACGGCTGATCATCCCGCCGGACCCATACGTACACCGTGTGATCATCCACCAGATGGAGACGCTGAAATCCCTCGACGTCGCGTTCCAGCGTGCGCGTCACGACGATGCCGGAGAAATCATACCATCGGCGCAAATTTTGCGCCGGCATGTCTTCGGCAGAGGTGTCCAGGAAATCCAGCCGCAAGGCGCGCGCCAATGCCGGTTCATCGACCCACTCATCATCGAGCGCGGCATTGATCTCGCGCGCAAGCTCGACGCTCATCTGTTCGGTGACGCCCTCGAAATGCCGCTGGATGAACACCACCGACACGACAAGTTGCAACGTCACCACCGGCAGAATCAGGATCAGCGCGGCGCGACCGTAAAGCCCGCGAGGCATGTAGCGTTTGAGCCAGTCAAAATTCATGCCGCCACGCTACTGCACTGCCTGACAAAACGGAATGACCCGTCATCAAGAGGTTGCAAATCACGGCGCAGCCTGATGCTGTCGGCGCCATGCAGAACGATCCCCAACCCGAGTTCCGGCCGATTCCAGGCGTGCCCGACATAGTGTCGCCGGGCCTGCGCCGCATCCTTGCGCCGAACCCGTCGCCGATGACATTTCGCGGCACCAACACCTATCTGCTGGGCACGTCCGACATCGCGATCATCGACCCCGGTCCGGACGACGAAACCCATCTCGACGCGATCCTCAGCGCGGTTGGCGCGGCCAAAGTGTCGGCGATTTTCGTCACTCACGCGCATCTCGACCATTCCGCGCTTGCACGTCCGCTTTCGCGCCAGACCGCCGCGCCGGTCTATGCCTTTTCAGGCGCGCTTGGCGGGCGCAGCGAGCTGATGCAAGATCTCGCCAATCACGGCCTGATGCGCGGTGGCGAAGGCGTCGATCTCGGGTTCCAGCCCGATGTCGAACTGCATGACGGCGCAGAGATCCACGGCGCGGAATGGAGCGTGCAGGCGCTGCACACGCCCGGGCATTTCGGAAATCATATGTGTTTTGGCTGGAATGACACGCTTTTTTGCGGCGATCTCGTCATGGGCTGGGCCAGTTCACTGGTCTCTCCGCCCGACGGCGATCTCACCGATTTCATGCATTCGTGCCGCCGTGTGCAGAGTGGAATTTGGTCCGTGCTCCACTCGGGCCACGGCGCGCCGATCACCGATCCCGCGTCCCGGCTCGACTGGCTGATCGCGCACCGCCACTCGCGCGAAGCCGCGCTCCTGTCCGCCCTGCGCGACGGCCCTGCAACCTGCGCCGATCTGGCCAGGCGCATCTACACCGACACGCCCCCTACTCTGATGCGCGCCGCGACACGGAATATCCTTGCGCATATGATTGATCTTTATCGCAAAAAAACGGTTATTCCCGATGGCCAGCTGACCGCAGAGGCATGCTTTGAACTTTGTCACAAATAGGCGCATTTTTTTGCCAAACCCTCTGGACGCGCCCCACCACTGTTGCTAAACCCCGCCTCGTGTTCCGGCGTAGCTCAGCGGTAGAGCAGTTGACTGTTAATCAATTGGTCGTAGGTTCGATCCCTACCGCCGGAGCCAAAAATCCCCCAAGAAACCAGATTTCTTGAGATTTTGGCTTTTGGACGCCGTGGCGCCAAAGCCGATCCCTTCCTAGATTGTCGCGCGCAGTCCAGAGACTATCGTGCGCACTTGCCGCTTGCGGTGACCGTGTATCGGCACGGCGTTGCGGCCGCGAAATGGTAGGAAATTCAACGCAAAGGTATCATAATTTCGACCCTTTCTAAGGCGCTAATCCATTGATGTGTTTCGCCGCTTGGGAACGACCGAATTTATGTACCGTACATCACCCGTTCTTGTGCTGGACGAAGGTCCCTTGCGTATCCGTTACGTGCCCGGGGACAGCAAAAGGCTTGTGGTGAGTTTTTCGGGTGTCGGACGGGTGCGATCCGAAGAACCTCCGATCGAGTTCTTTTCGAGCGCTTCAGACAATGGCAGGAACCACGTGCTTTTCGTGACCGATCGATCCCGGTCTTGGCTGAATGGGACAGGCATCGCCGCGATCATACGGTCTGCCATCGACGCGATACGCGATGACATCGGTGCCGTGAGCGTGGTTGGCCTTGGCAATTCCATGGGCGGCTTTATGGCCCTTGCGCTATCCAGGGACGTGGCATTTGACGCTGTGTTCGCGCTCACGCCGCAGTATTCGATCCTGCCAAACGAGGTGCCCGAGGAAACGCGGTGGCGGTATTTCAGAAAGCGGATCGAAACGGTCCATTATCCGCGTGCGGATACGTTTCGCCCCGATCGCACCAAGTATTTCATCCTCCACGGCAGCGATGAAAGCGAACTTGTCCATGCGCTGCGGTTTCCCATGGCCAATGGAGTATCGCACTTCATCCTGCCAGGCTGTGGCCACCAGTTGGCGTCACAGATGAAGCGAAAAGGTCTCCTGACCCCGATCGTGCGTGATCTGATCGATGGGCGGTATCGGCGCATGAGAACGCGTTTGAACGCGCTTGATGCGATGAGACGGATAGATTTCGAGGCACGCCGGCGCACTGCAAATCAACATCTCAGCATCGCTGCCGAATAGACCCTGGCCCTGCGTGTGGGTGGGACGCCTGGTCAGCCATCGAACCCACAGCGTATTTCTGTGAAGAAAAACGGGCGCCCAAAGGGACGCCCGCAAGGTTCGCAAATCAGGCTCTGTTGGTTCACCGCTCGGTTTGTTTTCTGCCTGCGGCCTGATTGGCGTTCAGGGCGAGCGCACCCGCCCCAAATCTCTCATGCATGATCGACAGGTCTCTCCGATCTCAGCTACACCCGCTCGTTCCGCCACAGGTGTTGCACTTCATGCAGGTGCCGTTGCGCACCAGCGTGTAGTTGCCGCAATCGCCGCAGGCTTCGCCCTCATAGCCTTGCATCTTGGCGCGGGTGACGGCGGTCATGGCGGTGGCGCTGGTGGTTCGGGTCATCGAGGTGGCGACGAACGTGGTTTCAGGAACCAGCGTGCTCAGCGCCGAGACCGGGTCACCGCCAACGGCTACCGCACCGGACTGGCCACCTTGCAACACCACCAATTCCTGCGGCATCCGCTTGCGCAGGTAGCCGGTGGAGCTGATCTGCTTGAGCACTTCGAGCGAGCGTGACGCGGCCGTTTCCGACAGTTCCTTGACGTTGGAAACGCCCTCTTCCTCGCCGCGTCCGATATCATCGAAGGAAGCACCTTCCGGTTTGACATGCGCCAGGTCGGTGCGGTCGAGATAGGACACGGCCAGTTCGCGGAAGATGTAATCGAGGATCGAGGTCGCGTTCTTGATGCTGTCATTACCCTGCACCATGCCCGCCGGTTCGAACTTGGTGAAGGTAAAGGCGTCCACGAACTCTTCCAGCGGCACACCGTATTGCAGACCGACCGACACGGCGATGGCGAAGTTGTTCATCATCGCGCGGAAGCCGGCGCCTTCCTTGTGCATGTCGATGAAAATTTCGCCAAGCTGGCCATCGGCATACTCGCCGGTGCGCAGGTAGACCTTATGGCCGCCGATGATGGCCTTCTGGGTATAGCCCTTGCGTCGCTCCGGCATTTTCTCACGCTGCTGCGCGACCTCCTTGATGACGATCTTCTCGACAATCTTTTCCGCCAGAACCTGCGCCTTTTCGTGCATGGAACCGGATTCCAGCACCTCTGCCGCGTCCTCGTCCTCGACCAGCGCGGCTGCCAGAGGTTGCGACAGTTTGGAGCCGTCGCGGTAAAGCGCGTTGGCCTTGGTGCCGAGCGACCAGCTCAGCTCATAGGCGTTCTGGCAATCCTCGATGGTGGCGTCATTGGGCATGTTGATCGTCTTGGAGATCGCGCCCGAGATGAAGCTTTGCGCCGCTGCCATCATGGTGATGTGGCTGTTGACCGAGAGATAGCGCTTACCCTTCTTGCCGCAGGGATTGGCACAATCAAAGATCGACAGATGCTCGTCCTTCAGATGCGGTGCGCCTTCCAGCGTCATGGTTCCGCAGACATGATCGTTCGCGGCGTCGATCTGGGCCTTGCTGTAGCCCAGGTGGCGCAGCAGGTCGAAGGCCGGATCGTTGAGTTTTTCGGCCGGGATGCCCAGCACCTCGCGGCAGAATTCCTCGCCCAGCGTCCACTGGTTGAAGACGAAGCGGATGTCGAATGCCGCCGCCAGCGCGCCATCGACTTTTTGCAGTTGGGCCGGTCCAAAGCCGTGGCCCACCAGCGACGTATGGTTGATGCCCGGCGCGTTGCCGATGGAGCCGTGACCGACGGCATAGGCCACGATCTCTTCGATCTGCGCCGAGCCGTACCCGAGCTTTTCAAGCGCGGCAGGAACCGACTGGTTGATGATCTTGAAATAGCCGCCGCCCGCCAGCTTCTTGAATTTCACCAGCGCAAAGTCCGGCTCGATCCCGGTGGTGTCGCAATCCATCACCAGACCGATGGTGCCGGTGGGCGCGATCACGGTGGACTGTGCGTTGCGGTAGCCGTGCTTTTCGCCAAGGCGCAGCGCTTCGTCCCAGCTCGATTTGGCCAGTTCGACCAACGTCGGATCGGGGCAGTTGCCGTGATCCAGCGCGACCGGCTTGACCGACAGCGCCTCATAGCCATCGGTCTTGCCATAGGCGGCGTTGCGGTGATTGCGGATCACCCGCAGCATGTGCTCGCGGTTTTTCTTGTAGCCGGCAAAAGCACCCAGCTCTCCGGCGATCTCGGCCGATGTGGCATAGGAGACACCCGTCATCACAGCGGTCAGTGCGCCACACAGCGCGCGGCCCTCGTCGCTGTCATAGGAATAGCCCATGTTCATCAGCAGGCCGCCGATATTGGCATAGCCCAGACCCAGCGTGCGGAAGTCAAAGGAGCGCTGCGCGATCTCCTTCGACGGAAACTGCGCCATCATCACGCTGATTTCCAGCGTCAGCGTCCAGAGGCGCGTGGCATGCATGTAGTCCTCGGACTGAAACACACCGTCCTTGAGGAAGGTCAGCAGGTTCATGGACGCGAGGTTACAGGCCGTGTCATCGAGGAACATGTATTCCGAGCATGGGTTGGAGCCGCGAATCTCGCCATCCGCCGGGCAGGTGTGCCATTCGTTGACGGTGGTGTGGAACTGGATGCCCGGATCGGCGCAGGCCCATGCGGCGTGGCCCACGTCTTCCCACAGGTCGCGCGCCTTGATCGTCTTGGCGACGCTGCCATCGGTGCGGCGGATCAGCTCCCAATCTGCGTCGTCCTTGACCGCTTGCAGAAAGGCGTTGGTGACGCGGATGGAGTTGTTGGAGTTCTGGCCCGAGACCGACGCATAGGCCTCGGAGTCCCAATCGGTGTCATAGGTCGGGAATTCGATGGTCGCATAGCCCTGCCGCGCGTAATCGAGCACGCGCTTGATGTAGGTCTCGGGGATCATCACCTGCTTGGCTGCCCGGATCGCGCCTTTCAGGGCGTCGTTCTTCTTGGGATCATAGGCGTCTTCTTCCGCGCCGTCCCATGTGCCGATGGCCGCAAAGATCGCGTTCAGCATCTTCTCGTGCATCTTCGATCCGGCGACAATGGAAGCGACCTTCTGCTCTTCCTTGACCTTCCAGTTGATGAATTCCTGAATGTCCGGGTGGTCGGCATCGCAGATCACCATCTTGGCCGCGCGACGTGTGGTGCCGCCCGACTTGATCGCGCCCGCCGCGCGGTCGCCGATCTTGAGAAAGCCCATCAGGCCCGACGATTTGCCGCCGCCCGACAGCGGCTCATTCGCCGCGCGCAGGCTGGAGAAGTTGGTGCCGGTGCCGGAGCCATACTTGAACAGACGCGCCTCGCGCACCCAGAGGTCCATGATGCCGCCCTCGCCCACCAGATCGTCGGCAACGGACTGGATGAAACACGCGTGCGGTTGCGGATGCTCGTAGGCGGAGGTGGATTTCGTGAGCTTGCCGGTCTTGTAATCGACATAGAAGTGGCCCTGCCCCGGACCGTCGATGCCATAGGCCCAATGCAGGCCGGTGTTGAACCATTGCGGGGAGTTGGGCGCGGCCATCTGGGTCGCCAGCATGTGGCGCATCTCGTCGAAATAGGCCTGCGCGTCCTCTTCGGTGGTGAAATAACCGCCCTTCCAGCCCCAATAGGTCCAGGCGCCGGCCAGACGATCAAAGACCTGCTTGGAGGAGGTCTCTCCTGTGGTTTCGGTCTTGGCGGAGGCCGGTTTGCTGCGCCACAGGAAGCTCGGGACGTCGTTTTCCTCGATCTTCTTCAGCTCGTCAGGCACCCCGGCCTTGCGGAAATACTTCTGCGCGATGACATCGCTGGCGACCTGGCTCCAGCTGGCAGGAACCTCGACATTGTCGAGATGGAAGACAATCGTTCCGTCGGGATTGCGGATCTCGGAGGTGGTCGAGACGAACTCGATCCCCGCATATGCGTCTTGGCCTGCCTTGGTAAATTTCCGCTCTATTTTCATCGTGCCGTTCTCATTTCTAATTCAACCCCAACCAATGGCCCTAAATGGCCGACAGAGACGCAGGCACACGCCATCCACGCGCTAAATCGCGCGGATGCAAACGATGACGTTCGAAACTTGGTGTGTTCGTCCCTCGGCCGATCAAACACTATATCTTGTGTGTGTCCGTATCGGCCTGCACAAATTGGCGTATCTTCTGCCATCGCGTCAACGCTTTTTTCACGAATTTGAACATAGATTTTGGGTTGACCGGCAATCGGGACACAAGGGGTGGTGATTCACATGTGGACGGGCCGTGTATAGGTCTGTGGATAACCTGCGGGCAAAAAGTGTTCGCCCGACCAGCGAGTTATCCACAGGATTTCAACAGGCACCTCAAGCCATTGGGGCGGCGGAACCGTGCGACAGCAGTCAGAGGATTCGCATTTGCGTGTTGGAACTGCTGTGGCACTATGCACACAATCAACCCTCACCGGACATACCGGTGAAAAGGATTGTGCGAGTGACATGTTTTTTATGAATGGTCGGGACGGCAAGATTCGAACTTGCGACCTACGGTACCCAAAACCGTCGCGCTACCAGGCTGCGCTACGCCCCGACTGAGGCGTCGTTTAGCGGTCGTCGTCCGATTTGGAAAGCGGTTTTTTGTCACCTTCACACGGCCATGCTGCGACATCGTCCGGGATGGCCGGATGGCGCAACTCGGTGCCAACGTCGACCCCGAGTCGCCTCGCCATACCGGCGTTAAGCTCCAAAACGAACTGGATGTCACTGCCGCCGGAAATCGCCGTCAGATCGCCCGGCACCGCATTTTCATGCACCCGCTGCACGACGCCCGCGTCGTCGGCAAAGATCATATCCAAGGGAATAAGCGTGTTCTTCATCCAGAACGTGACGGGGCGCGCGCTGTCATAGACAAACAGCATCCCCTGCATGGTCGGCATCGACTCGACGAACATCAGGCCGCGACTGCGCAACTCGGTGGTATCAGCGACATCCGTCGCGATTCGGGCACTGCCCCAATCGCCGCGCATGAATACGGTATCGTCACGGCAGGCTTCCATTGCGACCGCCTGCGAGCAGGCCATCGCGAATACAAGGCTCAGGCCAATCCGGCTTCCCATGCGAACACCTCTACCGCCATCAGCCCGCGTGCGCTTTCGATGGCACGCAACGCCAGGGCTTCGCCGGGAAACAAATCCGAAAGCCCGGATCGGCGCAAGACCTCGACATGGATAAAGATGTCTTCGGCGCGCCCATAGATATTGGCAAAGCCAAATCCCTTGGCCTTGTCAAACCACTTGACGCGCGCAGGCGCCAATGGCGCGGCCGCGATTTCCTCGGGCGTCACGCCGCTGAAATCCTCAAGCGGGGCAATGTCGTCCGGGTTGGGCGGGGTAATCGCCCTGATCGTGATTGCCTGAAGGCCCCGATCCGTTTTCTGAACGTCGACATCGACCCGCGCGCCATCGGCGACAGACCCCTGACCGAAGTTCCGCAACACGTTTGCGTGCAGCAGGATATCCGGGCCGCCCTCGTCGGACACCAGAAACCCGAATCCCTTCGCCGGATCGAACCATTTTACATGTCCCGAAACACGCGCATCCACTTTTTGCGACTGTTCCGCGTTGCTATCAAACATCTGATTACCGCCTTCCATCATGGCGACTAAAACCTGCACTGCCGCTCAAGACATATGAAAATATGCCCGAAAACAAGAGCTGCAATTCACGTGACGTGACGGTCATGGATTTAATCTGCTGATTATCCACGACTTCTTTTTTGGCTCCCATGACCAACGAAACCGGTCGTGCAATCGAAACGTCCCATCCGCCCAGAACTCGATCTCCGTCGGAGCGATCCGGTAACCGCCCCAGAACGGCGGCCGCGCCGGATGAGTCCCATGCTTCGCCGTCACCCGCGCCACTTCGGCCATCAACTTGGAGCGCGACTCAAGCGGCTGTGACTGCTTCGATGCCCACGCACCCAGACGGCTTTTCAGTGACCGTGACGCGTAATAGGCATCGGCCTTTTCCCCATCTTCGCGCGTCACAGTCCCCCGCACCCGGATTTGGCGATGCAGCGATTTCCAGTGCATCACGAACGCCGCTTTGCCGGACGACTCGATTTCCTGCGCCTTCCGGCTCTCGTAGTTCGTATAAAAGACAAAGGCATCCTCCTCGATCTCCTTGAGCAGCACCATGCGCACATTGGGCATGCCATCGGCATCGACCGTTGACAGCGCGATCGCGTTCGGGTCGTTGACCTCCGAAGACTCAGCGTCCTTCAGCCACGCGCGGGCAATCCGGAAGGGGTCTTCACCCGCAAATATTCCTGTGCGATCGCTCATTCTGGTCTCCTAGGCAGCACTTGCCTCTATCGGATAGTCGTTCAAACTGTCCAACTGTTCTTTGTTGCAACGCACATACGCGCAAAATTCCGCCGGAATCCGAGCCTTGCCCGAACTGCAACCTTCGCCTAAACGAAGAGAATACATATCGGGAAAGGGCGGCACGCCATGCAGAACAAGATTATGGCCGGAAAGCGCGGGCTTATCATGGGGCTGGCCAATGACAAATCCATCGCATGGGGCATTGCACGCGCCCTGGGCGAAGCGGGTGCCGAACTGGCATTCTCCTATCAGGGAGACGCCCTGAAGAAACGCGTCGCCCCGTTGGCCGCGAAACTCGGCTCGGACATCGTTCTGCCCTGTGACGTCAGCAGCGAAGAATCGATCGACTCGCTGTTTCAGGGACTCAAGGAGCGTTGGGATTCCCTGGATTTCATCGTCCACGCCATCGGCTTTTCCGACAAGAGCGAATTGCGCGGCCGCTACGTGGACACCACACGCGACAATTTCACCATGACGATGGATATCTCGGTCTATTCCTTCACCGCCGTGATGCAGCGCGCCGAAAAGATGATGACGAATGGCGGCGCAGCACTCACCATGACCTATTACGGCGCCGAACGGATCATGCCCCATTATAATGTGATGGGCGTGGCGAAGGCGGCACTGGAAAGCTCCGTGCGCTATCTGGCCGAGGATCTGGGCAAGGACGGCATCCGGGTCAACGCGATTTCCGCCGGTCCGATCAAGACGCTCGCCGCGTCCGGCATCGGGGATTTCCGCTACATCATGAAATGGAACGAATACAACTCGCCGCTGCGTCGCAACGTGGATATCGACGACGTCGGAAAGTCGGCGCTCTATCTTTTGTCCGACCTTGGGTCCGGCGTGACCGGAGAGACGCATCACGTCGATGCCGGATACCACGTAGTTGGCATGAAAGCCGTCGATGCGCCGGATATGTCCAAGGAATAGAGCCCCGTGACAACAGCCGCGCTCCTTGCCTTCAACGTCGCCATTCTCGGTGCGCTTGTCTCTCCAGGTCCGGCATTCGTCGCGATGCTGCGCGCCACCTTGGGCAACGGACAACGCGACGGTCTGATGTGCGGGCTGGGTCTTGCCTGCGGCGCGCTGGTCTGGAGCTTGCTGGCCGTGCTCGGGCTCACCGCGATATTCGCGGTGGCGCCCTGGGCCTATCTCGCGCTCAAGATCGCCGGCGGGCTGTATCTTGCATGGTTCGCCTATCGCCTCTGGAGTGGTGCCGATACACCCGCGAATGCCGACGCTCCGAAAGGGCTTTCGGGTTTCCGCCTCGGTTTCGTGACCAACCTTGCCAATCCCAAGGCCGTGGTGTTCATCGCCGCGATCTTCACAGCGGTCTTTCCGACGATGCCGAAGGGCAGCGACGCGGTGCTTGTCCTCGCCAACCACCTCGCGCTTGAAGCTGCATTTTACATTCTGCTGAGCATCGGCCTCGCCATGCCCGCTGTGCGCGCGCTATACAGCCGATGCAAATCCATCGTCGATCGCGCCGCCGCCGTCCTGCTCGGCGGAATGGCATTGCGGATTGCCACCTGAGCCACACTGACCCAAGGAGACCTCCATGTCAGACCGCCTGCCCCACGAAAAAGGCTTCCACGTCAGCTGGGACCAGCTGCACCGCGACGCGCGCGCGCTCGCCTGGCGGCTTGACGGAGAAGGCCCGGATGATGGCGCATGGCGCGCTGTGGTTGCGATCACCCGCGGCGGCATGGCCCCGGCAATGATCGTGGCGCGCGAACTCGACGTCCGCGTTGTCGATACGATCAGCGTCAAGAGCTACAACCATCAGGCACAATCCCAGCCCAAGGTGATCAAATCCCCCGATATGACCGTCGTCGGCGACGGCACCGGCGTTCTGGTGGTCGACGATCTGGTCGACACCGGCCGCACCATCGAGGTGGTGCGCCAACATATGCCCAAAGCCCATATCGCCACCGTCTACGCCAAGCCGAGCGGCAAGCCACAGGTCAACAGCTTCATCACCGAAGTAAGCCAGGACACCTGGATTTTCTTTCCGTGGGATATGGCCCTGCAATACGTCCAGCCCTATCGCGGCACCGACTGATCGGGTTTCTTTGGGCCCGAAATACCTCGGGGTAAATTGGCCAAAGGCCAAGAGGGGCAGCGCCCCTTTAGCCCGCAATTGTGGAAAGACCGACCATGACCACGCGCACCCGATCCACCTTTGCCCCGCCCGTCCCCGAGGCGCGCCGCTGGCTTGACGGCGTGACGCTGCCCGATGACATGCCCTTGATCAATGTCAGTCAGGCCGCCCCGGTCGAGCCGCCGCCGCCAGCCATGCGCGCGGCGATGGCAGAGGCGCTGCACGCCACGCAGACCCATCTTTACGGTCCCGTTCTTGGTCTGCCAGCATTGCGCGAAGAACTCGCGGCGCAATGGTCGGCGCATTACGGCGGCACCGCGACGCCGGATCAGGTGGCGATCACCTCGGGTTGCAACCAGGCGTTTGCGGCCACGATCACCGCGCTCTGCACCGAGGGTGACGAGGTGATCCTGCCGACGCCCTGGTACTTCAACCACAAGATGTGGCTCGACATGTCGGGTGTTTCCGCGGTGGCCCTGCCCACCGGCGACGATCTGATCCCCGACGCAGGTGCGGCGCAGGCGCTGATCACGTCGAAAACCCGCGCAATCGTTCTGGTCACTCCGAACAATCCCGGCGGCGTGGAATATCCCGCAGACACACTGGCCGCGTTTTTCGCGCTGGCACGCGCACAGGGCATCAAACTGATCATCGACGAAACCTACCGCGATTTCGACAGCCGCACCGCACCGCCACATACGCTGCTGTCCGATCCCGTATGGGACGACACGCTGATCCAGCTCTATTCCTTTTCCAAGGCCTATCGCCTGACCGGCCACCGCGTTGGCGCGATCATCGCCAACGCGCGCCTTCTGGACGAGGTGGAGAAATTCCTCGACACGGTTGCGATCTGCGCGCCGCAACTGGGGCAGATCGCGGCCCTTTGGGGATTGCAGAATCTATCCGGCTGGCTGGCCGATGAACGCCGCGAAATCCTCGACCGGCGCGCAGCGATCTACGAGGCGATGCCGATGATCGCGGATAAGGGCTGGCGGCTGATGGGGTGTGGCGCGTATTTTGCCTATCTGGAGCATCCGTTCGCCGAAAGCAGCGCCACCCTCGCCCCGAAGCTGGTGCGCGAGATCGGGGTGCTGGCCCTGCCCGGCACCATGTTCGCACCCATGGACGATCCGGCGGGTCACCGCCAGTTCCGTGTCGCGTTTGCCAATGTTGACCGCGTCGGGATCGCGGCCCTGTTCACACGTCTTGCAACCCTCGACTGGCCCCTTGCGAGCCCCGATCCTGCCGCGTAGACACAACCGCAGAACCGGCACTAGGAAGAGGCGACAATTGCATGGCGATGGGCAAAGGAAAGCTGTCGAAAACCCTGATTTGGGTGCTCATGGGCCTGTTGTTCGTGGGGCTTGCGGGCTTTGGCGCGACAAGCCTCACCGGATCGGCGCGCAGTGTGGCCACCGTGGGCGATGAAGAGATCACGACCGACGCCTATGTCCTGGCGCTGCGCAACGAAATCAACGCCTTCGCGGCGCAAGCAGGCCGCACGATTCCCATCTCCGAGGCGCAATCCCTCGGACTTGATCGCCAGGTTCTGGCGCAACTCGTCACCGCGCGCGCGCTCGACAACGAGGCGGGCAAGATCGGGCTGTCGGTGGGCGACGAGGTGGTGGCCGAACAGCTTTTGCAGGTGCCCTCATTCCAAGGTGCAGATGGCAGCTTCAACCGCGAAGCGTATCGGTTTGCTTTGCGCAATCAGGGTCTGAGCGAAGCCGAATTCGAAGAACGCCTGCGCGACGACACCGCCCGCACCATCCTGCAAAGCGCGCTTGTTTCGGGCAACGCGCTGCCTGACACCTATGTGGACACGCTGCTGGCTTATACCGGAGAAACCCGCGATTTCACCTGGGCCCGCCTGACCGGATCGGATTTGCAAACCGGACTGCCCGAGCCATCGGAAGCCGAACTGCAAGCCTATTACAACGAGAATATCCAGAATTACACCCTGCCAGAGCTGCGCGACATCACCTATGCGTGGATCACGCCGGAAATGATCGTCGATACCGTCGAAGTCGACGAAACGGCGTTGCGCGCCGCCTATGATGAGCGGGCAGCCGAATTCAACCTGCCAGAGCGCCGGCTCGTCGAACGACTGGTGTTCAGCGATGACGCCGCAGCCAGCGCCGCACTGGAGCGCCTGTCGGGCGACCTCACCTTCGAGGCGCTGGTGACCGAGCGTGGCCTGACACTGGCAGATGTCGACATGGGCGATGTGACGCGGGATACATTGGGCGACGCCGCCGAAGCGGTGTTTTCCGCCAGCACCGGCGATGTGGTCGGCCCGTTGCCGTCAAACCTCGGCCCGGCGCTCTACCGGGTCAACGCGGTGCTTGATGCGCAAAGCACCAGCTTCGAGGACGCCCGCGCGGATCTGCGCGGCGAACTGGCCCTCGACCGCGCCCGCCGCGTGATCGAGACCATGGCGCAAACGATGGATGATGACATGGCCGCCGGAGCGACGCTGGAGGAACTGGCGCAGGCGAGCGATGTCGAACTGGGCCAGATCGACTGGTTCCCCGGAGCGGATGGCGAGATTGCCGCCTATGATGCGTTCCGCGAAGCGGCGGCCGAGTTGAACGAGGGCGATTTCCCCGAAATCATGCAGCTTGGCGATGGCGGCGTGTTTGCGATGCGCCTCAACGGCATTCAGCCCCCCGCGCCGCAACCGCTTGACGCCGTGATCGATCAGGTCCGCCAAGGGTGGGACACCCGCGCCCAGACCGAGCAACTGATGCTGCGGGCCGAGGACGTGGTCGCGGACTTGAGTGACGGCGCCACGTTCGAAGCGCTAGGCCTGACACCGACGCAGGAAAGCGGCCTTGGCCGCAACGCGCAGATCACCGATCTGCCGCC
Organism: Marivita sp. S2033; assembly: GCF_046592965.1. NCBI lineage: Bacteria > Pseudomonadati > Pseudomonadota > Alphaproteobacteria > Rhodobacterales > Roseobacteraceae > Marivita > Marivita sp. S2033. Next base: position 167,230 of record NZ_JBISBV010000003.1, read on the forward strand.
AACCCTGCTGGAGACCGTATTCCAGATGGAGCAAGGCACGGCGCGCGCGGTTGCCGGAACCGGCGAGGTGTTCGTGCTTCGGCTTGACGGCATCTCCGAGGTGGACCGCGACAGCACCGATATCGCGATGCTGGCGCAGGCCTTGCAGGATCAGGCTGCCGGCAGCGTCGCCGAGGATCTTTTCCGCGCCTTCGCGATCGATGCGCAGCAACGCGCCGGCGTGCAGGTCAACCAATCGGCCATCAACGCCGTTCATGCCTACATTCAATAGCTTATGGCCACTTTGACCCCCGATTTCGACAGCTTTGCACGCGCCTATGACGCGGGCCAGAATCAGGTCGTCTATGCAAGGCTGGCGGCAGATCTTGATACGCCGGTTTCCCTGATGCTCAAACTGACGGACGCTGCCAAAGACGCATTCGTGCTGGAAAGCGTCACCGGTGGCGAGGTGCGGGGCCGCTACTCGATCATCGGGATGAAACCCGATGTGATCTGGCAGTGCCACGCAACCACATCGCGCATCAACCGCAGCGCGCGGTTCGACCCAGACGCGTTCGAGGATCAGGCCGACGATCCCCTCACGGCATTGCGCGCGCTGATCGCAGAGTCGAAGATCGACCTGCCTGACGACCTGCCACAATCCGCAGCGGGGCTGTTCGGGTATCTGGGGTATGACATGATCCGGCTGGTCGAGCATCTGCCGAATGTCAATCCCGACCCGCTCGGCCTGCCCGATGCGGTGATGATGCGCCCCTCGGTCCTGGCGGTGCTGGATGGGGTCAAGGGCGAAGTCACCGTGGTGTCACCCGCCTGGGTCAATGACGGGCTGACGGCGCGCGCCGCCTACGCCCAGGCCGCAGAGCGCGTCATGGACGCCGTGCGCGATCTGGAACGCGCCTTGCCGCAACAATCGCGCGAGATGGGCGAAGCGGCGGAAATCGCGCCTCCGGTGTCGAATTTCACGCATGACGGCTACAAGGCGGCCGTGGACACTGCAAAGGATTACATTCGCGCAGGTGACATCTTTCAGGTCGTGCCGGCGCAACGGTGGTCGCAGGATTTCCCACTCCCTCCGTTTGCGCTTTATCGTTCACTGCGAAGGACTAATCCGTCACCCTTCATGTTTTACTTTAACTTCGGCGGGTTCCAGGTGATCGGCGCCAGCCCGGAGATTCTGGTGCGCGTCTTTGGAGATGAAGTCACCATCCGACCCATTGCCGGGACGCGCCCGCGCGGCACCAACGAGGCCGAGGATCGCGCCTTGGAAGCCGATCTTCTGAGCGACCCGAAGGAATGCGCCGAACATCTCATGCTGCTTGATCTGGGGCGCAATGATGTGGGCCGGGTTGCCAAGATCGGAACAGTGCGCCCGACCGAGAAATTCATCATCGAACGCTACAGCCATGTGATGCACATCGTTTCGAACGTCGTCGGTGAACTGAGCGAGGATCATGACGCGCTGTCCGCGCTTCTGGCCGGTCTTCCGGCAGGCACTGTCAGCGGCGCCCCCAAGGTGCGCGCGATGGAGATCATTGACGAGCTTGAGCCGGAAAAGCGCGGAGTCTATGGCGGCGCCGTGGGATATTTCAGCGCAGGCGGCGACATGGACATGTGCATCGCGCTGCGAACCGCGCTGGTCAAAGACCAAAAGCTTTATATTCAGGCCGGTGGCGGTGTCGTTTACGACAGCGACCCCGAGGCCGAGTATCAGGAAACAGTCCACAAATCGAATGCCATCCGCCGCGCGGCCGCCGATGCAGCGCGGTTCACCGGCAGCGGCAACACCTAGCCGGTTCGGACTCAGGAACCACGTCAGGCCAGGTTTTGTGCCGCAAACCCCTGAAGACGCTCGATCATGGCGCGCAGCCCATTGGAGCGTTGGGCGGACAAATGCTCGTTCAGCCCCAACCGTCCCAGTTCGTTGCGGGCGTCAATCGCCACCACGTCAGACGCCGGAATACCGTCATAAAGCTTGCGCAGCACCGCGATCAGACCGTTGACGATCATCGCATCGCTTTCGCCCTCAAAGCGAACCAGATCGCCGTCCATTTGCGGGTGCAGCCAAACCTGGCTTGCGCATCCATCGACCTTGGTTGCAGGCACCTTCAACGCCTCGGGCAACGGCTCCATCGCGCGGCCGAGTTCGATCACCATGCGATAGCGATCTTCCCAATCCTCAAGAAACTCGAAATCCTCGACGATTTCTTCAAAGGCGGCGCAGGCCATGGATGTCTCCGATCAGTCGTGGGTGTTGGCCAGACACGTAAGGAGAGACGCGCCAAACGTCCAGTCCGGGCTTGACGCTTTTCAACGCGCGCGCAATCGGTTACGTCAAAAGAAGGCAGGCGAAGGGATGGACCATGCGCAAATCCGCGATGATTGTGATTCTGGCGACAGTGGCGTTGACCGGGTGTAGCGCCGTCAGCGAATCGCGGTTCAACCCGCTCAACTGGTTCGGATCGAGCCAGCCCGACCCTGCCGCGATGAACCCGGCGGAAAGCGCGACGAACCCGCTGATTCCGGCGCGGCGCATCTCGCTTTTCCGCAGCAATCAGCCGGCCGCGTTTGCAGGGCGTCCGATTGCCGACATCACGGAGTTGCTGATCGAACGCCGCCCCGGCGGCGCGATCATCCGCGCGACCGGACAGGCAAGCCGCGTCGGCCCGTTCGATGTCCGCCTGATGGTTGACGAGACCGCCAGTACCAAGGGCACGTTGGTGTTCGACATGCGCGCATTGCAGCAAGCGGGGCCGCGCAACACCGGACCATTGGCGCGTCAGGTCACGGTGGCCCGCTGGATCACCGATCAGGACCTGCGCGGCATCCGCTCCATCACGGTGCGCGGGGCCAACACCGCGCGCACGGTCCGCCGTTAAGGGCTAAAGCTCGACGATCTGGACCTGCTTGCCTTTTGCCGCCAAACCGACCTGCCCGTCGCACAGACGTAAAGCGTCCTTGCCAAAGACCTCTCGGCGCCAGCCACTCAGCGCCGGAACGTCCCGTTCGCCCGAGGCCAGCGCGTCAAGATCGGCGGCCGAGGCAATCAGTTTGGGAGCAACGCCCGAGACATCTGTCTTGGCCTTGAGCAAGACGCGCAACAGATCGGCCAGCGCGGGGTTGACCTGTGCCGATTGACGGCTCGTATCCGGCTCGGGCAATCTTTCCTTGGGCAAATCCTGCGCGCGCTGAACGGCGTCGAGGATGCCTTGGGCAATGTCACCTTTGCGGGCATCGCGCAGCAGAAGGCGCGATTTGCCCAGATCTCCCATATCCTTGGGCTTGGTGGAGGCCAGTTCAACCAGCGCGTCATCCTTGAAAACGCGGCTGCGTGGCACGTTGCGATCCTGAGCATAGGCTTCGCGGAATTTTGCAAGTTCCTGAACAATCGCTAGAAAGCGTGGCGCGTTGGAACGGGTTTTAACCCGCTTCCACGCGTCTTCCGGATGGGTGACATACGTGTCGGGCGCCATCAGCGTGGCGATTTCCTCCTCGACCCATTTGTCGCGCCCGGTATCGGACAATTTCTTGCGCAAAAATTCGTAAATCTGACGCAGGTGCGTCACATCGGCCAGAGCATAGGCTTTCTGGGTGTCGGACAAGGGCCGCCGCGACCAGTCCGTGAAGCGCGAGGATTTGTCGAGAGGTTGCTTGGCGATCTTGCGCACCAGAGTCTCGTATCCCGCCTGTTCGCCAAATCCGGCCACCATCGCGGCGACTTGGGAATCGAACAAGGGATACGGAATAACGCCATGATCTATATAGAAGATTTCAAGATCCTGCCGCGCGGCATGAAAGACCTTTACGGTGTCGGGATCGCGAAACAGATCAAGCAGCGGATCAAGCGACAGGTCCTCCGCCAGCGGATCGACAAGCACCGCATCGGTTTCGCCGTCGCCCCGAAAGGCCAACTGGATCAGGCAGAGTTTGGAATAATAGGTCCGCTCGCGCAGGAATTCGGTGTCGACGGTGATATAATCCGTCTCTGCGGCGCGGCTGCAAAACTCGGCCAGATCAGTCGTCGTCTTAATCGTTTTCATAAGGGATCGTTCGTTTTTGAAAGATTAGAAAATGTCACTAACCCGAAACCGATCCGGTGAAAAGCGGGCGCGGTTCGTGCTAGGGCAGATCCTTGCGGCATGTGTCTCCGCTGGCAAAGCGGCGCAGCACGGCGGGGTAAAGCGCATGTTCTTTCACCAGCACCCGCGCCGCCAGTGTGGCTGCCGTATCGTCAGGCAAAACCGGCACCCGCGCCTGTCCCAGCACACGCCCGCCGTCAAGCTCTGCGGTGACCTCATGCACCGAACAGCCCGCCTCCGGATCGCCTGCCTCGATGGCGCGGGCATGGGTGTGCAACCCTTTGTACTTTGGCAACAAGGACGGGTGGATGTTGAGCACCTTCCCCTCCCAGCGGCTGACAAAGCCTTCGGTCAAAACACGCATGAACCCGGCAAGGCACAGGATATCGGGGCGTGCCTGCTCAAGCACGTCGGTCAGCGCGGCCTCGAACGCCGCACGGTCGCTGCCGAAGCGGCGGTGATCGACGACGGCGGTGGGAATATTGCGCGCGCGGGCCTTTTCCAGCCCACCGGCATCGGGCCGGTTCGACAGCACGAGCACCGGGCGCGCCGGATGGTCGTCTGTCATGTCGTCAACCAGCGACACCATGTTGGAGCCGCCGCCCGAAATCAGGATCGCGACGCGTTTGCTCATAAAAGCGCGCCGGAATAGGTAACGCCCTGACCTGCCGTCACCGAACCGATCTGCGTCACGGTTTCTCCGGCGTCGCGCAGACGCGAAACGAGCACCTGCGCGCGGTCCGGCGCGACCACGAGGATCATGCCGATTCCGCAGTTGAACGTCTTGAGCAGTTCCGCTTCCGACATGCCGCCGGTCTTGGCCAACCAATTGAACACGGGCGGCAAGTCCCAGGAGGACAGGTCGATCTGGGCGCCCAGGTCATCCGGCAGGACGCGTGGCAGGTTTTCCGTCACTCCACCGCCCGTGATATGCGCCAAGGCATGCACGCCACCCTCGCGGATCGCGGCCAATGCTTGTGTCACATACAGCCGTGTCGGCGCGAGCAGCGCCGCACCGAGGGTGCCATCCTGCCAAGGGCAATCGGCATCCCAGCCAAGGCCGGAAACCTCGACAAGCTTGCGCACGAGGCTGTAGCCGTTGGAGTGCACGCCGTTCGAGCCAAGACCCAGGAGAACGTCACCCTCGGCCACACCATCGGGCAGCGCGGCTCCCCGCTCCATCGCGCCGACGGCAAAGCCCGCCAGATCGAAATCGCCCGCCGGGTACATGCCCGGCATCTCGGCCGTTTCCCCGCCGATAAGGGCGCAACCGGATTGCGCGCACCCCTCGGCGATACCTTCGATCACCCGCGCAGCGGTGTCGGTATCGAGTTTTCCGGTCGCGAAATAGTCCAGGAAAAACAATGGCTCCGCACCCTGACAGACCAAGTCGTTGACGCACATTGCCACGAGGTCGATGCCGACGCCATCAACGTGTCCGGTATCAATCGCGATCCGCAGCTTGGTCCCGACGCCATCCGTCGCTGCCACCAGAACCGGATCGCTATACCCGGCCGCTTTCAGATCGAACAGCGCGCCGAACCCGCCGAGCCCCGACATCACGCCGGGACGCGCCGTGCGTTTGGCGGCAGGTTTGATCCGCTCTACCAGCGCGTTGCCCGCGTCTATGTCCACGCCTGCATCAGCGTAGGTGATGCCGTCTTGCTTGTTCGTCATTGTGCCGCCCTTCGAAAGTTGCGCAGCCCTTAGCGCAGCGTCGCGCGCAAGTCCATCGCCCCGGTGCCGTCTGCCTCTTGACGCGCTCGGGCGGTCTGCTAGTGAAACGCCCATGGCGGGCCTGTAGCTCAATTGGTTAGAGCAGAGCGCTCATAACGCTTTGGTTGCGGGTTCAAGTCCTGCCGGGCCTACCATGTTCCCCGACCGACACCGACGCCGCGCGTCAGATACACCGTGTCGGATCGGTTGTCGTCGCGCGCCATGACAGCGCGTCAGCGATCATTTTCGGCACGTCGGGGTGCAGGCCAATCGGGTCCAGCACAAGGCCGGGAAAGCCTGCCGCCTCTACGGCCTCGGGCAGATCGTCAAGGACATGCCCGCGTCTGGCCGCGAAATAGGGCAGGCAGATCGCGGTGTCATCCAGTCCGCGCAGCACCTCTTCAAGCGATGGCGCTTCCTCGACATAGCCGCAGCGGATGGATTTGGGGCGCAATTCCGCCTCGACACGATCCGCGAAGGCTTGCGTGGCCTGTGAGACGCGGCGCGATTTGCCGGAACCGTGTCCGGCGATGACAAGGTCGATATCAGACGGGTCACACCCGCGTTGCTTGCAGATGTCGCGCACCCACCGTGCGGCCAGCATCGGCAAGGTGCAGTCCATGCCGAAACTCACAAGTTGCGGGCCAACTCCGGGCGAAAGCCGTTTGGGTAGTTGAACCTGGGTGAACCAGCCGTCGGCCATGAACATCGGATAGATCAATGCACCGGGACGCTGGGCGCTCAGCGCTTCGATCCGGCCTTCGGCAGCGAGCGTGACACCTTCGATCCGCGCTTCGGGTACGTGACGCGCGACCGCCGATGCGAGTGCTGCAATTTCCGCCTCGCCGACTTGCGGGTCAGAGGGTTGACCGTGGCTGACGATGAGGGCGTCAAAGGACATCGCGGCGCTCCTGAAGTTGCAACTCGGCTTGACCTAGCGCGGCGCCATGCGAATGGCACCGTCAAGGCGGATCACTTCGCCATTCAACATCGCATTCTCGACGATATGCCGCACCAGTTGCGCGTATTCCGCCGCATTGCCAAGCCGGGACGGGAATGGCACCTGCGCGCCAAGACTGTCCTGCACCTCTTGCGGCAAACCTTCGAGCATCGGCGTCTTGAACAATCCCGGCGCGATGGCGCAGACCCGAATCCCCAAGGAGGCCAGATCGCGTGCCATCGGCAAGGTCAGACCGACTACGCCACCCTTGGACGCAGCATAGGCCGCCTGCCCCACCTGGCCCTCATATGCGGCGACCGACGCCGTATTGATCACCACGCCGCGCGCACCGTCTTCGTCCAGCGGTTCGTTGGCCGACATCAAGGTCGCGGCTTGCGAGGCGACATTGAAGGTGCCGAGCAGGTTGACACCGATCACCTTTGCAAAGAGCGCCGGATCATGCGGCGCGCCTTTGGAGACCGTTTTCGCAGCCGGCGCCAGTCCGGCGCAGTTGACGGCGATGTGCAAGGCACCGTGCGCCGTTCTGATCTGGTCAATCGCGGCCTCGACGCTTTGGGGTTCGCTGACATCGGTTTGAATGAATGTCCCGCCAAGGGTGTCGGCCATCGCCGCGCCGGCCTCGGCGTTCATGTCGAGAAGGACCACCTGCGCACCGGCCTGCGACAGGGCAGTCGCCGCCGCCGCGCCGAGGCCGGAGGCGCCGCCGGTGATCAGGGCCACGGTCTTTTGGGTTATCTTCATGCGGCAGTCTCCTTTGGGGTATGTCCATCAACATGTAGAGCGTCCCGCTTTGATCTTGCAAGCGGTCGTCGGACAGGCGCTTTGACACGCGATTTCGAAATCGCGTATCAAGCGCTCTCGAGGGCGCTTTGCCGCAAGATGTTGGTTCCAGTGAAAAAGAAACGAAAACACACTGCCGGAGGCTGGCGCGACTGGGTGACCGATCGGATCTTGCGCGCAGCGATCTGGGGCGCATTGCGTCTGCCCGTGCGTGCACGGCTCTGGCTGATCGGCCGCCTGGTGCGCCATGTGGTGTCGCCGCTTGCTGGCTACCGCACCCGCGCGATGGACAATCTGGCGCATGTCTGGCCGGAGATGGATACAAAAGAGCGCCGTCGTCTGGCCGATCTGGTGGCCGACAATGCCGGGCGCACGATGATCGACAATTACGATGTCGCGGGTCTGATGGAGCGAATGCGCGATGCGCCCGTCACCGGCGACGGGCTTGCCGCGGTCGAGGCCGCCGAGGCCGCGGGGCAACCCGTCTTGTTCGTCACCGGGCATTTCGGCAATTTCGAAGCGCCCCGCGCGGCACTCGTAGCGCGCGGCTATCGGATCGGCGGGCTGTATCGCCCGATGTCGAATCCGTTCTTCAACGCCCATTACGCCGCCAACATGCACGCCCTGTCAGATCCGGTGTTCGAACAGGGTCGGCGCGGCACGATGGGGTTGATCAAGCATATCCGCGAAGGCGGCATGGGGGTGTTGCTGTTTGATGTCTACGACAGCGCCGGGGTTCCGATCGACTTCATGGGCCAACCGGCGCCAACGCTGACCTCGGTAGCGAATATCGCGCTCAAGACCGGCGCGTTGCTGGTGCCGTTTTTCGGCATCCGCCAGGCCGACGGCGTGTCATTCGAGGCGGTGTTCGAGGAACCCGTGCCGCATGGCGACCCTGTCGAGATGATGCGCGAGGTGACACGCCGTCTTGAGGCGCGCATACACGCCAACCCCGAACAATGGTTCTGGATACATCGCCGCTGGAAACCGCGCCGTCAGCGCAAGCGCGCTGCGGCCAGGATGCGGCCCTGATTCTTGGCCTGAACCAGCACCACCACGGGCGCGTCGCCCGCCACCGGAACAGACGCGGACAGTGCGCTGGTCCCGTTCCAGTCGCCCACATCGCTCCACTCGGTGACGATATGGCTGTAGGTAATGGACTTACCGGCGTTTTCACCGCGAGGAATGTCAATCGTCTCGGAGGGTGTATAACGAATGAGGAAAATATCGGCGTCGGCCAAGCCGTGCGTCCTCGGCGCGCTGATCGACAACGTATCGCCGTTGCGTGTCACATCCAAATTCACCGGCAGACCTTTCACAAGATGCTCCTGCACCGTTTCGGACACGTCAATCGCCCGGTTGCCCACGACGTCGGACACGCCGTTCACCACCATTTGCGGCGTGTAGATCGCGCGGTTGTTGAACGCACGCGCATAGCCCTTCTGCCGCTTGGTAAATGCGGAATGGGCGAACTTGTCTTTCCAGCCGATGTAATCCCAATAATCGACATGCAGCGCCAGCGCGATGACGTTGTCGCGCTCGCCCAGTTGGGCCAGCATTTCGTCGGCATCCGGGCAGGACGAGCAGCCTTGCGAGGTGAAGAGTTCGACCACCACCGGCGTGTCATCGGCGCGCAGCGGAGTGCCGCTCATGCCAAGTATCACCGCCGTCATTGCTGCCAGAGCCTTCATCATGCCGCTGCTATCCATTCCGTAACGTCCCCATCGGACACCTAACCCCGAGGCGTTGAAATAACCAATCAAGGTTTTGCGAGAGCGCGGCGTCAGAACCGTGAAAATGAGGATGCCGAAGAATTGTGTGCAATAGTATACCAAAATCGTCGCACCCCCCTTGATCGGCAGCGGGGCTTGGGGCAAATAGCAGGCAGATACCCCGTTATTCATAGCTTTGAGGAGCCCTGTCATGCCCATTACAGTCGGTCAGGACACAGCCAAGACCCGCAAGACACTGACGGTCAACGGCACGTCCGTCGCCTATTATTCGATCCCTGCGGCCGAGGCAGCGGGGCTTGGGTCGTTCTCGAACCTGCCGGCCTGCCTCAAGGTGGTGCTTGAGAACATGTTGCGCTTCGAGGATGGCAAGACCGTCAGCGTCGACGATATCAAGGCGTTCGGCACCTGGGGCGAGAAAGGCGGCAAGAACCCGCGTGAAATCGCCTACCGCCCGGCCCGCGTGTTGATGCAGGACTTCACCGGCGTGCCCGCCGTGGTCGATCTGGCGGCTATGCGCGACGGGATCGTGGCGCTTGGCGGCGACGCGGAAAAGATCAACCCGCTCAACCCGGTGGATCTGGTCATCGACCACTCGGTGATGATCGACGAATTCGGCAACCCGCGCGCCTTCCAGATGAACGTGGACCGCGAATACGAACGCAACATGGAGCGCTATACCTTCCTCAAATGGGGTCAGAAAGCGTTCAACAACTTCCGCGTTGTCCCGCCCGGCACCGGCATCTGCCATCAGGTAAACCTTGAATATCTGGCGCAGACCGTCTGGACCGATGAGGACCAGAGCGGCGAACAGGTTGCCTATCCTGACACGCTGGTCGGCACCGACAGCCACACCACGATGGTCAACGGCGCGGCTGTTCTGGGCTGGGGTGTCGGCGGGATCGAGGCCGAGGCCGCAATGCTGGGCCAGCCGATCTCGATGCTGATTCCTGAAGTTGTCGGTTTTGAACTGACCGGCGAGATGATGGAAGGCACGACCGGCACCGACCTCGTGCTCAAGGTGGTCGAGATGCTGCGCGAGCGCGGCGTGGTCGGCAAATTCGTGGAGTTCTTCGGCAAGGGGCTGGACAACCTGCCGCTGGCGGACCGGGCCACCATCGCCAACATGGCGCCGGAATATGGCGCGACCTGCGGCTTCTTCCCGATTGACGACGAAACCCTGCGCTATCTCAAGACCACGGGCCGGGATATGGACCGCATCGCTCTGGTCGAAGCCTACGCCAAGGAAAACGGCCTGTGGCGCGACGCGGATTACGCGCCGGTCTACACCGATACGCTGCATCTGGACATGGGCACCATCGTGCCCGCGATCTCCGGCCCCAAGCGTCCGCAGGACTATATTGCACTCGATCAAGCCGCCGATGCCTTTGTCGAATACGTCAAGGGCGTTCGCGACGGTAAGGACGCGACCGAAACCGCCGAGATCCGCTGGGAAGGCGAAGGCGGCCAGCCGGAGCCGACCGAGATTCCGGGCGACGAGGGTCACCACAAGCGGGGCTATGTGCCGACCGAGGATGGCAGCTATCAGTTGCATGACGGCTCTATCGTCATTGCCTCGATCACGTCCTGCACCAACACATCGAACCCCTATGTGATGATCGGCGCGGGCCTTGTGGCGCGCAAGGCGCATGAAAAGGGACTCACCCGCAAGCCTTGGGTCAAGACGTCGCTGGCGCCGGGATCGCAGGTGGTCAGCGCCTATCTCGAGGCCGCAGAGCTTCAGAAAGACCTTGATGCGCTTGGCTTCAACCTCGTGGGCTATGGCTGCACCACCTGCATCGGTAACTCCGGTCCGCTGGAACCGGCGATCAGCAAGGCGATCAGCGATTACGATCTGATCGGTGTCTCGGTATTGTCGGGCAACCGCAACTTCGAAGGCCGCATCAGCCCGGACGTGCGTGCCAACTACCTCGCCTCGCCGCCGCTGGTGGTGGCCTATGCGCTGGTGGGTGACATGAATGTCGACATCACCACCGCGCCGCTGGGACAGGATCAGGACGGAAACGACGTGTTCCTCAAGGACATCTGGCCGACGACGAAGGAAATCGCCGAACTGGTCGAGCAGACCGTCACCCGCGAGGCCTTCCAGAGCAAATATGCCGATGTCTTCAAGGGCGATGAAAAGTGGCAGAACGTCGAGACGACGGACCAGAAAACCTATGACTGGCCGCCCTCGTCCACCTATGTTCAGAACCCGCCTTATTTCCAGGGGATCACCATGGAAACGAAGGAGATCGAGAACATCGAAGGCGCCAAGGTTCTGGCGCTTTTGGGCGACATGATCACCACCGACCACATCTCGCCTGCCGGATCGTTCAAGGAATCGACACCTGCCGGGCAATACCTGATCGAGCGTCAGGTTCCGGTGCGCGAGTTCAACTCTTACGGATCGCGTCGTGGCAACCATGAGGTGATGATGCGCGGCACCTTCGCCAACATCCGCATCCGCAACGAAATGCTCGACAACGTCGAAGGCGGCTACACCAAGGGTCCGAACGGCGAACAGATGCCGATCTTCGATGCCGCAATGGCCTATCAGGAACAGGGCACTCCGTTGGTGATCTTCGGGGGTGAACAATACGGCGCGGGTTCGTCGCGTGACTGGGCAGCCAAGGGCACGGCTCTGCTGGGCGTCAAAGCTGTCATCGCCGAAAATTTCGAACGTATCCACCGCTCCAACCTTGTGGGCATGGGTGTGATCCCGTTCGAGTTCACCGGCGGCGACACACGCAAGTCCTTGGGGCTGACGGGAGAAGAGACCGTGTCGATCCACGGTCTGGACGACATCAAACCGTTGGCCGAGGTGCCCTGCACCATCACGATGGCGGACGGCTCCAAGAAAGAGATCACGCTCAAATGCCGGATCGATACAGCGGTCGAGATCGAGTACATCGAAAACGGCGGCGTGTTGCATTACGTCCTGCGCAACCTTGCCAGCGAAGACAAGATCGCGGCTGAATAAGCGGCGGTGTCTCAACCAAATCAAAAGGCGGGCCGCAGGGTCCGCCTTTTTTCGTCCGGCGCTCCGGCAACTGTCCCGTCCTGCTCCATCCTGTCGCATGTGACACCCTGACCCCTTCGCTTCTAGCGCTATCAGGGGCATGTCTTCTGCCTAAAAGACAAAAAGAATTACAGGTTGAGACATGAGACTTCTGACTTTGATACAGACCGCAGCACTCTTGCTGATCGCAGGGGCTAGCGTGCTTGCCGCAACGCCGGAGCCGATGCTGGGTCTACTGCCCTGAACCGGGCCTAGTCTGCCAGTGCCTTTTCCAGCTCTGGCAAAAAACGCTGTTCGTAATCCGAGCCGACCAGCGGCCCGGCAAAGCGGAACAACACGGTCCCGTCCCCATCCACGATGAACGTCTCGGGCGGCGCGGTCACGCCCCAGTCGATCGACGTACGGCCCGCGGGGTCGAACGGTACGGCAACGAACGGGTTGCCGTCATCGGCGAGGTATTGGCTTGCAGTCTTTACCTGATCCCGAATGTTGACGCCGATGATCGGCATCCCCTCGCTCTGCATTTCAAGCAGTTTTGGATGTTCCAACCGGCATGGCGGGCACCAGCTGGCCCAGAAATTGACCAGAGTGACCTCGCCGTTGCTCAGCATGTCGGGAGAGAATGCTGCATAACCGGGCAGCGGCTCGGTGGTGATTTCGGGTGCTGCCTGGCCCACACGGGTCGACGGCAGACCTTGCGGATCATCCCTGAACATTCCGACATAGGCCAGCACCGCGAACGCACCGAAAATCAGCGGCGGCAGGACCATCAGAGGCGAGATTTTAGCCATGCTGACCTCTCCTGGCTTCGACCTCGTCAAGCGCGGCCCGTGCCTTGCGCGCGCGGCGCAGGCTGGCGATCACGATCACACCAAGCAAGAGCAGCGTCACGCCGTAGGAACTCAGCACTTCAAAGGCGTATTTACCAAGATCAGGCATCAGACTTGTCCTTCGCGCGCCAGCAGCGCACGGGTGCGGCGGGCGCGGATTTCGGTTTGGGTGCGCAGGAACACCAAGGCCACGAACAGCAGCACAAAGCCCGCGATGCACACCAGAAGCGGAAACCAGAACACATCCGAGATATTCTCTTCCTTGTCCAGACTGAGCGTCGCGCCTTGGTGCAGACCCTGATTCCAGAAGTTCACCGCATAGCGGCTAAGCACCGCAAACACCGATCCGACCAGACACAGGATCGAGGTCAGATCCGCCGCCGTGTCGTCATTCTCGATCGCTTCCCACAGGGCCATGTAGCCGAGGTAAAACAGGAACAGGATCAGGAACGAGGTCAGGCGCGGATCCCACGCCCACCATGTGCCCCACATCGGCTGGCCCCAGAATGCGCCCGTCGCCAGCGCGATCAGCGTCATTACAGCGCCCACCGGAGCCGCCGCGCGGGCCGCCAGTGCCGAGACATGGTGCCGCCGCACGATCCAGATGAGCGAGGCCACGAGCATCATCATCCATGCGTTGATCGCCATCAGCGCCGAGGGCACATGAATGTAGATGATCTTGACGGTCGAGCCCTGGCGGAAATCGTCGGGCGTGAAGAAGAAGCCCCACACCAGGCCGGTAAACAGAAAGATGCCGGCCAGAGTCCAGATCCACGGCAACACCTTGTCGGTGGTGCGGATGAATTTTACCGGATTTGCGTATTCCCACAAAGACATGATGGTCAGGTAGGCCGTTTTGGGCGGGCCTTCAATTCAAAAAATCGCATGGGCCGTGTTATCGCAGATTGATCCGCAAAACCGCCGCGCTGGCAAAGGGCAAAAGCGCGATCACGCCAAAGCTGATGCCGGCCAAAAGCAACAGCGGCGTCTGCACCGAAAGCCCCTCTGCCCCGCGCCGTGCCACCTCGGCGCCAAAGATCAGCGTCGGGACATAGAGCGGCAGGACCAGCAGGGACATCAGCAACCCGCCGCGCTTCAGCCCCACGGTCAGCGCCGCGCCGAACGTGCCGATCACGCTGAGGGCCGGAGTGCCGACGGCAAGGCTGATCAGCACCCATTTGAACGCGGGCAGCGGCAGGCTGAGCAACACACCAAGCACCGGCGCGGCGAGCACCAGCGGCAGGCCGGTGGTGATCCAATGGGCGAACGCCTTGACGGTCACGATGCTTTCCACCGGCAAGGGCGCGGTCGCGAGCAGGTCGAGCGAGCCATCCTCCCAATCGAGCGCAAGGATACGGTCGAGTGACAAGAGACACGCCAGCAAGGCGCCGATCCACAAAATCCCCGGCGCAATGCGCGACAGCAATTCGGTCTGCGGCCCCACTCCGAACGGCACCAGAACCGTCACGATCAGGAAGAACGCGAGACCAAGCCCGAACCCGCCGCCCGCGCGGATCGAGAGCATCAGGTCGCGGGCCAGCAGCGCCCTCACAGGAACGCCTCGTCCATCGCGCGGGTGCGTGGACCTGCCTTGAACGGTGTCAGATCCAGCACGCGGGCCTCGGCCAGCCCAAGGTCGATATGGGTGGCCATCAGCGCGCTGCCGCCGCCGCGCAGATGTAGACGGACCGCTTCTGCAAACAGCGCAACCGATGCGGTGTCCAAAGACACGGTGGGTTCGTCGAGAACCCAGATCGGTCGCCCCGTCACCATCAGGCGCGCAAGCCCTAGCCGCCGTTTCTGCCCCGCCGACAGGGTGCCTGCCATGCGGGATTGCAATTCGACCAGATCGAACGCCTGCAACGCTTGCGCTATGTCAGTTACGCCAAACACCGACGCCCAAAAGCGCAGGTTTTCGGTGACCGTCAACATCGCCTTCAGCCCATCGGAATGACCCGAATAGGCGATCTGGTCCTCGGCTCCGGTCACGGTGCCTGCTTCGACAGGTTGCAAGCCCGCGACGCTGCGCAGCAATGTCGTCTTGCCAATGCCGTTTGGACCGCGCAGCACCAAAGCCTCGCCGGGGGCCAGATCGAACGACACATTCTCAAGGATCGCAACGCCGCCACGGGTGACGGCCAGATCGCGCACAGCCAAAGTCATGGCCCCGCTTAGACCACTGGCGCGTAAGCGAAAAGCGTGAAAATGCCGCGTTTGCATGTCGGGCCTGCGATTGCAGCGCGTGTGGCCTCAGGTGACTGGCAAAACCGCCAGCGCCACGCGCCGCCCTTCGGACAAAAGAACGTTATAGGTCCGGCATGCAGCGGGCGAGTTCATCACTTCCACGCCCAAGCCCGCCTGTTCCAGCGTCTGGCGAAAATCGGCAGGAATGTGCGCGATGTCGGTGCCCGTACCGACGAACAGCACATCGACATCCTCTGCAATCGCAACCAAACTCTCGGTGTCGTCAAAACCGCCCCAGGGTTTGGTGCCCTGCGCGCCCGTCAAGAGCGGTGCGGAATGTTGCTTGCCGCCGATGCGGAAATATCCCGCGCCATAGCCGTCAATGGGCTCGGCATCGGTAAAGACCACTTCATTCAGGCGCATCTTCGTCTCCTTCGCTTCAGGCGTTTGTCCAGACCGGCAGCCCCAGCAGCGTCGCCAGAGCAATTATGGCATAGGCCGTTGCGCGGAACACCCGTTCCCGATCCGGCCGGAACACCGCCTGCCCGATCAGCGTGCCAGCGCCGTAGGGGATCATCAACACCAATCCTAGCGCAACCGCCTGCGCCGTCAAAATCCCTTGTGCATACATGAGCGGCAGCAACGACAGGCTGGTGACGGTCAGGAACACCACCGTCGTGGCACGCGTCGTGGCGATGCTGTCACGCCCGGCCAGTTGAAACAGTACCATGATCGGCCCCATCAACCCGCTGACCCCGCCGACGAACCCGGTGGCAAGGCCGATGGCCGCGCGGGTGCGGGTGCTTGGCACGACCGAAAAGCGCCACCCGGCCATGAGCGCCAGCAAGGTGGCTGCGCAGATCGTCACCACGGCCCAACGGATCGCCGTGACATCGGCGACCCGCAACACCCATATTCCAAGCGAGGCTGACAGAGTGGCCGTCGCGATCAGGATCCCGACGGCGCGCCGGTTCACCAGAGGCAGCGCCTTGGGCAGGATGGTCACGACCGAGGACAATGACGAAACGGCAAAGGCTGCAATGGCAACGGCGGGCGGCAGGAAAATCACCGCCACCGGCATCGCCACCAGCGCAGCGCCGAAGCCGGCAAAGCCGTATACCGCTCCGGCGATCATGGTCGTGACGATCAACCAACCCAGCCCCGCTGTCTCCAGCGCAGCCAGAACCACGTCAGGCATCGACGCCAGAGAACTGGTTGCCAGTGGTGTCGGTCGGTTTGCTCCAGTCGCGCTTCACCCCCAGCCAAAGCAGGATCGAGGACGCCACGAAAATCGACGAATACGTCCCCACGATCACGCCCCAGATCATGGCGAACACAAAGCCACGGATCACGTCACCGCCCAGCACAAACAGCGAAATCAGCGCCAAAAGCGTGGTGGCAGAGGTCATGAAGGTCCGGCTGAGTGTTTCGTTGATCGACACGTTCAGAACCTCCTTTAGGTCCTTTTGCTTGTACTTGATCAGATTCTCTCGCACCCGGTCAAACACCACCACGGTATCGTTCAGCGAATATCCCACGATGGTCAAAAGTGCGGCGATGATCGCAAGGTCAAACCGGATCTGCACCTCCGAGAAGATGCCGATAGTCAACACGACGTCGTGCACCAAGGCCACCACCGCGCCGACGGCGAATTGCCACTCAAACCGCAACCAGATGTAGACGAGCACGGCGCTCATCGCCAAAAGCACCGCGATCGCCGCCGTCTGGATCAATTCGCCCGACACCTTGGGGCCGACCGATTCGACCGAGACAAACTGGATATCCGGCACCACCTCAAGCAACGCCGCCTCGACCTGTTCGATCACCTCGGCACTGACCGCCTCTTCGCCGTCCTGTGCCTGAATCCGCACCATCGCGACGTTCTGATCGGGGCCGAATGTCGGATCGAACACCTCGGAAATGGTCACATCGCCCAGACCCAGCGTGGCAATGGCATCGCGGTACTGGCCCACATCCACCGCCTGCGTGCTTTGCATGCGGATCGTGGTACCACCGCGAAAGTCGATGCCGTAATTCAGACCCTGCATCAGGAACGACCCGAACGCGACGACCATCATCACAGCCGAAATGCCAAGCCAGACGCGCCAGCGTTTGAAGAAATCGAAATTGGTGTTTTCTTTGACCAGTCGCAAACGCATATCAGGCCGAGCCCTTCATGTTATACTTCGATTGTCTTGGGACGGCGGCGTTCAAACCACATCACGATCAAAAGACGGGTGACGAAAATCGCGGTGAAGACCGAGGTGAGGATGCCAAGACCGAGCGTGATCGCAAAGCCGCGCACCGGGCCGGAGCCCATGACGAACAGGATCACCGCCGTGATGAACGTCGTGATGTTGGCGTCCAGAATCGCCGACAGCGCCTTTTCATAGCCAAGCTCGATGGCCCGCGCAGGCCCGCGTGCGGTTTTCAGCTCTTCGCGGATACGCTCGAAGATCAGCACGTTCGCATCGACCGCCATGCCCACCGTCAGAACGATGCCCGCGATCCCCGGCAGGGTCAGCGTTGCGCCGATCATGCTGAGCAGGCCGAAGATCAGGCCGACGTTGATGATCAGCGCGATATTGGCAAAGATGCCGAACAGCCCGTAGCTGAGCGCCATGAACACCAGAACGGCGGCAAAGGCCACCAGCGTCGCGACCTTGCCCGCGTCGATGCTGTCCTGCCCCAGTTCCGGGCCGATGGTGCGCTCTTCCAGGAATTCCAGACCGGCAGGCAACGCCCCTGCCCTGAGCAGCACGGCAAGCTGGGTCGATTCTTCAACCGAGAAATTGCCGGTGATGATGCCCGACCCGCCCGGAATGTGGCTCTGGATCACCGGTGCGCTGATGACTTCGCTGTCGAGCACGATGGCAAACGGATTGCCGATATTGGCCGCCGTGTAGTCGCCGAACTTGCGCGCGCCAGCCGGGTTGAACCTGAAATTGACCGCCGGGCGTCCGTTCTGGTCAAACGCGGGTTGCGCGTCGACCAGTTCCTCGCCGGTGACGACGGGCGCCTGTTCCAGCACATAAAACACGCCCGACTCGTCGAGCGACGGCAGAACCTCGTTGCCCACGCCGGGGGCGGTGTTGCCGTCATCGGTACGCCCGACCACGGGTTGAAACGTCAACTGCGCGGTGGTGCCGATGATGTCTTTCAACTCGGCCGCCGATCCGATGCCGGGCACCTGGATCAGGATGCGGTCGGTTCCCTGACGCTGGATCGTCGGCTCGCGCGTGCCGACCTCGTCGATCCGGCGGCGAAT
Organism: Marivita sp. S2033; assembly: GCF_046592965.1. Lineage (NCBI taxonomy): Bacteria > Pseudomonadati > Pseudomonadota > Alphaproteobacteria > Rhodobacterales > Roseobacteraceae > Marivita > Marivita sp. S2033. The sequence continues at coordinate 185,797 of NZ_JBISBV010000003.1, forward strand.
GATCTCGAGGCTTTGCATCATCGTGCGACGGTCGGTGGCGACGCGCTCGGCCTCCGACAGGGTGATGACGATGTCAGATCCCTCGCCGCTCACCTCCAGATCGTTGCTCATCGCGCCGGTCACAGACACCACGGGCTGCGCCAGACCGCGCACCAGTTCCAGCGCGCGGGCCATGCCGTCGGGCTGGGAAATGCGCACGCGAAGCGTGTCGCCGCTCGAGGGTTGCAGGCGGATGGTGCCGACCGTGTCCCGTTCGGGGCGCAGCACATCGCGGACCTCGGGCCAGAGCGCCTTGAGCCGCGCGGCGTAGACATCCTCGACCTGAACCTCGGCCAGAAGATGCGCGCCGCCGCGCAGGTCCAGACCCAGATTGACAAGACCGGACGGCAGATAGGACGGCCAGCCTGCGCTGTCGGACAAAAGTTCGGGCGTTTCGCCCTGCACCTCGATCGCGGCAAGCGCGTCGTTATGTTGCTCGACCCGCGGGTAGAACAGGTTCGGCAGCGCCAATACCAGACCGACCGCCACAGTCGTCCAGATCAAAAGGCGCTTCCACAGATCGATCTGAAGCATGAGCGATGGGTCCGATACGTCTGGAAGTGATCAGGAATTGGCGGCGGGTTCGGTCTTGGACATCACCTGTGCCACGGTGCTCTGCACCACGCGCACCTTGACACCTTCGCCAAGTTCCACATCCAACTCATTGTTTTCCTTGACCTTCAGAACCTTGCCGATCAAGCCACCCTGCGTGACAATGACATCGCCGCGGCGCAGGCCCTCGACCATTTTCTGATGCTCTTTCATCTTTTTCTGCTGCGGACGGATCAGCAGGAAATACATGATCGCGAAGATCAGAATAAGAGGGACAAATTGGGCGATTGTGCTGCCATCCATGGGCGTGCTCCTTAACGAATTGCGCGGTCGATGCCGCCGCTTTGCGGGCCGTAAAATTTGGCCGGAACCTATGGTGCCGCACGCGGCATTGCAAGGCGGGTTCGGTGCCGTTTGCAAGAGTGGTCCGCAAGTGCCTCTGCGTCAGGTGGTTCGGAGCTCGGAATTGCGACCTCGGAACGATCGCCATCTTGCCGACCCGCACAAAATACGCCTTAACGGGCGGCATGTTTCAAAAAGTGTTCGCTCTGATCCTGCTCGGCTTGGCCACCACCGCCCCGGCGCAGGATCTTCCGGTCCTTCCGGCACAGGATCACGCCGACTGGCAAGCGGTCGGGCGCGTCAATGCCTCTGGATACCGTAAGCGTGATATGTGTACCGGAACCCTGATCGCGCCGGATCAGGTGCTGACGGCGGCACATTGCGTATCGGGCATCGACGGGGTCGGACCGTTGCCGGGCGAGATCACATTTGTCGCAGGCTGGTTGCGCGGCGCTGCCTCCGACAGCGTCAAGGGCAATTCGATCTGGGTGCATCCGATGGCCTATGCCGAGGGCAGCCTCGATGTCCGCTACGACATTGCGGTTCTGACGCTGGAACGCGCGGCGTCGGTGACGGAATTGCCGGTTGCCACGGCAAGGGCCACGGCGCCCTTCGCCATTCTGGGCTATTCGAGTCGACGTCCCCACATGCTGGGCGCGTCCTTTACCTGCGGCGGGGTCTATGCGTCACGCATCCTGCGGCTTGATTGCCCGGTGCAGCCGGGAAATTCCGGCGGTCCGGTGATGTCCAAATCGGGCGATGACTGGGTTGTGAGCGCCGTGATCAGTGCCAAGGGGCAAGGCCGCGCTCTTGCGGTTCCCGTGTCGAGGCTCTCGGCGCGCTGACCCCCTACCCAAGCGCGAGTTTCCGGTGCATAAGGCCGCGCAACATCGAATACGAGTCAGAAGGACCAGACCCATGCATGACATCCGAGCCATCCGCGAGAACCCCGCTGCGTTCGACGCGGCCCTGTCGCGCCGTGGGTTGGAGCCGGTCTCGTCCGAGATTCTGCGTATCGACGAGGCCCGCCGCGCCGCCATCCTCGAAGCTGAAACCGCGCAGGCCGACCAGAACAAGGCCGCCAAGGACATCGGTGCCGCCAAGGCCGCCGGCGATGACGCCGCGTTCCAACGGCTGCGCGATGAGGTCTCGGCCAAGAAAGCGGCTGTGGGCGAGTTGCAGGCGCGTGCCAAGGAACTGGATGATGCGCTTATGACCTTGCTGATGGGCTTGCCCAACCTGCCCAACAGCGATGTGCCGGACGGCGAGGACGAAAACGACAATGTGGAGGTCCACCGCTGGGGCACGCCGCGGGAGTTCGATTTCCAACCCAAGGAACATTACGAGATCGCAGGCGTTCAATCCGGGATGGATTTTGAAACCGCCGCCAAGCTCTCGGGCTCTCGTTTTGTCGTTTTGTCAGGCGCCGTGGCGCGGCTGCACCGGGCATTGGCACAGTTCATGCTGGATACGCATGTCAGCGAAAACGGCCTGACCGAGACATGGACCCCGGTCCTGGTGCGCGACGAGATGATGTATGGCACCGGTCAGTTGCCCAAGTTCGGCGATGACAGCTATCAGACCACCAACGGCTGGTGGCTGGTGCCGACCGCCGAAGTGTCGCTGACCAACATGGTCAATGGCGACACGCTGGACGAAGACACCCTGCCGCGTCGCCATGTCGCCCACACGCAGTGCTTCCGCTCCGAAGCGGGCAGCGCCGGGCGCGACACGTCGGGCATGTTGCGCCAGCACCAGTTCGAGAAGGTCGAGATGGTCTCGATCACCCATCCCGATCACAGCCGCGACGAATTGGACCGCATGACGGGGTGCGCGCAGGGCATTCTGGAAAAGCTGGGCCTGCCCTATCGCACGATGGTTCTGTGCACCGGAGACATGGGCTTTGGCGCGCAGCGCACGCATGATATCGAAGTGTGGCTGCCGGGGCAGAACACCTACCGCGAGATCAGCTCTGTGTCGGTCTGCGGAGACTTTCAGGCGCGCCGGATGAACACGCGGTTCAAGCCGACAGGTGGCGGAAAGCTCGACTTCGTGCACACGCTCAACGGATCGGGCCTTGCGGTCGGGCGCTGCCTCATCGCCGTGCTCGAAAACGGTCAGGAGGCCGATGGCTCCATCACGCTGCCCGCGGGGCTGCTGCCGTGGCTTGGCGGCAAAACCCGTATCTCAGCCGAAGGAGCGATGGTCTAACCGATGGCACGCGTCTGGTCTGTTCTGGTACTGGTGGCCGCAATCGCCTTTGCGGCATCACCGTTCTTCGCCGAAGGGTTCAATGGCTTTGACCCCAACCAATTCCCGATTCCGCAGGACAACCCGCCGGTTCAACCTGCGGGCTATGCGTTTTCGATCTGGGGTCTGATCTATGCGTGGTTGATTATCGGAGCGGGATTCGGCGTGCTCAAGCGGATCGACGATCCCGATTGGGCCGCGATGCGCCCGCCGCTGGTGGTTAGCCTTGCCATCGGCGCGATCTGGTTGCCGGTGGCCAACGTCTCTCCAATCATCGCCACGATCCTGATCTGGGCGATGCTTGTTAGCGCCTTCTTCAGCCTGTTCCGCGTCGGAGATACCGACCGCTGGCTGCAACAGGCGCCGGTGGCGATCTATGCTGGCTGGCTGACAGCCGCGTCCTCGGTGTCGATCGGGCTTTTGCTCGCGGGTTATGGCGTCTTGCCTCCAACCGTGGCGGCGCTGGCCGCGCTGGCGCTCGGGCTTGGCGTTGCGCTGGTGGCGCAATACCGCCTGCACCGCGCGCCGGAATATGGCGTGACGGTGATCTGGGCTCTGATCGGGGTCATCGTTGCCAATACCGGCCCGCTCAACATCGCGGTGGTCGGCCTTTGTGTCGTGGGCATCATCGCCATTCTGGCTCTGCGCGGCACCGACACCGAGTAACGAATAAGGGCTCCGGTCTCCCGAAGCCCTTGCGTATCGATCAGGTCGTGATCCAGGTCTCAGTTGACGAGGATCTCGGCCTCTTGCGCTGCAGTCAACTCATCCATGCTCACCTCGCCGTCGCCGTCCGTATCGACTTCGCCGTACACGTCTTCGGTCAGATCAGGATAAGCCACCATCAGCTCTTCCATCGAGTAGGTGCCATTGCCGTCGGTGTCTTCAACTTCGGTCTGGGCAAACGCCATACCGGCAGTCAGGGCAACAACGGTTCCAAGGGTCAAAACAGCGTGCTTCATGTCTTTGAACACTCCAATGCGGACATCGCCGCAAACAACGGCTCAGTGCCGTCTGCACTGACGTAACACCGCAATAGGCCGATACAAGATGCTGAAACATCGCCGTGATGAGGGATCGGCAAAGCGCCGCTCATGTCCGGCGAAACGGGCCTCAATCCGCCTAGCCCATCGCCCGCAAACGCTTGATCAGGCTGGATGTATCCCAGCGCCCGCCCCCGAGTTTCTGAACGTCCTTGTAGAACTGATCGACCAGCGCCGTCACCGGCAGCGACGCGCCGGTTTCGTCCGCGGTGTCCAGACAGATGCCCAGATCCTTGCGCATCCAGTCCACCGCGAACCCGTGATCGAACTTGTCGTCCAGCATCGTTTCGTAGCGGTTGTTCATCTGCCAGCTTCCGGCAGCGCCCTGGCTGATCACCTCGACCACCGCGCGGCCGTCCAGACCGGCCTTGTCGGCGAAATGCAGCGCCTCGCTCAGCCCCTGCACCAGACCCGCAATGGCGATCTGGTTGCACATCTTGGTCATCTGGCCCGCCCCGCTGTCACCGATCCGGCGGCACATCTTGGCGTAGGCATCAATCACCGGCTCGGCGCGCGCGAACACATCCGCGTCGCCGCCGCACATCACCGACAGCGCGCCGTTCTCGGCCCCCGCCTGCCCGCCTGAAATCGGTGCATCGACAAACCCGATGCCCTTGTCCAATGCCTCGGCGAACAACTCGCGGGTGACCTTGGCCGACACGGTTGTGTGATCGACGAAGACCGATCCCTTGCCCATGCCGGCGAACGCGCCGTCCTCGCCCAGACACACGCTGCGCAGATCATCGTCATTGCCCACGCAGGCCATCACGAAGTCGCATTCCTCGGCGGCCTTGGCGGGAGTCGCTGCATGCGAGCCGCTATATTCCTTGGCCCAGGCTTCGGCCTTGCTGGCTGTCCGGTTGTAAACGGTGACGTCGTGCCCGGCCTTCGCCAGATGACCGGCCATCGGATAGCCCATGACGCCCAAACCCAGAAATGCAATCTTGGCCATGTCTTCACTCTCCCTCTTGTTTCAGTCAAATCCTGCTGTCCTTACCTGCCCTCACAGCCGCCCCCTTGGCAAGGGCGCGCGCGTTCTGTAGGGCGGTCGGCACCGTCACAGAGGCGGAAACGATCCTTGTGCGAAAGGCGATCTGAACGTGGCGCTGATATTCCGAGCCATGGTCTGGCTGACCACAGCCGCGCTTGTTGTCGGCGTGGTGGTCGTGCTCACGGTCTATTACCTCGCCTCACGGTCGCTGCCCGATTACGACAAGACCATTCCGGTCTCTGGCCTGACTGCCGATGTCGAGATCGTGCGCGACAATTCCGGCGTGCCGCATATCTTTTCGGCCTCCGACAGGGATGCGTTCTACGCGCTCGGATATGCTCATGCGCAGGACCGGCTGTGGCAGATGACGCTCATGCGCCGCACGGTGCAGGGGCGCTTGTCAGAGCTGTTCGGTGCGCGCACGGTGGAAACCGACAAGCTGATGCGCCGGCTCGATCTTTATGCGCTCTCGGTGCAATCGGTCGAGGCGCAGGACGCGCCCACGCGCGATGCGCTTGACGCCTACTCGGCGGGCGTGAATGCCCGCATCACCGAGATCAACACCGACAGCCTGGGTCGCGGCGCCCCCGAGTTCTTCCTGTTCAACGCGCCGCTTGCGCCGTGGCAACCGGCAGATTCGATTGCGCTGGTCAAACTCATGGCGCTGCAATTGTCCGGTCACTTGCAGGAAGAAGTCCTGCGCGCACGCACCTCACGCCTGTTGCCCGACGAAGACCGTCTGGCCGATATCCTGCCCGACAGTCCCGGTCAGGGAATCTCCGCGTTGCCGGACTATGCCAGCCTGGTGCCGGGCGTCGGCGCGGGAACGCAACACGCAGAACTGACGCCGGATCCGCTGTTCTGGCCGGTGCCCGAGCGCGGGCTTGCGGGTGCCTCGAACGCGTGGGCCGCAGATGCCAGCCGGTCGGCCACCGGATCGACGCTCATGGCCAATGATCCACATCTGCAATTCACCGCGCCGGCGACCTGGTATCTGGCACGGCTTGAGCTTGCCAGCGGCGGTGTGATCGGAGCGACCATTCCGGGCATTCCGGCGATCATGGCCGGTCGTTCGGCTTCCATCGCCTGGGGGCTGACCTCGTCCTATCTGGACGACCAGGACCTGTTCATCGAGCAGCTGAACCCCGAAAACCGCGAGGAATATCGCACGCCCGATGGCTTCAAGCGATTCCAGACCCGCAATTCGATCATCAAGATCAAGGACTCCTCTCCGGTCACGCTGACCACCCGCTGGACCGATAACGGCCCGGTCCTGCCGGGCACGCGGTTCAATCTCAGCGAAGTCGTTCCCGCCGGTCATGTCGCGGCGCTTGGCTGGACCGCTCTCAGCCCGCGCGACACCTCGTTGTCGGCGGCGATTGCCCTGATGTCGGCGGGATCGGTCGAAGAGGCGCTCGAGGCGTCAAAAGCCTATGTCGCGCCGTCTCAGAACCTGACGGTCATCGACGCCGACGGAATCGCGATGAAACTGATCGGCGCGATGCCCAAACGCGAGGCCACGCATCAAAGCGAGGGGCGATTGCCGACACCTGGATGGCGCGCCGAGAACCGCTGGCAAGGTGTCTTCCCGGACGATGCCAACCCGATGTTCATCGACCCCACAGGAGGCATTGTCGGAAACACCAACAACAAGATCGTCGACCGCCCGTTCCCGCTGCATGTGAGTTATGAATGGGGCGACAGCCAGCGCATCATGCGGTGGCGCGGTCTGATGCAGGGCCGCGAGGTGCACACCCGCGACAGCTTTATCGAGGCGCAGCTCGACACGGTGTCAATCACCGCGCGGTCACTGCTGCCGCTGATCGGCGCGGATCTGTGGTTCACCGGAGAAGCCGCGCCCGAGGGCACGCCGGAACGTCTGCGCCAGCGCGCGCTGGAGCTTTTGGCGAACTGGAATGGCGAGATGAACGAACATCTGCCAGAGCCTCTGATCTATTCTGCCTGGCTGCGTGCGTTGCAGGAGCGTCTGATCCAGGACGATCTGGGGCCGCTTTCGGAGGAATTCATCCGGGTGGAGCCGCTGTTCATCGAGCGGGTCTACCGCGATGTGGATGGCGCGGCGGCGTGGTGCGACGTGATCCGCTCGGCAGTGGTGGAAAGCTGTAGCGATATCTCGCGTCAGGCTCTGGACGAAGCGCTGATCTGGATATCGGAAACCTACGGCACGGCACTGGAATCGCTGCGCTGGGGCGATGCGCATCAGGCCACGCATGACCATCCGGTTCTGGGCGATGTGCCGATCCTGCGCTATTTCGTCAATATCCGGCAAAGCACGTCGGGCGGTGATTTCACCCTCATGCGCGGGCGCAGCGCCGGAACCGGAGCAAACCCGTTTCGCAACGTGCACGGCGCGGCCTATCGCGGCGTGTATGATTTCGCCGATCCCGACAGTTCGGTCTTTATCCTCTCGACGGGGCAGTCGGGGCATTTCCTGTCACGCCACTATGACGACATGGGAACCTTGTGGCGGCGCGGCGAATATATCCCGATGTCGCTCGACGCCGATCTGGCGCGGGCAGCGTCGGTTGGGATTACCCGGCTGGTGCGCGAATGACATGACGGGTCTGGGGGCGTTGCCCCCGCGCGCGATGCGCGCTCCCCCAAGGTATTTTTGAACCAGAGACGATTGGACCGGAGGCTACAGCGTTTCGAATTGGCGTGCGTCCTTGGCCGACCACCGCACTGTCAGGTGGTAGCCGCTGTCATCCTGAGTTTCGGTGTCAACCAGCGCCTTGTCAAACAGCCAAGCACGCTTGCGGCCTTCGTCAAAGCCCAAGTGAACCGTGGCTTCGCGGCGGTCACCTTCGAGAAGACGGTTCACCGCATCCAGCATCGGATCCAGCCCGTCGCCGGTCAGCGCAGAGGTGGCGAAGACATGATCGTCGCGCTCTGCCCGGGCCATCGCGGCGTCGCGCTCCTCTGGAGTCATGGCGTCGATCTTGTTCCAGATCTCGAGCAAGGGGGTCGTATCGGTCACGCCCAGCGAGTTCAGGATATCGCGCACATCCTGCGCCTGTTCTTCGGATTCATCGTGGCTGATGTCACGCACATGCAGGATCAGATCGGCGGCCAGCACCTCTTCCAGCGTGGCGCGGAATGCGGCGACCAGTTCGGTCGGCAGATCGCTGATAAAGCCCACCGTGTCAGACAGGATCACGTCGGGGCCGTTCGGCAGCTTGACTGCCCGCATCGTCGGGTCGAGCGTTGCGAACAGCATGTCCTTGACCATCACTTCGGCACCGGTCAGACGATTGAACAGCGTCGATTTTCCGGCGTTGGTATAGCCGACAAGCGCGACAATCGGATACGGCACCTTGGCGCGTGCGGCGCGGTGTAGACCGCGAGTCTTGACCACCTTTTCCAACTGGCGGCGCAGGCGCACGAGTTGATCGTCAATCGCGCGGCGGTCGGCCTCGATCTGGGTCTCGCCCGGACCGCCGACAAACCCCAACCCGCCCCGCTGGCGTTCAAGGTGGGTCCAGGCGCGCACCAGCCGCGTGCGTTGGTAACTGAGTGCGGCCATTTCGACCTGCAACACACCTTCGCGGGTGGCGGCGCGGTCGCTGAAAATCTCGAGGATCAGACCGGTGCGATCCAGCAGCTTGACGCCCCAGGCCTTTTCCAGATTGCGCTGCTGCACCGGAGTCACCGGACCATCGACAAGCACCAGTTCCACGTCCTGCGCCTTGAACTGCGCATCAAGCTCCTTGATCTTGCCCGAGCCGAACAAAGCACCTGGGTGCGGTTTGGGCAGGCGCACCACATCGCGCCCCACAACCTCCAGCCCCGGCAAGGCAGCCGCCAGGGCCACAGCCTCGGCCAGAGCCGGACCCGCCGCGCGCCGCGTGCGGTCGCTGGTGATGTCAGGATGCAGCACCCACGCGCGGGTCACATGCGGATCATGTTCTTTCAAGTTTCGCCTTCGCCGTCATAAAGATTGATCGGCTGGGCTGGCATGATTGTCGAAATGGCGTGTTTATAGACCAGTTGCGACTGACCGTCCCGGCGCAAGAGGACGCAGAAATTGTCGAACCACGTGATGACACCCTGTAATTTAACGCCGTTGATGAGGAAAACCGTGACAGGAACCTTGGTCTTGCGGACGTGATTCAGAAATGCGTCCTGAAGATTCTGCTTATCGGATGCCATATAAAATGCCTTTATTCTTGCTTTTTGCGCGCGGATGATCGTGATCTCTGGCCACTATGTCGTGGCGATGTTTTAATTTCCAGTGGAAAATCAAGGAATATCCCCAAGCGTCTCCGGTGGGCTCAATCCCGCCATAGGTCGGGCGTCAGAATCACCACCAGGGCCAGCATCTCGAGCCGCCCCATCACCATCGCAATCGACGCGACCAGTTTCGGCCCTGCCGCCAGATCGATAAAGCTGAGCCGGCCGGTCTGCACGATGTCGACGAGAGGCCCGCAATTGGAAAGGGTTGCCACAGCCAGGACCAGGGACTGCTCGAACGGGATATTGAACGCGGCGAACGCGGTGGTGGTCGCGGCCAGGGTGATCGCGAAAATCATGAAGAACACCCAGGCGATGAAGGCGCCCTCGCGTCGGGTGCGCCGCGACACCAGACCGGAGCGCCCGATCGAGGAGGGATGCACCAAGCGGTCAACCTCGCGCATACCGTTGATGAGCAAGGCAAACACCCGTAGCAATTTGACACCGCCGGCGGTGGTGGCAACGCCGCCGCCAATCAGCGCCAGCCCCATCAGGATCAACCCCGGCGTCTCCAGCCCCGACCATGCTTGCGCGTTGACCCAGTCAACGCTGACAAACCCGTTCGTCGTCAGGAAGGACAGGACAGTGAAGGCCGCGCCCCAAAAGGCTTGGAAGGCCGCGACAAGGTTGTTCTGATCACCGATATCGAGCGCCGCGACGAAATGTCGAAGGAACAGGGTGATTGGCACGAGGGCCACGATGAACAGGCCAAGCCGGAATTCGGGGTCATAGAACAGCCCGGCTTTCTGGCGCCGTCCGGTGTCTTGCGAAAACGTCATTCGCGACAGCGCGAACAGCAGGAACACCGCCATGATGGCTTCGCCCGCAAAGCCGCTGCTGGCGCCTTGCGGCCCGCCAACCGGTGAGATCCCGGATGTCGACATGATGCTCATCGCGTGGGTGAGCGCAACGAACGGCGTGTCCCCGACCACCAGCAACAGCACCCACAGCGCCAGCGTGAGCAGACCATAGGTCGGCACCAGGATCGACGCGCTGCGGGCCAGGCGACTTGCCGGGTTCGCGGTGTCGCGGCGCGCGGCACCGGCCACCACGTCCTGTCCCGGCTCCCCGAGCGAGATCACCTCGAATCCGCCGAGGTTCAGCGGTGCCAGGATCGCCGCCGCCGCCACCCACATCAGCAAACCGCCCATCCAGCCGACCTGCGCGCGCCACAGATGTTCCGCCATCGACAGGCGTTCTGGGGGAAACAGAGGCATGCCCGTGGTCGACAGGCTCGACACCATTTCGAGGTAGCTGTTGAGAAAACTCGTTGTCTGCACCGCCTCGTAGAACGGCACGGCCAGCACGGCGGGCAGGACGATGAACGTCGCCAGAAGCGCCAGCAACTGACGGATCGCATTGCGGTTGTGCAAGCGGTTGGCCAAGGCAAAGGCCACCAGCGCGCAAAAGATCAGCCCCACCATCGCGGAATAGAAAAAGCTGCGCGCGTCGTGATGGGATTCGTTGGCCAGAGCCACCACGGCAGGCACCAGCATCGACGCCGAGGCGATCCCGGTGAGCAGCAGCAACAGCGGCAGGCGATAGAGCAGCGCCATCGGTCAGAAAAAATCGATGGAGACCTGAAGCAGACGTTCCACCTCTGCGACATCTCCGGTCAGTGTGAAGATCACCACCAGATCCCCCTCCTCGACCACCATCGAACCCGTCGGCCGCAACACCTTGTCGCCCTTGCGGATGGCACCCACGATCACGCCCTCGGGGAAATCGATGTCGCGCAGCTTTTTGCCCGCCATGGGCGAGGTTGACAGCACCTCGGCCTCGATAACCTCGGCCTCGGCATCGCCGATGGAATAGACCGCGCGCACCCGCCCGTGGCGGAAATGGCGCAGGATCGAGCTGACGGTGACGGAGCGCGGGTTGATATAGGCGTCGATGCCCAGCGTTTCCATCAGCGGCTCCAGCGTCGGGTCGTTGATCAGCGCGATCGCCATCGGGCAGCCTTCGGACTTGGCGCGCACGGCTGCCAGCATGTTGGTCTTGTCATCATCAGTCACGCAGAGCACCGCATCGGCGCGCTCGATATTGGCCTCGGCCAGCAGCGCCACATCCATCCCGTCGCCGTTCAGAACGATGGTGCGCTCCAGCGCCTCGGCGGCAATTTCCGCCGTCTTGCGGTTGCGCTCGATCACCTTGGCACGAATGCGGTCGGTGCGTTCCTCGAGCTGTTTGGCAACCGTCAGACCGACATTGCCGCCGCCGATGATGACCACGCGTTCCTGCTTGCGATGGGTCTTGCCGAACACTTCGAGCGTGCGGCGGACGTCCTCGTCATGCGCCATGACATAACACGAATCTCCGACGAAGATCTGGTCGGCGGATTCCGGCGCGAACAGCGTGCCGTCGCGCCGGATGCCGACGACGATCACCCGCAGCGTCGAGAACAGATCGGTCAGCTGGTTGAGCGGCGTGTTGACGATCGGGCAATCCTGATCGATCGTCAGCCCCATCAGAGCGGCCTTGCCGTCCAGAAACATCTCGGTGTCGAACGCCGCCGGCGCCGCCAGCCGCTGCAATGCCGCCTCGGCGACCTCCATCTCGGGGCTGATCACCACGTCGATGGGCATGTGATCGCGGCGGTACAGATCGGAATAGATCGCCGTCAGATAGCTTTTGGCCCGCAGCCGCGCGATCTTGCGCGGGATCGAGAACACCGAATGCGCCACCTGACAGGTCACCATGTTGACCTCGTCGGAATGGGTCGCGGCGATGATCATGTCGGCGTCTTTCGCCCCCGCCTGCGCCAGCACGTCCGGGTAGGACGCAAACCCCGCGATGCCCTGCACATCCAGCGCATCCGTCGCCCGGCGCACCAGTTCGGAGTTGTTGTCCACGATGGTGACATCGTTGCGCTCCCCCGACAGATGCCGCGCGATTTGCCACCCGACCTGACCGGCCCCGCAGATGATAACTTTCATGGCGTTTGCCCGCAGCGGGGCTCCCTGGCTATGGCGCAGACCTTTGTGTGGCAGAGGTGGGGGGTGGGGTCAATTGGGGAGGGGGTGGATGGGGAGGGTAGTTCGGCGCGACCGCGCATCGTCGGCGCGCGCGGTGGCGATCCAACCGATGATCTCCTCGATTTATACCAGACCCATCCGAATAAAATCGACACTGAGCGCTGCCCCAACCAAATCGCCGCCGCATGGGAGCGCGCCGGCGATGCGCGGTGGGCTTCGCCCACTATTTCGCGCAGGCGATCATCAAAGACAGATTTCTACTTTACAGCGTTGTTGAAAGTTTAACTAAATGAGCACTCTCTTTCTTCACTCGAATTTAGTGCAACACAAGTGCGAATTTCGGTACAACTTTGTGATACGACCGAATCGCTTTGAGAGAAGAGCTTGAGATTAACCTTATCAACAAGATCTGTGGGCACCGAAATCGGACAGTCACTGTTGTTTTTCCCAGAAAGTAAAAATGCGAGACGGGGAGCAAGTGGCAGGAAAAACTCAAACTGACGCTCTGACTTTCCAAACGGATTTGTGATCCACTCTTCCTCTGTCGGCTCGAATCGACATATTGGTAATGAGCCAATCACGAAAGACCTATTCTCGTCACTCGGCATGCAAAAATGTACACCAAATCCATCAAAAAACTCACTCGCAAGTTCGTTGGTGTTTCTACTTTGGAGCATCAGTTCTTTCGTCTGAGCCTCAACCGTAAGGGCACTTCGACGGCACAAGCTATTCGCCAAGGTGATCACAGTATGGGCTGCACCGAAAGCGGCTGTCCCTCGAACGTGGGCTTGCGTTTTTGGATTTCGTACAAACAAGTTTAATGCGAAGGCGAGTAGAAGAGTCCGATCTTCCTTACAGAGACTACAATGCAAACCCGAATATGAAAGAGTCAAACGACGCTGAATTAATTTGCCGATCTTATCATCAAACTCTTTTCCGAATTCGTGCTCAATTGAATAATTTTTTGTTCCGTCCTCATGCGTTAGCGTATAAGCGTGTTTTTGCCAAAACACCGACCGACGATTTCGTTTTTCGATATCGCTATTGGGGCTTTGCTTGTCGAAGAAGAAGACCTGTCCGTCCTCGCCTTCAAAAAACCTTAGTACCGACTGTGGTACAAAATGTTGACGCTTCGGATTACCCACAGCAAGCCACCACCCAAACCCCGAACCCTAACAAACCCCTAATAGGTCCACTCCGGCCCCAATGTTTCGCATGCGAAACAATAGGGCCAAACCGGACCTATCCGCTCACGTCACCTCTTCAACGTCGTCCTCCAGATAGGCCACGCGGCTGCCCGATTTCGATCCCGTCACCACGCCCAGCGATTTCAGCTTGCGGTGCAGCGCGCTGCGCTCCATGCCGACGAAGCTGGCGGTGCGGCTGATATTGCCGCCAAAGCGGTTGATCTGGGTCAGCAGGTACTCCCGCTCGAACGCCTCGCGCGCTTCGCGCAGCGGCATCGTCGCCAGCGTGCCCGACAGCACCACCCGGCCCTCTTCGTCATCGGCGGGCGCGGTGTCCTGCGGCAGTTCGCGCGCCGCGATATCGCCGGTGCCGTCGCCGAGGATCAACACGCGCTCGATCAGGTTCTTCAACTGGCGCACGTTGCCGGGCCAGATCATCGTCTGCAACAGCGCCACCGCATCGCTGCTCAGGCCGCGCTTGGGCAGGCCCTGGGTTTCGTTGAACAGCTCGATGAAATGCGCCGCCAGCATCGGGATATCCTCGCGCCGGTCCTCAAGGCTCGGCACGGTGATCGGCACCACGTTGAGCCGGTGATAAAGCTCCTCGCGAAACGTGCCGGCGGCGATGGCGTCTTGCAGGTTGCGGTTGGTCGAGGAGATCACCCGCAGATCGACGCGCACCTTGTCGGCCCCGCCGACGCGCTGGAATTGCTGGTCCACCAGCACACGCAGGATCTTGGATTGCGTGCCGAGCGGCATGTCGGCCACTTCGTCAAAGTAAACCACACCGCCATGCGCCTGCTCCAGCAGCCCCGGCTCCACCCCGCGTTCGGGCGTTTCGCGGCCAAACAGCACCTCCTCCATCGTTTCGGGCGCGACCCCGGCGCAGTTGACGGTGATGAAGGGCGCGTTGGCGCGGTTGGAATGGGCGTGGATGTAGCGCGCCGCGACTTCCTTGCCGCTGCCCGCCGGGCCAGAGAGCAGCACCCGCCCGTTGGATTTGGTCACCTTGTCGAGGTTCGACACAAGGCTGCGATACGCACCGCACTCGCCCACCATCTGCGCCACATCCGTTTCGCGGCGTTTCAGCTTCTGGTTCTCGCGCCGCAACCGGCTGGTTTCCATCGCGCGGCGGATGACAACCAGCAACTGGTCGATGTTGAAGGGCTTTTCGATGAAGTCATACGCCCCCTGCTTGATCGCGGCGACCGCGATTTCGATGTTGCCGTGGCCTGAAATGATCACCACCGGCACATCGGGATTGTCGCGTTTGACGGTTTTCAGGATGTCGATCCCGTCCATCTTGCTGTCCTTGAGCCAGATATCGAGGATCAGCAAAGCCGGTTCTTCGGTGTTGATTTCGGTCATCGCGTCCGAAGAATTGCCCGCAAGCCGGGTGGTGTACCCTTCATCCTCAAGGATATCGCCGATCAGTTCGCGGATATCGCGCTCGTCGTCTACAATCAGAATATCGCTCATTGTCTTGCCTCTGCCTTGGTTAATCGTCACGTCTCAAATGCGCTCAGCGCGGCCAGCCGATCAGCCGCGATCTGCTCTTGCGGCGCGGCCGGATCCTTGGCCACCATCACAGGCAGCCGCACGACCGCCCGCGCGCCGCGCCGGTCGGTGGCCCCAAACGGCTGCGCCTCATCCAGAACCAGCGTTCCGCCATGTTCCTCGATGATCTTTTTCACGATCGGCAACCCAAGCCCGGTGCCCTTCTCGCGCGTCGTCACATAGGGCTCGAACAGCCGCGAGGTATCTTCGGGAAGACCGATGCCGTTGTCTTCGATGATGATCTCGGCGACGTCTCCGTCGCGATGACAGGTGACGCGAATCTCTGGTGTGATCTGTTCGTCCGGATGTTTTTCCCGAAACGTTTCAATCGCTTCTCCGGCGTTCTTTACCAGATTGGTAAAGGCCTGTCCGATCATCGTCGCGTCAATCTCGGCCGGGATCGCCGCCTCGGGAAGATCGGTGACAAAATGCACCTCGGGCTGTCCGGTCTCCTGCAACAGCACCGCGCCGCGCAGGATGTTCACCACGTCCTCGGGCTTGCGGTCGGGTTCAGGCATGCGGGCGAATTTCGAAAACTCATCAACAATGCGCCGCAAGTCATTGGTTTGACGCACGATAACTTCAGTCATCTGCTCCAGCCGCTCGGCATCCTCTGTCGGCAGTTGGCCGCGAAACTTGCGGCGGATGCGTTCGGCGGACAGCTGGATCGGTGTCAGCGGGTTCTTGATTTCATGCGCGATGCGCCGCGCCACGTCGCCCCAGGCGGCCATGCGCTGCGCACTGACAAGATCGGTGACATCATCGAACGCGACCACATATCCCTCAAGCCCGCCATCCTCGCGGCGACGGGTCGACAGGCGCACCAGCAGGTTCTCGTGCCGTCCCTCGCGGGTGACATGCACTTCTTCCTGCGCGGTTTCGATCCCCTGCTCGCGCAGACGATCAAAAAGCGGTCCGAACTCGGGCACGGCAACCGTGATCTGGACCCGGTGCTGGTTCTCCTGCCAGCCCAGCAATCGCTCTGCGGATCGGTTCACGAAGGTCACGCGCCCGTCGGGATCAAGCCCGACCACGCCCGACGTCACCGATGTGAGCACTGAATCGAACAGGCGCTGACGGCGCTCGATCTGGCGGGTGTTGTCGAGCAGGGTTTCGCGCTGCCCCTTCAACTGGCGCGTCATCTGGTTGAAGTAGCGCCCCAGCATGGCGATCTCGTCGTCGCCGTCTTCTTCGACCACCTTCACATCCAGATCACCTGCCCCCACACGCTGTGCCGCGCCGGTCAGGCGCCCGACCGGGCGGCTCAGCCGTTCGGCAAACCACAGGCCAAGCCAGACGGCGGCGAGGATGAGCAGGAACGCGAAACCGAGATACAGGAGCGCAAAGTCGAACAGCACGCGGCCGCGGTCGTTTTCCTGTTGCTGGTAGAACCGTGCCGTCGCCTGGGTGTCATCAAGCAGGTTGAGGATCTGCCCGTCGACCTCGCGCGTGATGTAGAGATAGCGGTCGGCAAATGCGCGCAGCGGGATCAGCGCGCGCAGTTCGTTGCGATCCCAGTCCTGCACCAGCGCGATGCCCGCGTCATCGGCAATCGCGAAAGTCGCAGGGGTCGGACGTTCATAATCAAAGAGATACGACCGCTCGCCCCGTGCGCGAATTTCCGCAGCACCGTCAATCACATACGCCTCGCGCAAGCCGCGTTGGATCTGTGCCTGACCCTGGCTCAGCGCCTGGCGCAATTCGCCGTCATCCATGATGAAGGTGGCCCTGCGGTTCGCGTCAAGAAACGCCGCCAGCGCACGCGCGTCCTGCGTCAGCCCTTCGCGATGCTCTTCCTCATACGCCTCTGCCGCCGAGAGTGAGGCACCGACGACGTTGCGCACCCGTTCGGAGAACCATGTCTCAAGACCGATGTTGATCGTCAGCACCGCAAACACCGCCACGGTGATCGTCGGCAAGAGCGCCATCAGCGCAAACGCGCCGGTGAGCCGCAAATGCAGGCGCGATCCTGCGGATTTGGCGCGCCGTGCCGCGATCATCTTGGCGACGCGGCTCAGCACCAGTGCAGCGAGTAGCAGCACATAGACAAGATCGGCCAGCAGGACCAGCCGCAGGTTCAACTGCGCCCCCCGGCCACTGTCGAGCGGACCGAGCACCAGGATCGTGGCGACGGCAAGCACGGGTCCAAGCACGACAAGACCGAGGGTCATGGCGTTTTGGTAGCGTCGTTGCCGACGCATCCGGCTGAGCCGGGACCAGTTCAATGAGCGTGCCCAGGTGGCCACAGCCAAACCCCGCCTTGATGTGTCGCGCAGCCCGACAACCGCTATATTATGTGGCCCCGACCCACTGCGTCGTCGTCGAAGCACGTTTATGTGGCAGTTTTACATCATTTTGCGGCGACGTGTCACCTGAATATCCAAGTCGGTGATCTTCTTTCTGAGCGTGTTGCGATTTACGCCAAGCAATTCAGCGCATTTCGCCTGATTTCCGCCGGTTGCATCAAGCGCGATTTCGATCAAAGGGGTCTCGATCTCGCGCAGGATGCGCGGATAGAGGCCGGGCGGCGGCAACATGTTACCGTGCAGATCGAAATACCGCCGCAGGTGACGCTCGACCGACGCGGCGAGCTTCTCGCTGTCTTCGCCGCGCAGGACGGACTCGGTCTGGGGCTGATGGTCGAGCACGTTCTCCACCTCGGCGCGACTGATCTCGTCTTCGCGCGAGGTCAGGCCAAGCCGGCGCACGACGTTTTCCAACTGGCGCACATTGCCGGGCCAACTATAGGCGCGAAAAAGATCGGCGGCATCGCGCGACAGCCAGCGTGTTGCGCCGTCGCCGGCCTGCCCTTTCGACAGGAAATGCTCTGCCAGGATCTCTATGTCCTCAACCCGGTCGCGCAGGGGCGGCACCGCAATGGTGGCACCGCTGATGCGGTAATACAGATCCTCGCGCACGCCGCTGCCGGACAGACCGCGACCCGGATCAATCTGGCTGGTGGCGATGAAGCGTGGCGCATGATCGCCAGACGTGTCCATCATCCGGACGATCCGCGCCTGCGCTTCATCGGAACAATCGGCGAGGTCATCGATCAAAATCGTGCCGCCACGCACCCGTGCCAGAATCCGCGTCGGAGCATCGGGATCGGCAAGTTCCGCGCTGGTGAGCGAGACAAACGGAAGCGACCTCCGGTCGGAATAGTCGTGCAGGATCTGGGCGATCAGCGATTTTCCGGTTCCGGAGTCACCACAGATCAGCACCGGCAGATCGGTGTTCATCACCCGCGCCACTAAACGGTAAAGCGCCTGCATCGCGGCGGTCTTGCCAACCAGCGGCAGCTCATCCGATGCCTCCTGAGGCGCAGCGATCGAGCGTGGCGCGTGAGCGCGCGAGTCCAGCGCCTTGGCGGTGCGTTTCAAGAGGTCGGGAAGGTCGAACGGTTTGGGCAGGTAATCATAGGCGTTGGCCTCGGCGGCCTTGATCGCGGTCATGATGGTGTTTTGAGCAGAGATCACGATCACCGGCAGATCGGGGCGATCCTGCGCAATCTTGGGCAACATCTCGAGGCCATTGCCGTCCGGCATCATCACGTCGGAAATCACCACATCGCCGCGCCCTTCGGCCACCCAACGCATCAACGTGGTCAGCGAGGATGTGGCATGCACCTTGCAGCCAGCGCGGGTGAGTGCCTGCGTCAGAACCGTGCGGATCGTGCGGTCGTCGTCGGCAACGAGGATTGTACCGTCCATCAGGAACCCTCTCTGGGCGCGCGCGGGGCTTGCGGCAGCGAAACGCGAAAACAGGTTTTTCCGGGCACGCTGTCGACCGAGACCCAGCCGTCGTGATCTGAGATGATCTTGCTGACCAGTGCGAGGCCCAATCCGGTGCCATTCTCGCGCCCCGACACGAACGGATCGAACACGTCGCTGCGAATGTCTGGCGGCAGACCGGGGCCGTCGTCAATGACTTCGATCTGAAGCGGCAAGGATTGGCCCGAGCCACCCGCCGGACGCAGGTTGTAGCTTTGCTCGAAATAGGTGTGGAGCCGGATGGTACCGCCGGTTTTTCGATTTGCCGCCTGGGCCGCGTTCATGATGAGGTTCAAGATCACCTGAAGCAGTTGGTCGCTGTCTCCCAATGCAGGTGGCAGCGACGGGTCGTAATCCTCGATGATCGTCATATGCGCGCCGAACCCCAACAGCGCGGAGCGCTTTGCGCGGCCCAGCACGTCGTGAAGATTGACCGGTTTGCGCTCGGGCGGAGAAAGGTTGCCGAACTGTTCGACCTGTTCCAGCAGTTTCACGATCCGGCGGCTTTCGGCGACGATGAGATCGGTCAGTTCCAAGTCATCGCCGGTCAGGGTCATGCTCAGAAGTTGCGCCGCGCCGGTGATGCCGGCGAGCGGATTCTTGATCTCGTGCGCCAGCATCTCGGCCATGCCGATGGCGGATTTCGCAGCCGATGTGCCGGATCGGCTCTGGCTCAACCGGCCAACCAGATCACGCGGAGAGATCAGCAGGATCATATCGCCGCCCTGCCCCTGTTCCCGCCCCTGCACCGGAGCGATTTGCAGGTTGCACATCACCGGCACGCGGTTGCCGGTGCCGATATCGACATCATTGACGAACAAGGTGGTGCCATGGGCACGCGCCCGCGCGAGGCTCTTTTCCAGCGGCGCATCTACCGCCAGCCTGTCCCAGATCGGTTGACCTCGCAGCCATTTGGCAGAGTTGCCCATAAAGCCCTCGGCGGCCGGGTTCATGTCGACGATTGTTTCGCTGGCGTCGATGATGATGGCCGGGGCCGGAAGCGATGACCAGATCGCGGCATGATCGACACGAAACGCCGGTTTGATGTCCGAGGTCATGCAGCCTGCCTGCGTTCGCCGGCCAGCGCGTCGGGCAAGGCTGCGAACACGTCGTCGGATGTCTTTGCAGTCAAAATCGCCTTTCGCAGTGCGGGCGGCGTGCCCGCCTCGTCCATGTACCAACCCAGATGCTTGCGCGCGACGCGCAGGCCAAGAGCGCTGCCGTAAAACGCCAGCATCGCGTCGTAATGGGTCGCCACCATATCGACAAATGCCGGGCCGGTGGGAATTTCGGGTGCCGCCGTGCCATAGAGCTCAGCGGCGATCTGTGCCAGCAGCCACGGCTTTCCTTGCGCGCCGCGCCCGATCATCACACCGTCCGCGCCGCTGTGGTGCAAGGCCTTGCGCGCGCTGGCCGTGTCGACGATATCGCCGTTCGCGATCACCGGGATCTTGACCGCATCCTTGATCGCGCGAATTGCGTGCCAATCGGCGCGGCCTTTGTAGAACTGGCAGCGCGTGCGTCCGTGGATCACGATCATCGCGATGCCGAGCGCCTCTGCGCGCTGAGCAAGCTCTGCCGCGTTGTGGTTGGTGTCATCCCACCCCAGCCGCGTCTTGAGCGTGACTGGAACCGAGACCGCGCCGACCACCGCGTCAATCAGGCGGCAGGCGTGATCGAGATCGCGCAACAACGCAGACCCGGAATAGCCCCCGACAACCTTTTTGGCGGGACAGCCCATGTTGATGTCGATGACCTGCGCGCCCATGTCCGCGACCTGACGCGCCGCAGCGGCCATCGCATCCGGCGTGCGCCCGGAAAGCTGAACAGAGGTATTGTCAGAGGCAATGCCCAGTTCGGCCTTCTCGCGGGTGCCGGGCCTTGCCGTCAGAAGCTCGCCGCTGGCGATCATTTCCGACACGACCCGCCCCGCGCCGAACTGCGACACGAGCGTGCGAAATGGCAGATCTGTGATCCCCGCCAGCGGTGCCAGCAGGACCGGTGGCGAAAGCAATGCATGTGTGGCGGTCATCAATCGGTCCCTGAACAAGCGCGTCAGTGCTACGCGCTGGGTCTGTTTCGATCAATGGGGAAATGCCGAGAATTTGACCTTTCGCGGGTCCAGCGCCTCATTTTTAAGCGCGTCGCTCGGGGATATTGCACAGTTTATGGCCAGCGCCTAGACAAGCCCGAGTGGCGCGAAAGGGGTTTGCATGAAGGTACGCTTGGGCAATGGGTATGACGTTCACCGGTTTGGGACCGGCGATCACGTTGTATTGTGCGGGGTGAAAGTGCCACACGATCAGGCGCTTATGGGCCATTCCGATGCCGATGTCGGGATGCATGCGATCACCGATGCACTTTACGGCGCGATGGCCGCCGGTGACATCGGCCGCCATTTCCCGCCCTCCGATCCTCAATGGAAGGGTGCGGCAAGCGAGATTTTCCTGAAACATGCCGTCGCTCTGGTGCGCGAGGCCGGGTATGAGATATCGAATGTCGATTGCACGCTGGTCTGCGAATTCCCCAAGATCGGCCCGCATTCGGACGCGATGCGCAAGGCACTTTCCACGATCATGGCTATCCCGGTCGAGAATATTTCGGTCAAGGCAACAACATCGGAAAAACTAGGCTTTACAGGGCGCGGTGAAGGTATTGCATCAATTGCAACCGCCGCATTGGTGTCGCCATGATGCGGATGATCGCGACGGTCTTCGGCGTCGGACTGCTGCGGCCCGCTCCGGGAACCTGGGGCTCGCTGGCGGCCCTCCCTCTGGCGTATGGGCTTCTCGTCTTGGGCGGCTTCTGGCTCTTGGCCTTGTGCACGGTCGCGGCCTTCTTTCTTGGCGTGGCAGCCACACGGGACGTGACGCGCGACCAACCCGACCATGATCCGTCCTACATCGTGATCGACGAGGTGGTGGGTCAATGGATTTCTTTGTTTCCAGTGGGTTACGGCGCGATGATGATGCAGGTCTCGGTTGACCGGCTGTGGCCCGGATGGATTGCCGCGTTTGTGCTCTTTCGCCTGTTTGACATCTCAAAGCCGTGGCTCGTGGGCTGGGCGGATCGCCGCAACGATGCGTTGGGTGTCATGCTGGATGATGTGATCGCAGGAGGTTTCGCGGCCCTGGGTGTGATCGGTCTGGCGGCGTTTGCGCATCTGGTGCTGATGTGAGCAAAACGCGCGCCGAAGCGATCCTGCGTCTGGCAACCGCTGCGGGTGTGAGCGTCACCACGGCAGAAAGCTGCACCGGTGGCATGATTGCGGCGGCGATCACCGATGTTGCCGGATCGTCAACGATTTTCGAACGCGGGTTCGTGACCTACTCCAATCAGGCCAAGGTCGACATGCTGGGCGTCGATCCCGGCACGCTCGACGTCTATGGTGCCGTATCGCCAGAGGTTGCAGAGCAGATGGCGCGGGGGGCGCGACGGGCGGCGGGCGCGTCGATTGCTGTTTCGGTCAGCGGCATCGCCGGGCCCGGTGGATCAGAGCACAAACCCGAGGGGCGCGTGTGTTTTGCAGTTTCCACCGATAACGGCACGACATCCGAAACTGTCGAGTTCGGTGCTTTGGGCCGTGCGCAGGTGCGCGAAGCGGCGCGCGATCATGCGCTGACGCTGGTTCTGGATGCGCTCAAACGGCTCTGACAGGCTCAGGCCACACCCTTTTTCGAATAGAGCTCTGCCGCGCGCCGTTCAAAGGCGCGCACGATGCGTTGCATGGCTTCGTAAAAAAACATGCCCGCCGCCCCCTGCAACAGGCGGTTCTTGAATTCGAAATCGACGTAAAACGTCACCTCGACCCCCTCGTCCACATCGCGGAAGGCCCAGTTCGAATGCATGTGCTTGAACGGGCCATCAAGGTATTCGGTGTCGATTTTCATCTGTTCGGGCCACAAGACCACGCGACTGCCAAAGCGCTCGCGAAACACCTTGAAGCTGATCACCAGATCGGCCAGCATTTCCTCGTGATCGCCCCTGTCCTCGCGAGAGCGGATGCGCGCCGCGGCGGTCCAAGGCAGGAATTCGGGATAATGCGCCACATCCGCGACCAGATCATACATCTGTCGCGCGGTGTAGGGCAGCGTCTTGGTTTCTGAATGTGTTGGCATCTGCTCTGGTGTGTTTGTTTTGAATTTATCGTGACAGTGGCGGAGGATGTCGTATTGTGCGCGCGAAAAATCAAGGGAAACCTATGTCCGAGCGTCCATATGTCATCGACGAGATGATCACAGCAAAAGCCATCGCAGCCCGGATCGAAGAATTGTCGATGGCAATCGAGAAAGAGTTTCGCGATACGGACAAGCTGGTGGTGGTCGGGTTGTTGCGAGGCAGTTTCGTGTTCATTGCCGATCTGGTGCGTGAACTTGATCTGCCGGTCGAGGTCGATTTCCTTGAGGCGTCGTCTTATGGCGACGGCATGGAATCAAGCCGCGAGGTGCGGATTCTGAAAGACCTGCGGGGCCGCATCGAAGGGCGCGACGTGCTGGTGGTCGAGGATATCGTCGACACCGGCCACACGCTGAAACATGTGGTCGGCCTGCTTGCGTCGCGCAATCCGGGGCGCCTGCGCACCATCGCACTGCTGGACAAGCCGTCGCGCCGCGAAACCGATGTGGCCGCCGACTGGATCGGGTTTTCGATCCCGGACGAATTCGTGGTGGGCTATGGCATCGACTATGCACAGCGCAATCGCAACCTGCCCTTCATCGGAAAGGTCCGGTTTCCCGAGGAGTGAGCCAAGCGGCTTCTTGTGCCAACGGCATGTGTTCGCTGCCCAACGCCTTCACGGAAATTTTTCTTTTGTTTACAAGTTGACACGTTATCGTGACGGGAATGCTCACCAAAACAGGGGATTACCGAGATGAAAACCATTGTGACGGCAACAGTCGCGGCCGCAACCTTAATGACAGCCTCCATGACGATGGCCGAAGGCGAATTTGACCAGCAATTGAAAGCGCGTCAGGGACAATTCAACATCATGGCGATCAATCTCGGTATTCTCGGCGCGATGGCCAAGGGCGAGGTTGAGTACAACGCTGAGGCCGCTCAGGCCGCCGCTGACACTCTGGTGGCCGTCTCCAACATCCAGCAAGCGCCGATGTGGCCGGAAGGCTCGGACAACATGAGCATCGATGGCACCCGCGCGCAGCCGTCGGTGTGGGAAAAGAACGATGACTTCCTGAGCAAGTGGAGCGATCTGCATCCCGCGGTCGTCGAGATGCAGGGCGCGGCCGGCACCGGGCGCGAGGCATTGGCACCGATGATCGGCAAGGTCGGGGGTGCGTGCAAGGCGTGCCACGATACGCACCGCGCACCCGAAAACTAAAACGAGATGCGCCGTATTGCATTATATGGCGTGGCGGGTCTGGCGGCGGTTGCCGCCGCCGGGCTGTTCGTCACACGGGCCGTTCCGGTTGACGCCGCCGTGTTTGACGGCGTGCAAGGCGATGCGGCGCGTGGCGAACAGGTGTTTATCGCCGCAGGCTGTGCGTCCTGTCATTCCGCGCCCGAGGCAGAGGGCGAGGACAAGCTGGTTCTGGCTGGCGGACAGGCATTTCCGTCGGATTTCGGCACGTTCATCGCGCCGAACATCTCGCCGCACGAGGAGGCCGGCATCGGAGATTGGACGCTGGCGCAGTTTGCATCCGCAGTGCAGCGCGGTGTGTCGCCCGATGGCGCGCATTACTATCCGGCCTTTCCATACGCCTCTTATGTCAGGATGACCGATCAGGATGTGACGGATCTCTGGGCGTATTTTCAGACGCTTCCCGCCGATGCGACGCCAAGCGCGGCGCATGATGTGGGCTTTCCGTTCAACATCCGCCGCGCCCTCGGCGGGTGGAAATTTCTGTATTTCAACGACGACTGGGTGATGGCCGATGCCGCGACACCAGAACTCGAGCGCGGACGCTATCTGGTCGAGGCGCTGGGGCATTGCGGCGAATGTCACACGCCCCGCACGGCGCTGGGTGGGCTGGACACGGCGGCATGGTTGAGCGGTGCGCCCAACCCAACCGGCAAGGGACGCATCCCGTCGCTCGCGCCTGCCGATTTCGACTGGTCGGCGACGGATATCGCGTATTACCTCGAAACCGGATTCACGCCGGAATTCGACAGCGTCGGCGGCCATATGACGGCGGTGGTCGATAATTTCGCGCAGCTTCCCGCCAGCGACCGACTGGCGGTGGCGGCATATATCAAGGCGCTCGCGTCGGAGTAAATCCAGAGCCGGTCACGGCTCTGGCGAGATCAGGCTTTTGCCAGCTTGGCTTCGCGGTTGGCTTTCAAACGGGCAAAATCGTCACCTGCGTGATAGGACGAGCGCGTCAGCGGTGTGGCTGACACCATCAGGAAGCCCTTGCCGTAAGCGGCCTTTTCATAACCCGAAAATTCTTCGGGAGTGACAAACCGATCAACCGAGTGGTGCTTGGGGGTGGGTTGCAGGTACTGGCCGATGGTGAGGAAATCCACATCCGCGGCGCGCATGTCGTCCATCACCTGCCCGACCGATTGGCGGTCTTCGCCAAGACCGACCATGATTCCGGATTTGGTAAAGATCGACGGGTCGATCTCTTTCACCCGTTGCAGCAGTCGCAAGCTGTGGAAGTAGCGCGCGCCGGGGCGGACCGATGGGTAAAGGCCCGGCACCGTTTCTAGGTTGTGATTGAACACGTCCGGGTGCGCCGCAACCACGGTTTCCAAAGCATCCGGTCCGCATTTGAGAAAGTCCGGCGTCAGGATTTCAATCGTCGTGTCGGGCGAGCGGTGCCGGATGGCGCGGATGGTCTGGGCGAAATGCTCGGCCCCGCCATCGTCAAGATCATCGCGGTCGACCGAGGTGATGACGACGTGCTTCAGCCCCAGCTTGTGCACGGCGTCCGCCACCCGGCCCGGCTCGAACGCGTCAAGCGTGTCGGGGCGACCGGTGGCGATGTTGCAGAAGGTACAACCACGGGTGCAGATGTCGCCCATGATCATCATGGTGGCATGGCCCTGGCTCCAGCATTCGCCGGCATTGGGGCAGCCCGCCTCTTCGCAGACGGTGACAAGATTATTATCGCGCATGATGCGCCTGGTTTCGTTGTACCCTTCGCCGCCTGGCGCTTTTACGCGAATCCAGCTTGGCTTTTTCGGTTGCGCATTGTCTGGCCGATGGGCCTTTTCCGGGTGGCGCTGTTCCGGTATCTTGAGGTCACGCAAAGGTTTTTCCCCGCACATTCAGGTTCGGTTTGCCTTAGCATATACGGTGGCAGAAGGTAGTACCAGTTTTGCATAGCCGACCTGCGATCTGCAAAGCCTGCTCCTGTCGCACCCCTCCCGCCACGCGTGTGCACCCCGCCGGATTTCAGCCGATCAAAACGCCGTCTTTCGGGCTTGTTCGGGCGTAGAAGTAGCTGAGCCGCTGCAATGCAATCCGCAAGACGACCTTGCCGGACCGCGCCGACCAGCCAAGGTGTTTCTCGGCCGTCTCCAGCCCTTGGCGCAGACAACAGCAGCGCAATACCACGTCACTCAGCCCCGGCCCCAGATCCCGCACCGCATCGAGCGTGCGCAAGATCGCGGCGCGGCGCGGATCGTCGCTCAGCAGTTTCGCGCGGGCGTAATGGCGATGCAGCGCGTCCGGCGCGACCCAGCCCAGAAGATCGTCCGGGCCAAAGCCCGCGATGGCATGATCCTCGAACAATCTGTCACCGGCGGCCACATAATCGGCGGGCAGAAAGGGTTGCCCATCCGGCCCACGTCGGCGCGCAAGGATGGTCAGCGGGCTTTCAAACCCCGGTCCGGTCGACACGGCGCGGTTGCGCGATCTCCGGTCAGGCGCGGCATCGCTGAACAGGGTTGGCCCGTCGTCGGAGGGTCGCTGGGCACGTCGGTCACGCGCGGCAATCAGGCCGGGCAAAACGGCACGTCCATCGAGGGTGACGCGGTAGCGTTTGACGGCAGTGCCGCCGTCCTGTGCCAACCAGCCGCGCATGACCAGTGAACCGGCGAGATCCAGATCGACGGTGCGCAGGACGCGGGTGTCGCCTTCACCGCTGGTCTTGACGATCGCAGGTTGCGGCAGGTCGGCGTTGTAGAGCATCAGCGCGCCGGGCTCGCAAAGCGCCCGCAGCGCGTCGGTTGCGGCGTCGAGTTCGGTCTGGTCGCGCGTTCCCTCGCGCGACGCAGTTTCCATGCCGATCAGTGCCTGGTCAACCAACGGGTCGTCGCGCAGCGATTCCAGCTTGCGGACCTGCCGCAAGATGGTGGAGGCGTGGCACCCCGCCTCGCGCGCAATCTCGCGGATGGGACGCCCGTCCGCAGTGTGCGCGAGATAGCGCCGCGCGGCATCGGGCATCAGCGTTTCGACTGCGTTCGGCATGTGTGGTTGTTTGATCATCGTATTCCCCCATTTGAAATCTGACAGGAATAATCCCCAGGATTATCCACAGACGGCATGCAACCTAAGATTGCATTTATTTCTGATTTGTTAACTTTATTCGCTGGGAGAATTTCTGTTTCCAAAATGTAAACAATCGGAAACGGGACCGTTCGCAAGTCGGCCCCTCGCGCAACACACGTTTGGGTTGTGCCATAGGAGTGTTCACAGACACGGCACATCCGCCGCATTTTTTGGGGACAGACATGCAAGACCTACTGACGCAAATCTCTCATCTTAGCCGACCACGCCTGTTGATCCGCGCCGCCCGGATCGCGAGCCAGGGGTATCGTCGCGACGCGCGTCTGCCGCGCTTGCTGGGCTACGGGATGGTGCCGCGCACCGGACCGGCACTGATCAGTCTGATGGCGATCGAGGCCGATATGAACGGCTGCCGCGAAACCGGCGACGCATCCTACAGCGTCGCCAATCACGTCGAGGTTCTGAGCGCGATCATGGGCGAATCGCAACTGTTGCGCGCTCAGGCAGATGGAATGATCGAGCGAGCGAGGGCTACATGAAGGCGTCGGGCATCGAGGCTTTTTTCTTGGTCACATATTCGGTGAGTGCGTCCTGGATCGCCGGATCGAGAGCAGGTTGCTGGTAGGTCTCAAGCTGCCGGCGCACCCGTTCCGTCGCCAGCGCCATCGTGTCGCGCGCCCCCTCTTCGGACCAAGTCTCGTAGGGTTTGTAGTCGAACACCTCCGAGCGCCAGAACGCGGATTTGAAATTCGCCTGCGTGTGCGCGCAGCCAAGGTAGTGACCCCCCGGCCCCACTTCGGCAATCGCGTCCATCGCCTGCGCGTCGGAATCCACTGGAATGCCTTCGGCCAGTTTGTGCAGCGCACCAAGCTGGTCGGCGTCCATGACGAATTTCTCGAATGACGACACCAGCCCGCCTTCGAGCCAGCCACATGCGTGCAGCATGAAGTTCACACCCGACAACAACCCCATGTTCAGACTGTTGGCGGTCTCGTAAGCGGCCTGTGCGTCGGGCAATTTGGAGCCGGTAAAGGCACCCGCCGACCGGTACGGCAGCCCCAGGCGGCGGGCCAGCTGCCCTGCCCCGTAGGTGATCTGGCTGGCCTCGGGTGTCCCGAAGGTGGGCGCACCGGAATTCATGTCGATGGAGGTGACGAACGCGCCGAAGATCACCGGCGCGCCGGGGCGGATCAACTGGCTGTAGGCGATGCCCGCCGTCACTTCGGCCAGCACCTGTGTGAGCGTCCCTGCAACCGACACCGGCGCCATTGCGCCGCCGACGATGAACGGGCTGATGATGCAGGCCTGGTTGTTCTTGGCATAGACCTCGAGCGCGCCCATCATCACGTCATCAAAGGTCATCGGCGAGTTGATGTTGACGAGCGAGGTCATCACCGTGTTGTCCTGCACGAACTCCTTGCCGAACAGGATTTCGCACATCTCCACGCTGTCCTCTGCGCGGCTGGGTTCGGTGACAGAGCCCATGAAGGGCTTATCGCTTAGCGTCATGTGGGCCATCAGCATGTCCAGATGGCGCTTGTTGACCGGAATGTCGGTCGGCTCGCACACCGTACCGCCCGAATGGTGCAGCCATTTCGACATGTAGCCCAGCTTCACGAATTTCTCGAAATCGGCCATCGTCGCATAGCGGCGACCCGCTTCGGCGTCATGCACGAACGGCGGGCCGTAGACCGGCGCCAGAACGAGGTTCCGCCCGCCAATCTCGACAGTGCGCGCTGGGTTGCGGGCGTGTTGCGTAAAGGTTTGCGGCGCGGTTTCACACAGCTTGCGCGCCAGGCCGCGCGGGATGCGCACGCGCTCGCCGTTCACATCCGCTCCGGCCTCCCGCCACAGATCCAGTGCTGTAGGGTTGTTGACGATATTGACGCCGATCTCTGCCAGGACCGTTTCGGCATTGGCCTCGATAATCTCCAGCGCCTCGTCGTTCAGGATTTCGAAATTCGGAATATTGCGCTGGATATAGCGCGCGGTCTCGAAACTGACGGCAGAGCGTTCTGCCCGGCGCGATGCGCCACCACCGCCGCGTCTGCGGGTCGCTGCTTCGGCCATAAACTGTTCCTTCATGCGATGTGTCGCCGCGCGACCTTGGAAAAGCGGGTGTTGATCTCTGGCATATCCAATGCCCGTGCAGCGCCGCTGCTGGTTTGCGCCATTTGCGTGGCGAAAACGACATGCCACGCAAACATGACCACAGCATCATCGCGCCTTTGACCTTGCGTCACGCCTCGTGCAACATGCGATAGGGAAAAATGGGCGGCGTCATGGCATCAGTTACTTCCAAGCACGGGGCGGATACGTCCGAATCAAGACGGAACGAGCTGACCGCTGCCGAGATTGGAGCCGTCGCGCATCTCTATCGCGGTGAAGTCTATCGCAGCACCATCTGGCGCACCCGGCTTGATACGACGACCAACTGGTCGGTGGTTACGCTGGGCGTTGCTCTGTCGATCTCGTTTTCGTCCCCCAACGCGTCACCGTTGCCGCTGGTTCTCGTCGGTGTGCTGATCCTGCTGTTCATGATGCTGGAGGCGCGGCGCTATCGCTACTTCAACGTCTGGCGCGCGCGGTGTCGATGGATGGAGACGCATTTCTATGCGCCGATGCTGGATGAAGGCGATCTGCATCTGGAGGATAACTGGCAGAAAACCCTGGCTGCGGATTATCTGCATCCGCGCTATCACGTTGGGTATCTGGTGGCCCTGGGGCGACGGATTCGCAGCAACTATCTTTGGATTCTGCTCATTCAGTCATTGGCATTCGCGGGCAAGCTGGCGGTACATCCGACGCCGATCCAAAGCTGGCGGCAGGCCATTGATCGTGCAGATGTCGGGCCGGTTCCGGGCGAGGTTCTGTTTTTCGTCGGGTTTGTTTATGTGGCGTCATGCGCCAGCGTGGCACTCTGGTCAAAGCGCTATGACGCGCGACGCAGCGCGGTGCGGGGAAAGGAACGTTCGGATTCGATGGGCTGAGCGGGAACCGTCTGTGCAGTTCGACCGTTTCCAACCGACACGTTCGAAGGCCGGGAAAACGTTCTATGCGCTATGCCACCAAAAAGACCGCTATGATGGTTGCCGTCCTGCTCGCGGGCATCGCGGTGGCGCTTCTGGGCTTTTCGGGAACTGTCATTCCGTTCGGTGCATCCATCGTGCTGTGCTTTCTGATCTGGATCGGCGGCGCATTGGTCGTTCATCTGAAGATGGATCGCTACTGAGACCGCAATCGGCGATATTGCCATTCTGACAGGCTCTGCCTATCAGGAGCCATGAACACCGACCAACATGACCGCCTTCTTATCATTGATTTCGGCAGCCAGGTGACGCAGCTGATTGCGCGCCGCTTGCGGGAATTGAATGTCTATTGCGAAATCCATCCCTACCAGAACGTGACGGATGCGTTTCTGGCCGATTTCGCGCCCAAAGCCATCATTTTCTCGGGTGGCCCGGACAGTGTGATGCGCGACGGCTCGCCACGACCGCCGCAAAAATCCTACGAACTTGGGGTGCCGATCCTCGGGATCTGCTATGGCCAGCAAGTGATGATGCATGATCTGGGCGGCACCGTCGAAGCCGGAGAGCATGCCACGGCAGAGTTTGGCCGCGCCTGGGTCAAGCCATCGGACAAGCGCGACGATATGTTGTCGGGTTGGTTCATGGACGGCACGGGCCGCGAACAGGTCTGGATGAGCCACGGCGATCATGTGTCTGAAATCGCACCGGGTTTCGAGGTTCTGGGCACCTCTCCCGGCGCACCATTCGCGATCACAGCGGACCGGTCACGCCACTTCTATGCGGTTCAGTTTCACCCCGAGGTGCATCACACGCCAAACGGCAAGACGCTGTACCAGAATTTCGTTCAACTCGCCGGGTTCAAAGGCGATTGGACGATGGATGCCTATCGCGACGAGGCGATCCGCAAGATCAGGGATCAGGTGGGTGACAAAAAGGTCATCTGCGCCCTGTCCGGCGGCGTTGACAGCTCGGTTGCCGCCGCCCTGCTGCATGAGGCGATCGGCGACCAGCTGACCTGCGTTTTCGTCGATCACGGCCTGCTGCGGCTCAACGAGGCCGACGAGGTTGTGGCGATGTTCCGCGACCACATGAATTTGCAAGTGATCCATGCGCAGGAACAAGAGCTGTTTCTGGGTGAGCTTGACGGTGTAAGTGACCCAGAAACAAAGAGAAAGATCATTGGCCGCCTGTTTATCGACGTGTTTCAGAAATACGCTAACGAGATCGACGGCGCGGAGTTTCTGGCACAAGGCACGCTCTACCCCGATGTGATCGAATCCGTCTCTTTCAGCGGCGGCCCGTCCGTCACCATCAAGAGCCATCACAACGTCGGCGGATTGCCCGAAAAGATGGGTCTGAAACTGGTCGAACCGCTGCGCGAACTGTTCAAGGATGAAGTGCGCGCACTGGGCCGGGAACTTGGCCTGCCCGACAGCTTCATTGCCCGTCACCCATTCCCGGGGCCGGGTTTGGCGATCCGCTGCCCCGGAGAGATAACGCGCGAGAAACTCGATATTCTGCGCAAGGCCGACGCCGTTTATATCGACCAGATCCGCAAGCACGGGCTTTATGACGAGATCTGGCAGGCCTTCGTGGCCATCCTCCCCGTACGCACGGTCGGCGTCATGGGCGACGGACGCACCTATGATTTCGCCTGTGCCCTGCGCGCCGTGACGTCCGTGGACGGGATGACGGCCGATTACTACCCGTTCAGCCATGATTTCCTTGGCGAAACTGCAACGCGGATCATCAACGAGGTCAAGGGCATAAACCGCGTGACCTATGACATCACGTCAAAACCGCCGGGAACGATCGAATGGGAGTGATGCGAAACGCATTGCTTGCTCTGGTTCTGCCGACGCTGGCGATGGCCGAGCCGACATATCACCGCGTAACCGGCGTGGCCGACGACGACGCGTTGAATGTCCGAGGCGGCCCGTCTGCCAATGCGGTGGATTTGGGCGATCTTGGGCCAGACACGCACCGGCTGGAAGTCCTTGGATTCGATGGCAGCGGCGATTGGGCAAGGATCGCCTGGGGCGAACGGGATGGTTGGGTCTCGGCCCGGTTTCTGTCACCGGATCAACCGGATACGCTGGAAAGCTCATCCCTGCCCGACGGTCTGGTCTGCAATGGGACAGAGCCGTTCTGGTCGATCTCTCTCTCCACCTCGAATGCCCGCTTCACCGAACCGGGGGCCGAAGATGTCGCCTTGCAAATCAGCGACGTGACCGTCGCCGCCGGACGGCTGGGAAGCCCCGCGCGCGTCACGCTGCACGGCAAGGACACGCGCGCCCGTGTGACCGTTCTGGGCGAGACCTGTTCCGACGGGATGAGCGACCGGAGCTATGGCTGGACGGCGGTTCTGGACTGGTCGCGTAGCACTGACGCACGGTTCCTGTCCGGCTGCTGCGCGATCACGCCGCAGTGAGGCTGAAAGACCCGTTTGCACGATCAGCGAGCGCGGTCATGTCGCTTTCACCCATCTTCCGCGCCTGCCTCTGGATGGTCGGAGCCATCGTCGCGTTCACCGCGATGGCGGTGTCGGGCCGCGCGGTCAGCCTTGATCTCGATACGTTCGAGATCATGCTCTACCGCAGCGCGATTGGTGTTGTGCTGGTCATCGCTGTGGCAGGCATGGCCGGAACGCTGCCGCAAATCCGAACGCGCAAGCCGATGGCGCATCTGGTGCGCAATGTCTGCCACTTCACCGGCCAGAACCTGTGGTTTTATGCCATTGCCACCATCCCGCTGGCGCAGGTGTTCGCGCTTGAATTCACCTCACCGCTTTGGGTGATGGTCATGGCGCCGGTGATCCTGAACGAGCGCTTGACCCGGTCACAGGCCATTGCCGGAGCGCTGGGTTTCGTCGGCATCCTCATCGTCACCCGACCGGGCACAGAAACGATCGAGATCGGCCTTGTCGCGGCGGCGCTGGCGGCCATCGGCTTTGCCGGATCGGCGGTTCTGACGCGAAAGCTGACGCGGACCGAGACGATCACCTGCATTCTGTTCTATCTCACCACCATGCAGGCCGCACTGGGCTTGATCTGCGCCGGGTTTGACGGCGACATTGCGCTGCCGACAGCGGGCAATCTGCCGTTCGTCGTGGTGATCGCGGTCGCTGGACTGGTGGCGCATTACTGTCTGACCACCGCTCTGTCTCTGGCACCGGCGTCAATTGTGATGCCGATTGATTTCATCCGCTTGCCGGTGATCGCCATTGTCGGGGTGCTGCTCTACGCCGAACCGCTGGACCCGTATGTCCTGCTTGGCGCGGGGCTGATTTTCGCCGCGAATTACTACAACATTCGCCGCAGCGCCCGAGCGTAACAAGAATGTGACGTTATGATAATACTTACCGCCTGACGTATGGTCAAAATTGACCCTGAGACAGCCGCGTCGCTACCGTCTCGGTAGAGGAAATCAAGTTTATTCCAAGGGATGAGGGTCCAATGAAACGAATGATGACAAGCGCGGTTGCACTTGTCTGTGCAGCGGGTGCTGCGCAGGCCGGTGGCATCGACCGCATGAGCAACAATTACGGTCTGCTTTTCGAAAGCGGCAACCAGCTCCAACTCACCTTCTCGGCTGTGTCGCCTGACGTGTCGGGCGAATACACGCCCGCCCTGACAGCGGCTGGCGGCGGTGAGAGCAAAACCGGCAACATGCTGAATAACTACCAGACATTCGGCTTGGGCTATAAGAACGACGTCAACGAAAAGCTGGCTTTTGGTCTCTATGTGAACACGCCGTATGGCGCTGACGCGGAGTACTCCAAGGGAATCTATTCCGGCCTCACAGCCGAGTGGGACAGCCAGCAGGTTGCCGCCCTCGCCCGCTATCGTCTGAATGATCGCGTTTCGGTCTTCGGCGGTGCCCGCTACGTGCGCAGCAAGGCCGACATCACGATCCCCGATCCCTTGGTGCGCAGCGCGGTCGGGCGCAACGCTCAACGTCTGGGTGCAGAGGCGCAGGCGCTTGGTGAACAGGCGGCAGCGGCCGGTGCGGCCGGCGATCTGGCCGCAGCGCAGGCTTTGGGCGCGCAAGCCCAACAGGCTGGTGCGCGCGCCCAGACATTGGGAGCCGCTGCGCAGAACACGACCACCAGCATGGAGTTCAACGCCTCTGCCGATTACGAAGGCGACTGGGGCGGCGTGTTGGGTGTGGCTTACGAGATCCCCGACATCGCGCTGCGCGTGGCGCTGACCTGGGAGTCCGAGATCACCCACACGTTTGACGCATCCGAAAGCATCCCGGGTCTGGGCATCGACACGGATGGCGGCGACAACGACGTGACCTTGCCGCAGACTGTTGCGCTCGATTTCCAGAGCGGTGTCGCGGCCGGCACGTTGGTCTTTGGCCAGATCAAATGGTCCGAATGGGCCGAGTGGGCCGTGGGCACACCCGAATATCGCAGCGCGACCGGAGGCATCATCACCGATTTCCCAAGCGACGTGTGGACCTACAAGCTTGGTGTCGGGCGGCAATTCACCGATGAAGCATCGGGGTTTGCACAGATCACCTACGAGCCCGACCTTGACGACGTCCAGTCCCGGCTCAGCCCGCGCGACGGGATCATCAGCCTGGGTGTCGGCGGCCAGTACAAGGTGAACAACATGACCTTCCGTGGCGGGATCGAGTACGCGTGGGTCGGCGCTGCCGAGGATGCCTCTGGCGTCAAGTTCCAAGGCAATGACGCCATCGGCGTCGGCCTGTCACTGACCACGAGCTTCTGAACCGCGTTCCCCAAGTGCCCACCGCTTGGGCGAATTGGCCCCGTCGGATCATCCGACGGGGCTTTTTCGTGCTTTGCACATGTTTCGGGTCGCGCGCTGTCGCCCTTGCGCGCTAAGGCTTTGCCATGACACAGCAAACATCCCTCTCCACCCGCGCGTGGATCGAACTTTCGCTGCTTGGCCTGATCTGGGGCGGATCGTTCCTTGCCATCCGGACCGCGCTTGACGAAATCGGCCCACTGACGTCGGTGCTGCATCGTACATTCTGGGCGATGCTGGTGCTGTGGGTCGTGGTAATTGTGCGTAAAGAAGCGATCCCACGCAGCTTGAGGATCTGGGGCGCCTTTTTGGTGATGGGCGTTCTCAACAACGTCATTCCCTTCAGCCTGATGGCCTGGGGACAGCTCTATATCCCGAGCGGCCTCACCTCGATATTCAACGCCGCGACGGCGATCTTCGGCATCGTGGTTGCCGCCCTCGTCTTTGCTGATGAACGGTTGAGCCCACGCAAGGCTTTGGGAGTCGGAATAGGCTTTTCCGGCGTCTGCATGGCCATTGGACTGGACGCATTGGCCCAGTTTGACACCACGTCGCTGGCGCAACTGGCGATTGTCGCGGGAACGCTGTCTTACGCATTCGCCAGCGCATGGGCGCGCAAGATGCTGGGCGGTATCTCTCCCCTCGTGGCGGCTGCGGGCATGCTGACAGGGTCATCGCTGGTCATGGTGCCGCTTGCCATGACTGTCGAAGGGCTGCCCTCTTTCGCACTGGGAGCCGCGATCTGGGCGGCCATCGGGTATTACGCGATCATTGCGACCGCAGTTGCCTATTTGCTCTATTATCGCGTGCTCGCGATGGCGGGCAGCGGCAACCTTCTGCTGGTGACGCTGATTATCCCACCGGTTGCGATAACCCTCGGAGCGGTGGTGCGCCATGAGACGCTACATCCCGGTGAATACCTTGGCTTTGCCCTGCTGGCCCTTGGGCTCAGCATCATTGACGGGCGTTTGTGGCGGCGCGCGGCGACAACCGTTTGACGCCCCCGCGCCGCGCCGCTACTTCCAGACGGCACGCAATACGGGCACAGGGCAGCGGAATGATCTATACGTCGGCACAGGATTGGCACGATGCGCCACACAAGCGTGTGGTGCTGTTCGCGATGTCGGGTTTGGGCAAGACCCACCTGTCCACGATGCTGCGCGATACCGGACACTGGTTTCACTACTCGATAGATTACCGCATCGGCACCCGCTACATGGGCGAATACATCGCCGACAACGCCAAGCGCGAGGCGATGAAGGTGCCGTTCCTGCGCGATCTTCTGATGTCGGATTCCATTTACATCGGCTCGAACCTGACATTCGACAATCTGGCTCCGGTGGCGGCCTATCTTGGCAAACCGGGAGATCCGGACAAGGGCGGTGTTCCGATCGACGAGTATCGCAAGCGGCAGGATCAATTCCGGCGCGCCGAGATGGCCGCATTGCTTGATACCGGGTATTTCATCGACCGCGCGATGGATCTTTACGGTTATCCCCATTTCGTGTGCGATACCGGCGGCTCGATTTGCGAATGGGTCGATCCCGGCGATCCCGAGGATCCCATCCTCACCGAGTTGTCGAAACATGCACTGCTGGTCTGGATCAGGGGCGACGAGGCCCATACCCAGGAACTCATCCGCAGGTTTGACAAAGCCCCCAAGCCAATGGCCTATCAGCCCGAATTCCTACAGGCGGCTTGGGCGAAATACCTATGCGAAAACAGCGTGCAAGAGCATGATGTTGATCCTGACACCTTTATCCGCTGGACCTATGCTCAGGCCTTGGCCCACCGACAGCCGCGCTATGCGGACATGGCCGCGAAATGGGGCGTCAGCATCGACGCAAGTGCCTTGGCCGATGCGCCCACACCCCAGACATTCGACGCGCTGATAGCCGACGCGCTCGATCAGAAGAACCGGTAGCACCATGCCCATCAAACTGCCCAACAACCTGCCCGCCTATGACGTGCTCAAGCGCGAAGGTGTGATGGTGATCCCCGACGAGCTGGCCAGCCAACAGGACATCCGGCCGTTGCGCATCGCGCTGCTCAACCTGATGCCGAAAAAGATCCAGACCGAGAACCAGTTTGCCCGCCTGATCGGTGCCACGCCCTTGCAGATCGAATTCAGCCTGATCCGCATGTCCGAACACCAGACCCGCAACACCGCCGCCGAACACATGGAGAGCTTTTACCGCCCGTTCAGCGAGGTGGCCGACAGTGACGAAAAGTTCGACGGCCTGATCATCACCGGCGCTCCGATCGAGCATTTGCCTTTCGATAAGGTGACTTACTGGGACGAGCTCGTCCAGGTGATGAACTGGACCCAGACCCACGTTCATTCCACATTCGGCGTGTGCTGGGGCGGCATGGCGATGATCAACCATTTCCACGGCATTCCCAAGATTGACCTGCCGCAAAAGGCGTTTGGCTGCATCCGCCACCAGAACCTGGCCCCGGCGTCGCGCTACCTGCGCGGATTTTCCGACGACATGGTGATCCCGGTCAGCCGCTGGACCGAATTGCGCCGCGACGACATCATCGCGGCGGGCCTTCCCATCCTGATCGACAGCAAGGAAACCGGCCCGTGTCTGGTCGAGGATCCGGCGCACCGCGCGCTTTATGTGTTCAACCATTTCGAATACGACAGCGGCACGCTCAAGGACGAATATGACCGCGACGTTGCCAGCGGCACACCGATCAACGTGCCGGCGAATTACTACCCCGACAACGATCCCAGCCGACCGCCGCAAAACCGGTGGCGCGGCCATGCGCATCTGCTCTATGGAAATTGGGTGTCCGAGATCTACCTCACGACTCCGTTCGACATCGAGATGATCGGCGCGTCCAGCACGGACTTGCGCAACAAATAGGAGGCGGAATTGGGGTTACGACGTTGGGGAATCCTGTTGGGGTGCGCGGCCGTATTGGCCGTGACGACCGCCTGCACCGCAAGCTACCGCGAGGACCGGGCCGAGGAACGCTTTCCCCCCGAGGGCCGGTTTCTGGATGTCAACGGCATCCAGGTGCATTATGTGACCAAGGGGCAAGGCCCGGACATCGTGCTCATTCACGGTGCCAGCGGCAATCTGCGCGATTTCACCTTTTCGCTGGTCGACAAACTGGCCGGCCACTACCGCGTGACCGCCTTCGACCGCCCCGGTCTGGGCTATACCGACCGGATCAATCCCGACGGCACCACGATCATCCAACAGGCCAATCTTCTGGCGGATGCAGCGGATCGGCTTGGTCTGTCAAAGCCCGTGGTTCTGGGCCATTCCTATGGCGGCGCGGTGGCGCTCGCGTGGGCCGTGGAGCGGCGCAACGAACTCTCGGCACTGGTGCTCCTTGCCGCTGCATCGAACCCGTGGGACAGCGATCTGAGCCTGTTTTACAAAGTCACGTCAAGCGACCTCGGCGCGGCGACGGTCGTTCCGGCCATCACGGCTTTGACCCCCAACGCGATCGTGCAAGAGGCCATCGACGGCGTGTTTGCTCCGCAAGAGCCGCCCGCAGGTTACGATGACCACATCGGCGCGCCCCTGACGCTGCGCCGCGAGTCGATGCGGGCCAACGCCATGCAGCGTGCCAATCTGCTGGGTGAAATCACCGACCTTTATACGCAATACGGCAAGATCGACGTTCCGACCGAGATCGTCCACGGCGATGCAGACACCACGGTCGGGCTGTCGATCCACTCGATTCCGCTCTCCAGACAGATCAAGGGCGCAAACCTCACGGTCCTTGAAGGGGTCGGGCACATGCCGCATCATGTTGCCGAACCGCAAGTGATCGACGCCATCGACCGTGCGGCACGACGCGCGGGTTTGCGTTAACCACGGTAACATCCCATATTCATTGGAAACATGCCGCTCGCAGAAAGGGCCGTGAATGGACCTTCCCTTTGATGGCGCAATCAGCGCCTTTTTCGAAAACGACGCCCCAGACGAGATTGTCAACGCGATCAAGCGGGCGGAAAAAGTCGACATCATCAACCCCGATCATCCCTATTCGGAGCGGATGCCGCGCAAGGCGTACCAAAAGGATCTCGACGCGTTGCAGATCGAACTGGTCAAGATGAAGGCGTGGGCGCGCGACACCGGCTTACGCGTCGCCATCGTGTTCGAGGGCCGCGACGCGGCCGGAAAAGGCGGCACAATCAAGCGCTTTCGCGAGAACCTTAATCCTCGGGGTGCAAATGTTGTTGCCCTGCCCAAGCCCTCGGAAACCGAAAAGTCCCAATGGTACTTCCAGCGCTATATCGACCACCTGCCCGCCGCCGGCGAAATCACCTTCTTTGACCGCAGTTGGTACAACCGCGCGGTGGTCGAGCATGTGTTCGGGTTCTGCACGCCAGCTGAGCGTCAGTTGTTTTTCAAACAGGTGCCGGAAGTGGAAAAGATGCTGGTCGATGACGGCATTCGCCTGTTCAAGATCTGGCTCAATGTCGGTCGGGCCGAACAGTTGCGCCGCTTTCTGGCGCGGGAACGCGACCCGCTCAAGCAGTGGAAACTGAGCTGGATCGACGTTGAAGGGCTGAAGCGCTGGGATGCCTATAGCGCGGCGATTGAGGAAACCTTCGAGCGCACGCACACCAGCCACGCGCCCTGGACCGTCATCCGCTCGGATGACAAGCGGCGCGCGCGCATCAATGCCATTCGCAGCGTGTTGACCCAGCTCGACTATAGCCGGAAGGCTCCGAAGGCTGTTGGCACCATTGACGACTCCATTTGCGGCGGACCGGACATCTGGGATGACTAAACGCGGCTATCATCACGGAAATCTGCGACAGGCATTGATCGACGCGGCGCTCGAGCTGATCACCGAAAAGGGGCCCACGGGTTTCACGCTGTCGGAAGCGGCCAAGAAGGCAGGCGTTACCCCGGCGGCCGTTTACCGCCATTTCGAGGGCCGCGAAGACCTGATTGCCGAAGCCGCGCGTCAGGGTTACGAGATCTTTGCCGACGTGATGCAATACGCCTATGACAGCGGCCAACCCTCGGCGCTGGCGGCATTCGAGGCCACGGGCCGTGCCTATCTGGCCTTTGCACGCAAATATCCCGGCCATTACATCGCGATGTTCGAAAGCGGTATCTCGGTCAATCGCACGCCGGAACTGGCGGTTGTGTCCACCCGTGCGCGCGACGTGCTGGAAAAGGCCGCCGCCGATCTGTCCCAGCACATTCCGAAAGACAAACGCCCGCCCGCGTCGATGTTCTCGGCCCATATTTGGGCGATGAGCCACGGCGTCGTGGAGTTGTTCGCCCGCAACTCCCCGGGAACAGCCACGCCATTCCCGCCAGAAGACCTTCTGGAAACCGGCATCGGCGTCTACCTGCGCGGATTGGGTTTGATCGCGCCCGATCAGTAGGGTGACAAAGCCCGCGCGAGCGCCTACATCCCTGCGCATGACACAAGAACTTCATATCGTCGGCGGCGGAATGGCCGGATCCGAAGCAGCCTGGCAGGCGGCCAATCAGGGCATCCGCGTGGTGATCCACGAGATGCGGCCCAAGGTGGAAACCTTTGCGCACAAGACCGGCGATCTGGGCGAGATGGTGTGTTCCAACTCGTTCCGCTCTGACGATGACGAGCAGAACGCCGTCGGGTTGCTGCACTGGGAAATGCGCAGCGCCAACGGTCTGGTGATCGACACCGCCCATCGCCATCGCCTACCCGCGGGCGGTGCCTTGGCGGTGGATCGCGATGCGTTCTCGGTCGAGATCACGCGGCGTTTGCACGCCCATCCCAACATTCGCGTCAGCCACGAGGAAATCACCGACCTGCCCGAGAGCGGCCACTGGATCATCGCCACCGGCCCGCTCACCAGCGCCGCCTTGGGGCAAGCGATTCAGCGCGAAACCGGCACCGACCGGCTGGCTTTCTTCGACGCCATCGCGCCTATCGTCTATGCCGAGTCCATCGACATGAGCAAAGCGTGGCTGCAATCGCGTTATGACAAGGGCGAGACCGAGGAAGAGCGCCGCGCCTATATCAACTGCCCGATGGACAAGGCGCAATATGACGCCTTCATCGACGCGTTGCTGGCGGCCGAAAAAACCGAATTCCACGACGGTGAAACGGCGAGATATTTCGACGGCTGCCTGCCCATCGAAGTCATGTCCGAACGCGGCCGGGAGACATTGCGCCACGGACCGATGAAGCCGGTGGGCCTGACCAATCCGCACGCGCCCGACGTTAAACCGTGGGCGGTGGTGCAACTGCGCCGCGACAACGCTTTGGGCACGCTCTACAACATCGTCGGCTTTCAAACCAAGATGAAGTACGGCGCGCAAACCTCTGTTTTCAGGATGATCCCCGGTTTGGAAAATGCCAGTTTCGCGCGCCTCGGCGGCATCCACCGCAACACGTTCCTCAATTCACCCACCTTGCTTGACGATCAGATGCGCCTGCGCTCGCGCCCTAATATCCGTTTTGCGGGACAGGTCACCGGGGTCGAAGGCTATGTCGAATCCGCAGCGATGGGTCTTCTGGCGGGCCGCATGGCGGCAGCAGAGTTGACCGGTCAACCGATCCCGACAGTGCCACAAGACAGCGCGCATGGGGCGTTGATCCATCACATCACCGGCGGCGCTGACGCGAAAACGTTTCAGCCGATGAACGTCAATTTCGGGCTGTTTCGCCCCGTTGATGGCCTCAAAGGCGGGCGTCGCGGGCGCCGGGATCGCTACAAGGCCTACACCGATCGTGCCAAAGACGCATGGAACGCTTGGCTCGCTGCGCAAGTTGAACCCGCATGAACTACGTTCTCGCCCTCATCCTGCCGCCTTTGTCGATCTTGCTGACGGGCCGTCCTTTCACGGCGATATTCGTCTTCCTGATCTGGATTCCGGCGATTTTGTTCACTGGCGGATTGACCCATCCCATGTTCGTCCTATTGGCTTGGATTCTGATCTATCAATCCAACGAAGACCGCCGGATGCGCAAATACGGCCGTGCCGATGACGACTGACGAGGGTGCCTGATTTGGCCTTCGTCACCCGCTTTGCCCCAAGCCCGACGGGACAGCTTCACCTTGGTCACGCCTATTCTGCACTGTTGGCATTTGACATGGCGCGCGCGGCGGATGGCCGATTTCTCCTGCGGATCGAAGACACCGACACCGCCCGCAGTCACGAAGTGTTCGAAACGCAAATCTATGACGATCTGGCTTGGCTGGGCCTGACATGGGAAACGCCGGTGCTGCGCCAATCGCAAAACACCGCCGCCTACGACGCTGCTATCGACACGCTGGCCGCGAAGGATCTGCTCTATCCTTGCTCTTGCACGCGCGCCGACATCCGGCGTGCGGCCTCCGCCCCGCAAGAAGGCGCGCCTTTACTTGGGCCGGACGGGCTGATCTATCCGGGAACCTGCCGACATCGCCCGTGGAGCGCGCGCACCGATAACGACGCCGTGCGCCTCGACATGGGAAAAGCGCTCGATTTGATCCCGGAGCTGCCGCAATACACAGAGACCGGCGTTCACCCCGCAATCGAGTTAACGCGCGCGCATTTCGAGGACGGGATCGGAGATATCGTCCTTGCCCGCCGCGACACCAGCACCGCCGCCTATCACCTCAGCGTCGTGGTCGATGACGCCGCGCAAGGTATCACCCATGTGATCCGCGGCGAAGACCTCGCCACGGCGACGCCGATTCACGTGCTGCTTCAAACCCTCCTGGGCCTTCCGACGCCGATCTATCACCATCATAAACTGATCCGTGACGAGGCTGGCAAGCGTCTCGCCAAACGCGACGATGCCCGCGCCATCGCAGCCTATCGCGCCGAAGGCGCGACGCCTCGGGACATCAGACAATTGGTCGGCCTGTAACGCGGCTCACATTTTCTTCTCTTCGGAAATACTCAAATCCTACCCCGCCAGCGGTGCCATGATCTCAACTTCCGCGCCGTCCCGGACTTCGGTGTAAAAGCAGGACTGTCGGTTGGTGTGACAGGCAGGGCCGATTTGTCGCACGATCACCAGCAGACAATCGCGATCACAATCTATGCGAAACGACACCAATTCCTGCG
The DNA here is from genome assembly GCF_046592965.1 of Marivita sp. S2033. Taxonomy (NCBI): domain Bacteria; kingdom Pseudomonadati; phylum Pseudomonadota; class Alphaproteobacteria; order Rhodobacterales; family Roseobacteraceae; genus Marivita; species Marivita sp. S2033. The sequence continues at coordinate 229,004 of NZ_JBISBV010000003.1, forward strand.
TGTGTCCCGAACTTTCGCCTTTCACCCAAAACGCCTGCCGTGACCGCGACCAGTAGGTCACGCGCCCTGTTTCCAGTGTTTTGACAATGGATTGCGCGTTCATCCACGCCATCATCAGAACGTCGCCGGAACTCTCGTCCTGCGCAATTGCCGGAATCAAGCCGCGATCATCATAGAGCAAACTCGTGACATCAAATGTCATATGGAAAAACCTTTTTGCATCCGCCGTCCGGATCCCTATTTATGAGGTGCACTGCGAAAGGGAAAGCCATGCCCGGCGACACCGACCTGATCAAACTTTACTCGGCGCGGATTCTTGAATTGGCGGCGGATATCCCGCTTCACCAGCGACTTGACGCGCCGGGCTACAGCGTGAAAAAGCGCTCGCCGCTCTGTGGCTCGACGGTGACGGTCGATGTCGCGATGAAGGATGGCAAGGTCAGTGCGTTCGGACAAGACGTCAAAGCCTGCGCTTTAGGTCAGGCGTCGGCTTCGGTCGTGGGTGGCGCGATTGTCGGCTGCACGCCGGACCAGATCATGCAAGCACGCGATGAACTACGCGCGATGCTCAAGGATGACGGCCCGGTTCCTGCGGCGCCGTTTGACGGGTTGGAAGTCTTGCGCCCGGCCGTCGCCTACAAGAACCGCCACGCGTCAATCCTGCTGACGCTCGACGCGGCGTCCGAAGCGGTCACCCATCTCGCACAGACGCAGACCGCCTGAATTCGACACTATTATCAAAAAAAACCGCCGCACTTCAGAACCTGAAGGCGGCGGCAAAGTGACGTGTTCGTTTCAGGGCCGTCAACGCTCGGAAGGCAGGCACCTTCGTTGGGACAGTTGCATCAGTTGGGACAGGATGCAGAGCGTTCGGGCAAAAAACACGCAGGCAGAAAAGGTAACAAAGTCAGACAAGCACCGGCAGATGAAGCGCCGCGACCAGCAACACGACCAATGACATGGCACCAAGCGCGTCTTGAAGAAGCGCCGTATCGGTGCGTTCCTTGGCTGTTGAAAGCGAGGTTTTGATCCGCTGCATCATCGTGTCGTCCTCCTTGTTGCCACTTTGTTCTCACATCCTTAACGTTCTGTAAAGAACTTTATGAGAACATTTGAGAACAAAACTGGTTAACCGACGGATATCAGCTGAATCGCCTGTTCCTGCCGCATGAGGTAAAGCAGCACGCGCGCGGCGTCTCCGCGAGCGGATTTCAATGTCGGATCGTCGTTCAGCAACTTGCGCGCATCGTCCTGCGCGATCTGCATAAGCCCGGCCTGTCGCTCCAGATCGGCGATGCGAAACCGTGGCAAACCGGATTGCGCCGTGCCCAGCACATCGCCCGCGCCGCGCATTTCAAGGTCAACTTCGGAGATGCGAAATCCGTCATCGGTTTCGCGCAACGTGGTCAGACGTTTCAATCCGCTTTCGTTCAGCGGCGGTTGGTAGAGCAACAGACAGGTCGACGCCTCCGATCCCCGCCCGACGCGTCCTCGCAACTGGTGCAACTGCGCCAATCCGAACGTCTCGGCGCGCTCGATCACCATGATCGACGCGTTCGGCACGTTCACCCCCACCTCGATCACCGTTGTGGCGACCAGAACGCCGGTGTCGCCAGCCACGAACCGCGCCATCGCCGCGTCTTTTTCGGCATGGGGCATCTGTCCGTGCACCAGCCCGACCACCCCCTCTCCCAACGCCGCGCGCAGCCGCTTGAACCGGTCTTCTGCCGCCGTGAGATCGAGCACTTCGCTTTCCTCGACCAAGGGGCAGACCCAATAGGCCTGCCGCCCCTCGGCGACCGCCTGGCGCAACCGGTCGATCACGCTATCCATCTGTTCGTTCGACAGAAGCGCGGTTTTGACAGGCGTGCGTCCGGGGGGTTTCTCGTCAAGCACCGACACATCCATGTCGCCATATTGCGCCAGGGCAAGAGAGCGTGGAATCGGCGTTGCCGTCATGACCAGCACATCAACCGCCTGGCCTTTACGCCCCAGTTCCAGCCGCTGACGCACGCCAAAGCGGTGTTGCTCGTCGATGATTGCCAGACGCAGGTCGTGAAAGGCGACGTCTTTCTGAAACACCGCATGCGTGCCGACGAGAATGTGAATGTCTCCGCGCGCCAACGCGTCCAGCTTGGCCCTGCGCTCGCTCCCCTTGTCTCGCCCGGTGAGGAGTTCCAGAACGACGCCCGCGTCCTCGGCCAGAGGCTGCAATCCCTCAAGATGCTGGCGCGCCAGAATTTCGGTCGGAGCCATCATCACGCCCTGCCCTCCAGCCTCGACCACGCAGAGCAGCGCCATGAAAGCGACAAGCGTCTTTCCCGATCCCACATCGCCCTGAAGCAGTCGGTTCATGCGCAGCGGCGCGGCAAGATCGTCTGTTATTTCGTCGATGGTCCGCATTTGGGCGTTGGTGGGTTTATAGGGCAGCGCCGCCAGAACCTTGCGCCGCAAGCGACCATCGCCCGATGTGGCAAAGCCCCGCTTTGCACGCTTTTTCGTGCGCGCCATCGCCAGTGTCAGTTGATGCGCGAACAGTTCGTCATAGGCCAATCGCCGCCGGGCCGGACTGTCGAGCGACATTTCACCCGTTCCTTTCGGTGCGTGCGCGTGCATCATCGCGTCATGCCAAGTCGGCCAGTTTTCCCGCGTAACCAACGCCGGATCGGCCCACTCGGCCAGTTCGGGCGCACGCGACAGCGCGTCCTGTACAGCCTTGGTGATCGCCTTTTGCGTCAAACCGGCGGTCAGCGGATAGACCGGCTCGAACGCGGGCAATGTGTCGGCGTCTTCGGGAAGCAGGACATGGTCGGGATGAACCATCTGCGCCATGCCATCGAAAAACTCGACCCGACCGGACACGACCCGGCGGCTCCCGAACGGAAGCAGCCGGGCGACATAATCACCCCGCGCGTGGAAGAACACGATCTGGAACGCGGTTTTCGCATCCTCGACCGTGACCCGATATGCCCCCGTCTTGCTGCGCGCGGGGCGGTGCTGTCCGATCTCGACCTCGACTGTCAGGGTTGCGGGCAAGTCGGCGCCCTGAACCGAGTCGCGCGGACGGCGATCGATGACAGATTGCGGCAAGGTGTACAGCAGATCGCGCGGTGCCTCGATTGCCATGTGATTGAGGGTGAGCGCAGTTTTCGGACCAACCCCGTGCAAGCCATCGAGCGCCGCGAACAGCGGGAACAGGATTTCCGGTCGGCCGCTGCTCATGCGCCCTCGATCAGATCGAACCAGCCGTCCTCATCGATGATCTCGATCCCCAGATCGCGGGCCTTGGTTTCCTTGGACCCGGCACCGGGCCCGGCGACCAGAAGATCGGTTCTCGAAGACACCGATCCCGAAACTTTCGCACCCAACCGCTCGGCACGCGCCTTGGCCTCGGCGCGGGTCATGCGCTCAAGCGAGCCTGTGAACACGACGGTTTTGCCCGCCACCGGGCTGCCATCGGTTTGCGGGCGTTCGGCGTCTTGCACGTCCAGATGCGAAACCAGCCGATCAATCGATGCCCGTTCCGCCTCTTGCGCAAAGCTTGATACCAGCGACGTGGCCACCACCGACCCAATACCGTCGATCCCGATCAAGCTGTCCCATGCGTCACTTTCAGGATCGTGGGCGGCATCCACTGCCGTCACAAAGGCGTCCCACGTGCCATAGGAGCGGGCCAGAAGCTTGGCGACAACCTCTCCGACATGGCGAATGCCCAGTGAAAAGATCAGTCGCTCGAGTGGGATACCCCGCTTTTCGTCGATCGCATCAAACAGGTTTTGCGCCGATTTCTCGCCCCATCCTTCGCGGTTCCTGAGCTGCTTCACGCCGCTGCCGTAGCGGTCTTTCAACGTGAAGATGTCGGCGGGTTCGGTGATCCAGCCATCGCTGTAAAACTGTTCCACCTGCTTTGCACCCAGCCCTTCGATGTCGAATGCCGCGCGCGAGACGAAATGCTTGAGCTTTTCCACCGCCTGCGCCGGACAGATCAGACCGCCGCTGCATCGGCGCACCGCGTCTCCGGCTTCGCGTATGGCCTCGGACCCGCATTCCGGGCATTCATGCGGAAACGCGTAAGGCGTGGCCGATGCGGGGCGTTTGGACAGATCGACATCGGCGATTTTCGGGATCACATCTCCAGCACGGTAGACCTGCACCCAGTCGCCGACGCGAATGTCCTTGCCGTCTCGGATCGGTGCGCCGTTGGCGTCCCGACCCGCGATATAATCCTCGTTGTGCAGGGTTGCATTCGACACGACGACACCGCCCACCGTCACCGGAGTCAGTCGCGCCACAGGGCTGAGGGCGCCGGTGCGACCGACCTGAATGTCGATCGCCTCAAGCCAGGTCCACGCCAGTTCGGCAGGAAACTTGTGCGCAATCGCCCAGCGGGGCGTGGTCGAGCGGAACCCGAGGCGGGCCTGATAGGCGAGATCGTCAACCTTGTAGACCACCCCGTCGATATCATAGCCGAGCGTCGCGCGCTGTTCTTCGATCTTGCGATAATGGAACAGCATGTCTTCCGGCGTGTCGCACCGTTGCGTCAGTGGATTGGTCTGGAGTCCAAGCGCCGTCAAACGGTCAATCGCGCCGCTCTGGGTTTCGGCCAAGGGAGCGCTGAGCGCGCCCCAGGAATAGGCGAAGAACTTGAGCGGGCGGTCCTTTGTGATGTTGGGGTCCAGTTGGCGCAGCGATCCGGCGGCGGCGTTGCGCGGATTTGCGAAGGGTTTGCCACCGCGCGCGCCTTGTCTGGCGTTCAGATCCGCGAAATCGGCGTGGTTCATGTAAACCTCGCCGCGCACCTCGATCACGTCTGGCGCATTCTTGAGCTCGATCGGCAGATCCGTGATCGTGCGCGCATTGGCGGTGACATTTTCACCCACCGCGCCGTCGCCCCGCGTTGCGGCCTGAACGAGCGTTCCGTTTTCGTAGCGCAGCGACAGCGACAATCCGTCGATCTTGGGTTCGGCCGTATAGGCCAGCGGATCGTCGTCCGAGAGCCCCAGATAGCGCCGGACGCTTTGATCGAAACTGAGGATGTCTTGGTCATCGAACGCATTGTTCAGCGACATCATTCTTATTTCGTGGCGAACCTTTGCGAACCCTTCCGCTGGCGTCGCACCGACGCGCTCGCTTGGGCTGTCGTCCCGTTTGAGGCCAGGGAAGCGCGATTCGATTTCGGCATTGCGTCGTTTCAGGCGGTCGTATTCGGCATCCGTCAGGTCAGGCGCATCGTCTCGATGATAGGCGGTATTGGCGGCATCCAGAATCAGCGCCAGTCGCTCCAGTTCCTTGCGCGCATCGTCTTCCGACAAGGCTTCAACTGCCATCTCCTGCTGCGCCATGTGCGTCCCTTCGCCAATCCTTGAACTTGAGTGATAGGCGCGAGGTTGCGGTTGGTCCAGATTCGAAACGTGTCCGACCGGCATGAAATTCCGTGATCAGGGACTGGATTCGCCCGCTGTGCTGGCGGGCGAATTCCGCATCGCGTCTCCAGAGCCGGTGTGTGACAACAATGGCGGCTCAGGCGCTGACGGCGAAGGCTTCGACATCCGAGATGTCGGGGTCGCGCAACACATAGCCCCGGCCCCAAACGGTTTCGATATGACTTCCGTTGCCCGTCGCCTCGGCCAGTTTCTTGCGCAGCTTGCAAATGAACACGTCGATGATCTTCAACTCAGGCTCGTCCATGCCGCCGTAAAGATGGTTCAGGAACATCTCCTTGGTCAACGTGGTGCCCTTGCGCAGGCTCAGAAGTTCAAGCATCTGATATTCCTTGCCGGTCAGATGCACCGTCGTCCCCTCAACCTGAACGGTCTTGGCATCGAGGTTCACCTCGACCTTTCCGGTTCGGATCACCGATTGGGAATGTCCTTTGGAGCGCCGGATGATCGCATGAATCCTCGCGATCAGTTCCTCGCGGTGGAACGGTTTGGTGAGATAGTCATCGGCGCCAAACCCGAAGCCCTTGATCTTGTCTTCGCTGGCATCATTGCCCGACAGGATCAGGATCGGCGTTTCGATCCGCGCCAGGCGCAATTGCCGCAGCACATCAAGCCCGTTCATGTCAGGAAGGTTCAGATCAAGAAGGATCAAATCGTAATCATAAAGCTTGGCCAGGTCGATGCCTTCCTCCCCCAGATCGGTGGAATAGACGTTGAGGTTGGCGTTACCCAACATCAGTTCGATACTCTTAGAAGTTGTTGGGTCGTCTTCGACCAAAAGCACACGCATCAGGTTTCTCCGCTAGTCGGCGTCCGGCAAAACCGACACTGACGAATAAAGGTTAACGTGACGTTAGCATGACTCCCTCTGGTTGCACAATCTTGGGTTGTATTCGATATCGGGTTTACCGATACCGTTGCACACATGTCGCTTTCAGGCCGTCACGCCCGTGTCGTCCGGCAGCGTCAATCCAGCCATCGAGCTCTTCTTCGCTCAGATCATAGCGATCGAGCGCTTCGGTCTTTGAGATCAATTCGTGCACGACTGCATCGACAATCACGGCCTTGCGCGATGCCACCCAGCGATAGGTGTTGGGCGGCGGCAGATCCGCACGTGTCAGAATCTTGCCGTTCGCCAACGTCACCGTTCGCGGCCCACTTGTCTTTTTCAGGTACATCCCAAGCCCTTTCGCCAAACCAATCATGCGGTGCCTGCGACATTTGCGGGCTGCGCCTTAATGCGACGTGAAGCGAAGGGTTGAGAGTATGTTGGATTTACCTATATTTCGCGCAATCACCCGAATTGCGGAGACTCACATGGCCCTTGATGCGCCAACGCTCAATTCGCTTGGCTTTGCCAAGGCACCGTCGGACACCCGCGTCGTCGTGGCGATGTCGGGTGGCGTGGACAGTTCCGTTGTGGCCGCGCAGCTTGCAGAAGAAGGCTATGATGTTGTTGGCGTGACGCTCCAGCTTTACGATCACGGCGCGGCGCTGGCCAAGAAAGGTGCGTGCTGCGCCGGGCTCGATATCCACGATGCGCGCCGTGTGGCCGAAGATATGGGCTTTCCGCATTACGTTCTCGATTATGAGAACATTTTTAAGGATGCGGTGATCGACGAGTTCGCCGACAGCTATCTGGGCGGCGCGACTCCGGTGCCCTGCATCCGCTGCAACGAGCGGGTGAAGTTCAAGGATCTGCTGGAAACGGCGCGCGATCTCGAGGCCGATTGCATGGCGACCGGTCATTACATCCAGCGCAAGATGGGTGCGCATGGCCCCGAGCTGCACAGCGCAGAGGATGCCAACCGCGATCAGAGCTACTTCCTGTTCTCGACCACCCCCGAGCAGCTCGACTATCTGCGCTTTCCGCTTGGCCATCTGCCGTCCAAGGATGCAACCCGCGCTTTGGCAGCGCGCTATGGGCTGCAAGTGGCGGACAAGCCGGACAGCCAGGACATCTGCTTTGTGCCGAACGGCAACTACGCGGCCGTGATCGAGAAACTGCGACCCGGTGCTGCCGAGCCGGGCGAGATCGTGCACGCCGACGGGCGCGTTCTGGGGCAGCACAATGGCGTCATTCACTACACGATCGGTCAACGGCGCGGTCTCGGGATCGGCGGGCTGAGCGATCCGCTTTATGTCGTCAAGCTCGATGTGGACGCAAAGCAGGTGATCGTCGGTCCGAAAGACATGCTGTCGACCCGCGTCATTCCGGTGCGCGAGATCAATTGGCTGGGTGACGAAGCGTTCACCTCGCAGCCCGAATGGCACGTCTCGGTCAAGGTTCGCTCCACCCGTCCGCCGCGCGACGCGATCATCCGCCCCATTTCGGCCACCGAAGCCGAGGTCGAGCTGCTGACACCGGAGGAAGGCGTGTCACCCGGCCAGGCCTGTGTGTTTTATCAAACGGAAGGCAGCCGCATCCTTGGCGGTGGCTGGATCTGGCGCGGACAGTAGACGCCATCGGTGGTGAACCGCCGATATCGCGTCGCCGATTGAGTCTCACTGCGCCACGGTCCACATTGATGCAAATGTGACCGGCCAAGGATTCCGCGCTGCCATGCAAGACCGTATCCCGACACGGATCGTCTGCATCGTGCCCCGCCTGGGTGCGAGCGTTGGCGGCGGAAAAATGAACGCCATTTTCCGCCGCATGAACCTGCTGAGCGAGCGCGAGAACACACAGGTCATCCTTTTGAACCTGCATCACGGCGTGAAGCAGAAAATCGCCTTTTCCGACCTTGCAGCGCGGGGCGTGTTCGATCCGCGGGTCACGCATCTGTCCTTGCACGAATTTTGCGCCCCGTCTGGTACCGCCGATCCACCGGCGCTTCCGGATTGGGACGACCGCAAGACGACTCACAGGGCCAAGACGCGCGTGTCGTATTATTCGCAAGGCGCGCTGGTCATGCGAGACACGGTGGATTCGACATCGGCGGGAGATCTGACGATCCGGCACATCCTGACCGATCCGGACCGCGATGTGCGGCTGAAGTATCTCGACTCCGTTCTGGTTGAGGCACTCGCCCGGTTCGGTGACGGGATCGTGGAAAAAACGCTCTACGCGCAAGGGCGGCCGGTCTGCACCACCCGGCAAGAGCACAAGGCGTTTCTCTACGCCGACTGCGCGCTGACAGGCCAGCGCTACCGCGATGAGAAAAACCATCAGAAAGCGCTGGTGGCAAATCTGTTTCCCGATAACTGCATCGTGTTCGTCGACGGGATCACCAGTGCTTATCTCTCGCGTCATATCCCGGCTCAGAAGGTGCTGTTTCTCCACGCCGATCACCGCGCGCCGGATGGCAGCGTCGTGCCGCGTTCGCGATCCCTGATCGAAACGTTTGACGGCGATGCCATCATCACCGCGACCCATGTGCACAAGGCCCGCCTTGAGGCTGACACACGCCACACCGCACCGATCCGTGTCATTCCGCACTACGCGGATTCCGCCGCGCCGAGCGACGGCCCGCGTGCCCATATCTGCACCGTGTCGCGGCTGGAATTGCAGGGCAAACCGATCCACCACTGCATTGAAGCCTTCGCCCGGATCATGCACCTGATACCTGGATGCGATTATCTGATCTACGGCTCGGGGCTTGGCCAGGCACGCCTGGAACAACTGGTTGCACATCTGAACTGCGCGGACCGCGTTTTTCTGATGGGTCACACATCGAACGCGGCGGCGGTCTTCAACGCATCGCTCTTGTCGCTTGCTCCTACGATGACCGAGGGGTTCGGCTTGGCCTTGCTTGAATCTCTGGCGCACGGGTGTCCGGTGATCAGTTACGATGTGGATTACGGCCCACGCGAATTGGTGCAGCCCGGTCACAACGGCGAATTGGTGCGTCCGGGCGATATCGACGCCATCGCGCAGGCCATTCTGAAGGTACACGCGCAGCGCGACCGTTATGCGGCAGGATGCGCCGAGACTGCGCAGCGCTATTCGTTTGACGTCTACAGCCGGAATTATCACCACCTGATCGACGATCTGACGGGGCAGGGTTTTGCCTTTGACATCGCCGCACCCGATTTGCGCGCCGAAGTTGCGGCCGCGCTTGAGACTGCGCCCCAAGCGCACAAGCCGCGCCTTCTGGATCTTTATATCGACCTAAGCGCACAACGCCGCGATCTTGACGGCATGTATCGCGGGTTCCAGCAAAAAGCGACGTTGCTCCCGCAGATGCAGCGCCCGTTGCTGCGCTGTATCTGGCTCAGCCGACGGTTGGGGCGCGTCGAGGAATGCAGAGAGCATCTTGACCGGTTCGCACAACGATTTCCTGTCAACCACACCCAGTTCGTCACCCGCCATCCCGAGTTTCTGGAGTTTACCGAAGCGGGGGTCTAAGGGGTCGCGCTTACAGGCTGCATTTGTCGCGCATGAACGCCAACGCGACCGACAGGCCATCGGGTGCGATGCCGTGTCCGGTGCCCTTCATGATATGGGCAAACACATCCTGCCATCCCGCATTTTGCAGCGCATCCGCCGCCTCTGGCAGCGATTGTGGCGGGACCACATCGTCCTGATCGCCATGCACCAGCAGGATCGGCATCCGGCTCACCACTTCGTCGGCCAGAAGTTCAGGCGCCAGCAAGCGCCCCGAAAAGGCGACGATGCCCGCCACCGGGTCTTCGCGGCGCGGGGCGACGTGCAGCGCCATCATCGTGCCCTGGCTAAAGCCGAACAACACGACCTGTTCCGGCAACAGATCCTCGTCCACCATGAGCGCATCCAGAAACGCGTTCAGATCATCGACCGCGCGCGCCATTCCGGCCATCGCTTCCTCTTCCGAGGAATTGTCGATCCACGGGATCGGAAACCACTGGAAGCCGAACGGCGCACCGGCGCAGGCTTCGGGCGCATCGGGAGCCACAAACAGCGTGTCGGGCAGATGCTCGGCCAGCGGGTCAGCCAGCCCCAGAAGATCCGCGCCATTGGCGCCATAGCCATGCAGGAACACCACCGCCGAGCGGGTCTCTCCCGACAATGCGTCCTTGCGTCCGGCGCTCAAAACCCGTGTCATGCGATCCCCTCTCGATCTTTTGCAACGTGGTAGTAGGCCCAGAGCGCGCGGGCCGCAACCGATCTCCACGGACTCCACGCCTCAGCCATCTGGCGCAGCGCTTTCTCCTTTGGGCGTTCGGGCAGATCGAACAACAAGCGCGCGCTTTCCTGCAACGCCAGATCGCCGGGCGCGAACACGTCTGCCCGGCCGAGCGAAAACATCGCGTAGATTTCGGCCGTCCAGACGCCGATGCCGGTCACCGCCGTCAATGTCGTGACCACCGCGTCATCCGGCGCAGCGCGCAAGGCGTCATAGTCGATGCCGGCCTCTGCCAAAGCGCAGGCATAGCGGGCCTTCTGACGGCTCAGACCCAACGCCTTCAACCCGTCTTGATCCAAGGCCAACACAGCATCCGGCGTCACGGCAGCCGCCTTTTCCAGCCGCGCCCAGATCGCACGCGCCGACGCGACGCTGACCTGCTGGCTGACAATCGCGCTCAAAAGCTGTGCAAACCCGTCCGGCCGCCGCCGTAGCGGCAGGTTGCCAGTGTGCGACAGAGCGTCCGCAAAGCGCGGTTCGGTTCGCGCCAGCCACGCCGCCCCTTCCGCCACGCACGCCTCGGTTTCGATCAGGCGTCCCACCACGTCCGTGCCTCCAACCATGTTATCGCTTCATCGACATCGCAGACCACCGGCCCGAGATCTACCCTCGGACGCGCCACCATCACGACCGGCAGCGCCAAGGCTCGCGCAGCGGCGACCTTGGGCCATCCGCCCGGCCCTCCTGCATTGCGCGTCAGCACCGTGTCGATCCGGAACCTGCGCATCAGTGCGATCTCCGATGCAATGGTGAAGGGCGCTGTGCCAGTCAGATAGCGCCCATGACGCAAGGGGAACGTCGTGTGACGCTCGCTCAGTTGCCGCACGAAGACGTGGGCCTGTCTGAGCGCGCGCATCTCCGTCAACGCGGCGCGCCCCAGCGTCACCAACACCCGCGCCCCATGCGGAACACGCGCAGCCGCCGAGTCAACGTTTCTGGCGGGAATCCACAGGTCGCGCCGCCCGGCCCGCCATTCGGGACGGCGGATCGTGACGCTGGGCAAATTTATCGAGCGGGCCAGAACCGCGCCCTTGCTGAGTGTTTCGGCATCGCAAGGGTGCGGTGCGATAACCAGCGCCGAGGCTCCGTGTATCCAGTTCTGCAACTCGGTCTCCGTTGACGCGACCTGCCCGGTCACCCGGTCGCGCGCCGGCCTCCAGACGCGGGCGCGCGATCCCAACCGCTGCGCCAGCGCGCGCGCTTCGGCAGAGCCGCCGATGATCGCAACCTGTCCCGTTTCAAGATCCCGCATGTCCGACCTGTACAAAGTCGCGAGGCAAACCGCCACAGATATGCGGCCACTCTTGCAGTGAGGCGTATTAGATCCTACCGCTGACCGCATGAGCGATATTGACCATGCCCCCCCGGATCACGCCAGCCAGGACGCGCGTGCCAAGCGCAACGTGTTCGTGCTGGTCTGCGCGCAAGCCATTCTGGGTGCGCAGATGCCGATGCTGTTCACGGTGGGCGGTTTGGCGGGGCAATCGCTTGCCTCCAACATCTGTTTCGCCACGTTACCGATATCGCTGATCGTGCTCGGCTCGATGCTCACTGCGTCGCCTCTTGCCACGTTCATGCAAAGATATGGCCGCCGCGCCGGGTTTACGTTAGGCGCAATCGGTGGCGCGTTGGGCGGCGCAATCGGCGCGTACGGGCTTTATGTCGCGTCCTTTCCGATCTTCCTGCTGGGCAGCTTTCTGACCGGTATGTACATGTCCGCGCAGGGCTTTTACCGCTTTGCCGCTGCCGACACGGCCACCGATGCCTTTCGCCCCAAGGCAATCTCCTATGTCATGGCAGGCGGGCTGGCATCGGCGATCATTGGCCCGCAATTGGTCAAGGCGACGGCGGATGCCTATGTCGTGCCGTTCTTTGGCACCTACATTGCGGTGATCGTGCTCAATATCGTGGGCTCAACGATGTTCTGGTTTCTGGACATTCCCAAGCCCCCGGTGCCTGCCGAGGACAGCCCGAAGGGTCGCACGCGGCTTGAGCTTTTGAAAACACCGCGCATCGCCGTGGCAATCATTTGCGGCATGGTGACCTATGCGCTGATGAACCTCGTGATGACATCCACGCCGCTCGCCGTCGTCGGCTGCGGCTTTACGCCGGGGATCGCTGCCGACATCGTGTCGGCGCACGTTCTGGCGATGTTTGCGCCGTCGTTTTTCACCGGCCACCTGATCGTGCGTTTCGGGGTGGAAAAGATCCTTGCCACCGGCTTGCTTATTCTGGCAGCGTCCGGCGCGGTTGCGTTGCAAGGCGTTGAACTTGAAAACTTCTATATCTCTCTGATCCTGCTTGGCGTTGGCTGGAACTTCGGCTTCATCGGAGCCACGACCATGCTCACCGCTTCGCATGAACCGCACGAACGCGGCCGGGTTCAGGGTATGAACGATGTGCTGGTGTTCGGTGGTGTGACGGTGGCGTCCCTTGCCTCGGGCGGATTGCTGAACTGTTCGGGCGGAACGGCGGTCGAGGGGTGGAACATGGTTGCAATGGCGATGACCCCGTTCCTGGTGCTGGCGGGCGGCGCGTTGCTCTGGTTGACGCTCAGGCCGCGTGAAGAAACGTCTTAATCCGTAAAATTTGCGGCATTCTGCTGGGCAGGCGTAAATGTCTCTTCAGAGTTTCAGGGCATTTCAACAGGCAATGTCCACTGGAATGGTGCCTGCGGTGTCGCGACCTCTCTCTATCTCTCTCCTGCTTACGTTGCCGATCCTGACGGCCTGCCAACATTACGACAAGGCGGCGCATTTCGCCGCTGGCGCGGCGGTGTCGCAAATCGTCGCCACGCAAACCGATAGCAAAGCCACGGGCTGCGCGGCGGCGGTCGGGGTTGGTATTCTCAAGGAGCTGGTCGACGACGTTGTTGATCCGGCCGACATCGTGGCAACCGGCCTTGGGTGTAGCGTGTCTTTGGCGTTCTAGCGACGTTTACCAGCGACCGGTCGCCGCCTGCCACATCAGCCGCGCCTTCTTTGCCGCTTCTGAAGTGCCGAGCGTGCCATCGCCGACGCGTGACGGATTGGCGGCGACCTGTTTCAATATCGGCCCGGCCTGCCAGGCCGCAAGAGCGACAGGCCGCGCCGCAGGCGGAACCGCGTTGCGCAACGCCCGCGCTTTGCGCAAGCGGTCAAGTCCATCCTTTGCCAGATCGCGCACGGCATCGGCGCGCCCGTCGACCAAGGGTATGCGGTCCTGCCGCTCCAGATCCGGGACGGCCTGCAAAAACCGGGCAAGCCCGCTGGCATAGCCGAGGTGTTTCAACGCGTCCGGCGTTTGCCCGGATAGGGATTGCGCCGCGGCCATCAACAGGGATTCAGCCGTGTCTTCGATATATTGCGAAAAAGCGGCGCTATCCTCGAACGGATGCCGATAGGCGTCCCACACGCGGGCCGAGACGGCCCGTTGCAAGTGCCGCGCCGCCTCGGCGTCAAGCACATGCGCCAAAGAGGTCACGACCTCGTGTCGCCGCACGAGTCCACCCGACGCGATCTCTTCCAACGCATCGCTCCACCATTGCAGCCGCATTTCAGCAATCATCGGTTCCTTGGTCACCCAGGGCGCACGCGACACTTCGATGTTGAAGGCGTAAATCGGAAACAGCACCTTGCGCGCCGCAACCGGTGCGGCCATCGTCGCCGCGAAGCGATCCGGATCACCGCGTTCGACCAGTTGCGCGCAGGCTGTCAGATCGGCATCGAACGTCACCGCGCACCGTCCCGTACCAGTTTCCAGCGAACCGCGTCGAGCAGCGCCTCGAAGGACGCGTCGATGATGTTGGCGCTCACCCCGACCGTGGACCAGCGCCGCCCCTGCCCGTCTTCGCTGTCAATGATCACCCGCGTCACGGCCTCGGTGCCGCCTTGCGTGATGCGCACCTTGAAGTCGACGAGGCGCATGTCGTCGATCATCTCCTGATAGGGTCCCAGATCCTTGGACAACGCTTTGGAAAGCGCGTTCACCGGGCCGCGGTCATTGCCAAGATCATCCATCGACTCGCTCACCGACAGCTTCTTTTCGCCGTCGATCTTGACCACGACAACCGCTTCGGAATGGGAAATCATCTTGTTGTACTTGTTCTTGCGCCGTTCGACCGTGACCCGGTAACGTTTGACTTCGAAGAAATCCGGCAATTGCCCCAATTCGTCGCGGGCCAGAAGCTCGAAACTGGCCTGCGCGGTGTCGTAGGAATAGCCCTCGTTCTCGCGCGCCTTGATCCGGTCGAGAATGCGCGCAAGGGCCGGATCCTTGTCCGACACCTCGATGCCCGCTTCCGCCAGTCGGCGGCGCAGGTTCGATTGTCCCGCCTGATTGGACATCGGGATGATGCGGCGATTGCCGACTGTGCCCGGTTCGACATGCTCGTATGTCGTCGGATCCTTGAGGATCGCGCTGGCGTGCAGCCCCGCCTTGTGGGCAAACGCGGATGATCCGACATAAGCGGCTTGTTTCAACGGCACACGGTTCAGGATTTCATCCAGCATCCGGCTGATGCGGGTCATGCCCTCCAACGCCTCCAGCGACACGCCGATCTCGTATTCGCTGGCGTAGGGTTCCTTGAGCAGCAGGGTCGGGATCAGCGAGGTCAGGTTGGCATTGCCACAGCGTTCGCCCAACCCGTTCAGCGTGCCCTGAATCTGGCGCGCGCCGGCATCGACCGCCGCCAGAGTCGCCGCGACAGCCATTTCTGTATCGTTGTGCGTATGGATACCGAGGTGCTCGCCCGGGATGCCCGCGGCGATGATGTCCGAAGTGATCCGCGCCACTTCGCGCGGCAGGGTGCCGCCGTTGGTGTCGCAGAGGACAATCCAGCGCGCGCCTGCATCGTAAGCGGCCTTCACGCAAGTCAGCGCATAGTCGGGATTGGCCTTGTAGCCATCAAAGAAATGCTCGGCATCAAACAGCGCCTCGCGCCCTTGCGCCACGATATGAGCGACAGAGGCGCGGATGTTCTCGACGTTTTCGTCCAGCGTGATACCGAGGGCCGCCGTGACATGGAAATCATGTGTCTTGCCGACCAGACAGACGGATTTGGTGCCCGCGTTCATCACCGCTGCCAGCACGTCGTCATTCTCCGCCGAACGGCCTGCGCGTTTGGTCATGCCAAAGGCGGTGATGGTTGCGCGGGTTTGGCCGACCTCGTCGAAAAAGGCGGAATCGGTGGGGTTCGCGCCGGGCCAGCCACCTTCGATATAGTCGATCCCCAGCGCATCCAGAGCTTCGGCGATCCGCAGCTTCTCGGGGGTCGAGAACTGCACGCCTTGCGTCTGTTGTCCGTCGCGCAGGGTAGTGTCGTAGAGGGTGAGGCGGGTTTTGGTCATTGCGAGCCTTTAAGAACGAAGGGCAGCCCCCGGCCGCGGGTGGGGGTGAAGCCCCCGCCCTTGGGGGCGGTCGGGGGCTGCCCGGCGTGCCGCCGGGCGAAACGCAAAGCAAGCCTACTCCCGTTACAATTCACGACTTTGCCCAAGGAAAAAGACCGTCAAAATAGGCCTTGAGTTGCCTTTCAAACTTCGACTTCTCGAAACCTTTTCCACGTTTAAGATCAATGTCAGTTTTGGACATGCGCACCTCGACATTCGCCTCAATTAGCATTTTCTTGAACGCATCTACCTTGGAAAAGTCTCTATTTTCCATGGCATTGTTCCTTAAGCTGATGAGATAATCAGAGATCTCCGAAAAATCATATGACTGCTTGGCCCAATCACCCATTTTTGGCGCTAACAGACCCAGCAAATTCGCAGATGCCATAAATTCTTCGAATTTACCATTCACATCGAACTTGGGGACGTCAGCATCGCTTTCAAAAGCTAGTAAAAGATTTGCTAATTCGTGTAACTTGCTCAATGCGCCTGCTGTATTTAGATCATTGGACAGTAAATCAACAACTTCGTGGCTTGGAACGGAGGGAACAACGCCTTTCGTCAAGTCTCTCCACTTAAGTAGCGTAGCCTCGGCCTGTTCCGCCTTCTCTGTCGTCCAATCCATCGGCTTGCGGTAATGCGTCGAGAGGAACACGAAGCGGATCACCTCGCCCGGAACACCCTGGTCCAGCAGATCCCGCACCGTAAAGAAGTTCCCCAAACTCTTGGACATCTTGCGCCCCTCGACCTGCAACATCTCGTTGTGCAACCAGTAGCGGGCAAAGCCGTGGCCCGCGCATTTGCTCTGCGCGATCTCGTTCTCGTGGTGCGGGAACATCAGATCGTTACCGCCGCCGTGAATGTCAAAGGTATCGCCCAGCAAATCCTGAGCCATGGCCGAGCATTCGATGTGCCAGCCGGGTCGGCCCCTGCCCCACGGGCTCTCCCATCCGGGCAGATCGTCTGACGACGGCTTCCACATGACGAAATCCATCGGGTTGCGCTTGTAGGGCGCAACCTCGACCCGTGCGCCCGCGATCATGTCATCGACCGACCGCCCGGACAGTTTGCCATAGCCTTCGGGCCAACGGTCTACGGCGAACAGAACATGGCCCTCTGCCTCGTAGGCATGACCGCGCGTGATCAAGTCTTCGATGAAGGCGATCATCTGGTCGATATAGGCGGTGGCGCGCGGCATGTGCGTCGGCTCAAGCGCGCCGATGGCGGCCATGTCGTCCAGATACCAGCCGATCGTCTCGTCGGTGATCTCGCTGATCGAGCGTCCCGATGCAGCGGCGCGGGCGTTGATCTTGTCGTCCACGTCGGTGAAGTTGCGCACATAGGTGACGTGATCCGCACCGTAAACGTGGCGCAACAGGCGGAACAGGACATCGAACACGATCACCGGGCGCGCGTTGCCGAGATGGGCGCGGTCATAGACGGTCGGTCCGCAGACATACATCCGCACGTTTTCAGGATCGAGGGGGGTGAACTCCTCTTTCCGGCGGGTGGCGGTATTGGTCAGCCTGATGGTCATGGGCCTGTCCTCGCAGCGATGGTCGCGGCGGGGGTAACAACTTCACGTCGTCAAGGGAATAGAAGACCGGCCCGCCAGCAAGATTAGCGGATAATGCAGCAAATGAGAGATGCAACACGGATCATGCAGAAATCCTAGCGCCGCGCCCGCACATCGTCAAGAATGTCCGATCACCTGCGCATCGTGGCACGCGTGGCGCGCACATTCCAACTCCAGGGTCGAGTGGTGAATTCCGGCCTTTGCCAAGGCCTGTTTCAGCGCATCCTTGATCTGGTCTGCATCTCCCCAGCGGCCCTCGGCCAGCACCACATGCGCCTCCAGAGCGGCGTCGTGTTCCTGCATCTGCCACAGATGGGCATGGTGGATGTCCTGCACCCCCTCCACCGCCCGCATGTCCGCAAGGATGGATTGGGTATCAAACCCACCGGGCGTTCCAAGCATCAGGATGCGGATCACGCCGCCGATTTCGGCGAACGACATCCACAGGATGTATCCTGCGATCCCGAACGTCACCAGCGGGTCGATGATCTGCCAGTCAAAGAGCAGGATCAACGTACCCGCCACGATCACCGCGACCGATCCCAGCGCATCGGCCAGATTGTGCAGGAACGCCGCGCGGATATTGACGCTGTCCTTGGACATCGCGAAGGTCAGGGCCGCGGTCACAAGATCCACAACCAGCGCGATTCCGGCGATGATGACGACCAGCCAGCCATCCACAACCTCGGGATTGAACAAGCGCAGGACGGCCTCGTAGATCAGGTAGATGCCAAGCAAGATCAGAGTGGTGTAGTTGATCAATGCGGCAATCACCTCGGCGCGCCCGTATCCGAACGTCATCTCGGGTGTGGCGCCCTTTCGAGCGATCTTGCGGGCGGCAAAGGCGATGATCAGCGCCACGGCGTCCGACAGGTTGTGCAATGCGTCGGCAATGAGCGCCAGCGATCCTGAAAGCAGCCCGCCGATGATTTGCGCCACAGTCAGCCCCAGATTGACAGCCACCGCCCAGATCAATCGTCCGTCGCCGGCCTTGGGGTCGATATGGTGATCATGTGGCATGACGCGCTCCGCGAAATTGATGGACGTGGGTGTCGATCAACTCCTTAACGACAAGAAGGTTCATGCGAAACCCGGACCCGCAAGAGACACGGTTGCGGTTACGACGGCTTGGCGCTGGACTTTTGCAGTGACACTCTGGCAAGGACAGGGCAAAATTCTGCGGAGGGTCGAGTGCCTGAATTGTCAAAGCGCATCACCACGCTGAACGGTGACGGGTCCGACGGATGGGGCGTGTTCTATCGCGCACGCGACATGATTGCGGCAGGCGAAGACGTGACCGAATTGACCATCGGCGAGCACGACATCCGCACCGATCCCGCCATTCTGCGCGCGATGTCCGAAAGCGCCTCTGGCGGTCATACGGGCTATGCCGTCGTGCCCGGCGTGCAGGAGTTGCGCGACGCGGTGGCGGCGCGGGTCACCACGCAAACCGGCGTGCCGACCAGCCGCGGCAACGTGATGATCACACCCGGCGGGCAATCGGCGCTGTTTTCGGCCCATATGGCCGTCTGCCAGCCCGGCGATGTGGCGCTTTACGTCGATCCATATTACGCCACCTACCCCGGCGTCGTGCGCTCTGCCGGGGCACTCCCGCGCGCCGTGCAAACGCGCTCGTCCCAAGGCTTCCTGCCACAGCGCGATGAATTGGAGGCGGCTTGCGGCAACGCCGTGTCCCTCTTGGTGAACACACCGAACAACCCCACGGGAGCGGTCTATCCACGCGAGACGCTTGAGACGATTGCGGATGTCGTGCAACGGCACGACATGTGGCTGATCTCGGACGAGGTCTATGACACGCAGGTGTGGGAAGGGACGCATCTGTCACCCCGCGCCCTGCCCGGCATGGCCGAGCGCACGCTTGTCGTCGGGTCGATGTCGAAAAGCCACGCCATGACGGGCAGTCGCGTGGGCTGGATCGTGGGGCCACAGGCCGCGATTGCGTGTCTGATCGATCTTGCGACCAACACCACCTACGGCGTTCCGGGTTATATTCAGGACGCGGCCCTGTTTGCTCTTCGCTCTGGAGACAGGCTCGAGACCGAGGTTGCCGCTCCGTTCCGCCGCCGCCGCGAGATCGCGGCAAAGGTTTTGGCCGGGCACGACTCGCTCCGGGCCATTCCCGCGCAGGGCGCGATGTACCTGATGCTGGATATCCGCAGAACCGGCATGTCAGGAGAGGCGTTCGCCAATGCCCTTCTGGACACGCACAAGATCGCGGTGATGCCGGGCGAGAGCTTTGGCGCCTCGGCGGCGGGCCATGTGAGGATCGCGATGACCGTAGACGACGCACGGTTCGGCACAGCGCTGAAGACGGTGTGCGCCTTCGCGGATGACATGGCGAAAGCGGCCTAGAGAGATGAAAAAGGCCGGGCGTTCGGCCCGGCCTTGTCAAATTCCTTGGGGCGCAAACGCCCTCGCGATCAGCCGACCAGTTCGAGACCGGAGAAGAAGAACGCGATTTCTTCGGCAGCGGTCTCCGGCGCGTCGGAACCGTGAACGGAGTTTTCACCGACGGATTCGGCGAATTCGGCGCGGATCGTTCCGGGTGCTGCGTCGGAGGGGTTGGTGGCGCCCATGACTTCGCGGTTCTTGGCGATTGCGCCCTCGCCTTCGAGAACTTGAACGACAACCGGTTCGGAGGCCATGAACTCGCACAGCTCGTCATAGAACGGGCGCTCGGAGTGAACGGCGTAGAACTGGCCGGCCTGCGCCTTGGTCAGATGAATGCGCTTTTGCGCGATGATGCGCAGACCGGCCTCTTCGAACTTGGCGTTGATCTTGCCGGTCAGGTTGCGGCGGGTTGCGTCGGGTTTGATGATCGAAAAGGTACGTTCGAGGGCCATTTGGGTCGCTCCGTAAGGTTTGGTTTGTGATTGGAGCGCCGGTTAGCATGCGGCTTTCGTCATGAAAAGCCGTGATTGGGGGCCAGCCCCCAAACCCCCGAGGAATTTTGCGCCCAAAGACGCCAAGAGCGCTGGTCTGTCGTCGCGTTCGTTGCTAAGGCGCGTGCCATGTTGAAGATTGAAGATATCACCTATGCGGTCGAAGGTCGGCCCCTGTTCGAGGGCGCGAGCTCGGTCATTCCGGATGGGCACAAGGTCGGTCTGGTGGGGCCCAACGGAGCGGGCAAGACGACGCTCTTTCGGTTGATCCGCGGCGAACTGGCGCTGGAGGGCGGCAGCATTTCGGTGCCGCGTGGCGCGCGGATCGGCGGGGTGTCACAGGAGGTGCCAGGATCGGACGTGTCGCTTCTGGATACGGTGCTGGAAGCCGACACCGAACGTGCAGCGCTGATGGCCGAGGCCGAGACGGCGACCGATGGCGCGCGGATTGCAGAAGTGCAGACGCGGCTGGCCGATATCGACGCCTGGTCGGCCGAGGCGCGCGCGGCCTCGATCCTGAAGGGGTTGGGCTTTGACGACGATGAGCAGCAAATGCCCTGTAGCGCGTTTTCCGGCGGGTGGCGCATGCGCGTGGCCTTGGCCGGGGTGCTGTTTGCGCAGCCCGATTTGCTGCTGCTGGACGAGCCGACCAACTATCTCGACCTTGAGGGCGCGTTGTGGCTTGAGAGTTATCTGGCGAAATACCCTTTTACGGTGATCGTCATCAGCCACGACCGTGGATTGCTTAACCGCGCGGTCGGCGCGATCCTGCATCTTGAGGACCGTCAGCTGACATTCTACCAGGGCCCTTACGACCAGTTCGCGCGTCAACGCGCCGAACGGCGTGCGCAGGCCAGCGCGGTGGCAAAGAAGCAGGCGGCGCGCGTGGCGCATCTGCAATCGTTCGTCGATCGGTTCCGCGCCAAGGCCAGCAAGGCCAAGCAGGCGCAATCGCGACTGAAGATGATCGAGCGCATGGACATGGTCAGCGCCCCGGAAGAAATTGCAAAGCGGGTGTTCACATTCCCTCAGCCCGACGAGCTGTCGCCGCCGATCATCCGGGTCGAAAACGGCGTCACCGGCTATGGCGAGACCGAAGTTCTGCGCAAGCTCGATCTTCGGATCGACCAGGACGACCGCATCGCCCTTCTGGGCAAGAACGGTCAGGGCAAGTCGACGCTGGCGAAGCTTTTGTCGGACCGATTGCCACTGATGGCAGGTCGGATCACACGCTCCTCAAAGCTGCGCATCGGGTTCTTTGCCCAGCATCAGGTGGACGAGTTGCACGTGGATGAGACGCCGCTGGATCACCTTCGGCGCGTGCGCCCCGGTGAAATGCCGTCACGGCACCGGGCGCGGCTGGCGGGCTTTGGTTTGATGGCCGCGCAGGCCGAAACGGTCGTCGGACGCTTGTCCGGCGGGCAGAAGGCGCGCTTGTCTCTCTTGCTGGCCACGATTGACGCGCCGCATCTGCTGATCCTGGACGAGCCGACGAACCACCTCGATATCGAAAGCCGCGAGGCGCTGGTCGAAGCGCTGACCGCCTATTCCGGTGCCGTCATTCTGGTCAGCCACGACATGCATCTGTTGTCGATGGTTGCGGACCGGTTGTGGCTGGTCAAGGACGGCCACGTCACCACCTATGAGGACGATCTGGACGCCTACCGCACCATGCTGCTGACGCCGGACAAGCCTGCGAAAGTGGAAAAACCCAAACCGGCGCGCGCGCCGCGGCCGGATCGCGATGCGATGCTGGCTTTGCGATCCGAGCTGCGCAAATGCGAGGCGCGGGTGGAAAAGATCGAGGCGATGCGCGAGCAACTGGCCAAGAAACTGGCCGATCCCGCGCTTTACGAAACCTCGCGCAAGGGCGAGTTGGAAACCTGGAACCGCAAATACGCCGAAGTGATGCAGGGGCTTGGGCGAGCGGAAAGCTTGTGGGAGGCCGCTGCGGCCAAGCTGGACGAGGCAGAAAGCGCGTGACCCGAGCTCTTGCCAAAGCTGCGCGTGGATTCTAGGGCCGGATGATGGATTTCGCGTTCATCATATCGGCCTTCGTCACGCTGTTCGTGGTGATCGACCCCATCGGCCTGACGCCCGTGTTCATCGCGCTGACGCCCGGAATGACGGTACAGCACCGCCGTGTGATCGCGGTGCGGGCCAGCGTGATTGCGGCAGCCTTGTTGTTCCTGTTTGCGTTCTTGGGTGAGCAGGTTCTGGGCTTTATCGGCATCTCGATGCCCGCATTCCGGATTTCGGGTGGCATCCTGTTGTTCCTGACTGCGCTTGACATGCTGTTTGAGCGGCGTACCAAGCGGCGTGACGACAAGGCGGATATCGACGACCTTCCGGACCCTTCGGTGTTCCCGATCGCCATTCCGCTGATCGCCGGCCCAGGCGCGATTGCTTCGGTCATCTTGCTGACAGGTGAAGCCGACGGCACAGCGGGGATGATTACGGTGCTGGGCGTGATGGTCGCCGTGCTGCTGTTGGTCTTTGCCTTTTTCCTGAGCGCCAACCTGATTGAACGGGCGCTCGGCAAGACCGGGATCGTGGTTGTGACTCGGCTGCTCGGAATGTTGCTGGCGGCCTTGTCGGTCCAGTTCGTGCTGGACGGCATTCGCGGCTTCGGCATGGGGTTGGGTGGATAATCTGCCCTGCCCTACAAAATCGCTGTCGCGCGGCCTACATTCAGTAGTCTGAGGACAAGGTGGGATGCGTGATGTCGAGCATGGAATATGGCAATCTGGCTTATCTGGTGCTGCTTGGCGCGGTCGTCGTGTTCTGGTTTCTTGTCAGTCACCGACAAAGCCTGAACAAGACGCTGCAACACGGCGCGCTTTGGGGCCTTATCTTTCTCGGGGTGATCGCTGCCATTGGGCTTTGGGACGATATTCGCCAGACCATTCAGCCCCAGCAGCTTGTGGTTAGTGACGCGGGTCGGATCGAGGTTCCGCGCGCGCCGGACGGGCATTATTACCTGACGCTCGACATCAACAACGCGCCGATCCGGTTTGTCGTGGATACGGGCGCCACCAGCATTGTGCTCACGCAATCCGACGCAAGCCGGATTGGCCTGACGGATGACGACATGATCTATTTCTCGGAAGCCATGACGGCCAACGGCCCGGTGCGCACCGCGCCGGTGAGGCTCGATGAGGTCGCCCTGGGGCCGTTCCGCGACACAAACGTGCGCGCGTTCGTCAATGAGGGAGACATGAAGGGCTCGCTGCTGGGGATGGACTATCTCAGCCGGTTTGCCCGTCTGGAAATCGCCGGGGGGCGTTTGATTCTTCATCGGTAGAACGAAATACGCAATGCCGTCAGCCCGCCGTTTCTGGGGGGTTGGCGACCGCGAAAGCTTGGGCTAGGTTTTGGCTCATATCGAAGTTTTGGAACTGTCATGCGCCACTCGCTGCCACTTGCTCCGCAGTTTTACGTCACCGCGCCCCAGCCGTGCCCCTATCTGGAGGGCCGGATGGAGCGCAAGCTGTTCACTGCGCTGCAGGGGGAACATGCCAACACGTTGAATGACAGCCTCTCCAGACAGGGGTTCCGCCGTTCGCAGAACGTGCTTTACCGGCCGTCCTGTTCGGATTGCGCGGCGTGTCTGTCGGCGCGCATTTCGGTCGAGGCGTTTCGCCCGTCCCGCAGCCAGCGACGCACCATCAAGCGCAACGCGCATCTGCGACGTCGCGCAACCAGCGCCTGGGCGACTGAAGACCAGTATGATCTTTTCCGTCGTTATCTGGATGCGCGCCACGCCGATGGCGGGATGGCCGATATGGACGTCTTTGATTTCGCCGCCATGGTCGAGGAAACGCCGATCCGGTCGCGGGTGATCGAATACACGCATGGAAACGAGCTGGATGCGGTCTGCCTGACGGATGTGCTGGGCGACGGGTTGAGCATGGTTTATTCTTTCTACACGCCCGATGTCCCGGCACAGAGCCTTGGCACCTACATGATCCTCGATCATATCGAAATCGCGCGCGAAGCCGGTCTGCCCTATGTCTATCTGGGATATTGGGTGCCGGGCAGCCCGAAGATGGGCTACAAGGCGTCGTTCTCTGGATTGGAGGTCTTTCGCCGCGGCGCGTGGGAGACGTTCAAATCGCCAGATGCCTATTCGGCAGACACCCATCCCCTGATGACGGATCCGATCGCCGAGCAGGTGTCCAACATATCGCTACCCGATTTGCGGGGATAACCGGCAGCGCGATCTCAAGACTTGTTGTCCCATTTCTCGGTGAACGGGGCGCTGACGATCATCACCAGCAGGACGATTGCGGTCACGGTCAGCGCGATGCCGATCTCGCCCGCGCCGCAGATCAGACCAATCGCACCGGCGCTCCAGATGCTGGCGGCAGTGCCCGCCCCCTTGACGAAATCGCCTTCGCGAAACATCGCCCCCGCGCCCAGAAAGCCGATGCCGGTGATGACGCCCTCCATCACACGGGTGGGGTCGATCTGTGTGTCTTCGTCACCGAATTCGGCACTGAGTTCGGTCGTCGTGATCAGGATTCCGCACGCCACCACCGAGATGATGACATAGGGGCGGAAATCGATCGGTTTGTTGCGGAAATAGCGTTCCAATCCGATTGCAAGCGGCAATAGCGTTGCGGTCAGGAACTGGATGATCACATTGAACAGGGGCACGGTGGTAAAGACGAAAAGCTCGATCATGGGGTATCTTTCGCGACGATGGATCTGATGGGTGAACGCCGTGAACGCGCAAAGGGTTCGACATGGCGTGACGAAATCCCGTTTCACACACCGTCGATGGTGCGGCGCTGTCCGGAATACGCCCGCATGGGACAATTTGCATCGCAGCCCGCCGCGTCCGCAGGGCGTTATGCGATGGAATCGCAGCCTGCCTCTGTGCTAATGCGTGCTTTGAAATCAGCGGCATATGTCGCAGAGTGCGCCTGATTACGAGTGCTATAGTTTTGCCCTGACAGAGATTGCACGGACCGCTGAAATTGGAGTTCCGAACAATGAGCGACTCACCGAAAGCCGACTGGGATCCGCGTTCGCAAGAGGTCCAGTCCGATCAGCGCGCCGCCTATGACACGATGCGGGAGACCTGCCCGGTGGCGTGGAGCGAGTACATGCACTGGTCGCTGTTCCGCCACGCCGACGTAACCCGCGCGATCAAGGATCACACGACGTTCAGTAATGTTGTCTCCAACCGCCTGACTGTTCCCAACGGTATGGATCCGCCAGAGCATACCGCTTGGCGACCGATTGTCGAAAAGTACTTTTCGCAAGACCGTGTGGATGCGTTCGAGCCGACCTGTCGCGCGATTGCCTCTGACTTGATTGCGAACGCGACCGGAAAAGTCGAGTTGATGGCCGCGCTGGCGCATCCTTTTGCGGTTCGCGTGCAATGCGCCTTTCTCGGCTGGCCGGAAGAGCTTTCGGAACCGCTGCGGCAGTGGGTTGCGCGCAACCACGAAGCGACATTGGCGCGCGATCACGCCGCGATGACACGGATCGCGGGCGAGTTCCAAACCCTGATCCGCGAGACAATCGCCGCGCGCATTGACGCGGGTGCGACAGCTGACACCGATGTGGCCGTTGCGCTGACTCAAGAGACTGTCAACGGACGCCTGATCAACGAGGACGAGATCACCAGCATTCTGCGCAACTGGACGGTCGGTGAGATCGGCAGCATTGCCGCTTCGGTCGGAATTCTTGCCGAATACCTCGCCAGTCACCCGGAACTTCAAGACCGACTGCGGGCCAATCCGTCTTTGGCCGGGCCTGCGTCTGACGAAATCCTGCGCCTGCATGGCCCTCTGGTCACGAACCGGCGCATCACGACCTGTCCCGTCGAAATCGGTGGACGCATGCTGGAACGTGGCGCGCGCGTGACGGTGAACTGGGTTGCGGCCAATCGCGACCCGCGGGTGTTTGACGCCCCCGACACGTTCCGTCTCGATCGCGACCCAGACGCCAACCTGCTTTATGGCGCGGGCATCCATGTCTGCCCCGGCGCTCCGCTTGCGCGTATGGAACTGCGGGTCATCCTTGAGGAGCTGCTGGGCGCCACGTCACGCATCGCTTGCGATCCCGACCAGCCCGTGACGCAGGCCGCCTACCCTGCCAGCGGGTTCGCGCAACTGCATCTGATCATGTCGGCGCGCGACTGACAGTGGCGCATGCGCCTTGATTTTTGAAACAATCCAACCTGGAAACAGCCGCTCGATTACACAAAATTACGTTCGTGCGGCAGGATGGCGCAACTAATGCCAAGAAAAAGTGCGATTCCGGTTCTTTTTTCGGACCATTCGATGTTGACCCTCCCCCGGCCTCGCCATAGTGTCCGCCCACGCGAGAAGGAGCCGACATGGCACGAGTCCTAGTCATTGTAGATGAAAAGCGCATGGGCCGGTAACGGAACCTGAACAGGACCCCATGCGCCCCCGACTGACAAGCGGGGGTTTTTTTTCGCGTAACGAACAGAAGTGTCTGTAACGGAGCAAAGCGATGACACGTCAGATGACCGGAGCGAAAATGGTGGTTCAGGCCCTGAAGGATCAGGGTGTCGACACAGTATTCGGATATCCCGGTGGCGCTGTGCTACCGATTTACGACGAGATTTTTCAGCAAAACGGCATTCGCCATTTTCTGGTACGCCACGAACAGGGCGCAGTGCACGCCGCCGAAGGCTATGCGCGCGCCACCGGCAAACCCGGTGTGGTTCTGGTCACGTCCGGTCCCGGTGCAACGAACGCTGTGACCGGTCTGACCGATGCGCTGATGGATTCGATCCCGATCGTTGTTCTGACCGGACAGGTGCCGACCTTCATGATCGGCTCGGACGCGTTTCAGGAAGCCGACACTGTCGGCATCACCCGCCCCTGCACCAAGCATAACTGGCTGGTCAAGGACACCGACAAGCTGTCGGGCGTTCTGCATGAGGCGTTTCATGTCGCCACCACGGGTCGTCCCGGCCCGGTGCTGGTGGACATTCCCAAGGACGTCCAGTTCGCCACCGGCAGCTACACCGAAAAGGCCAAAGCCAAGGTCAGCCATTACCAGCCGCAGGTCAAAGGCGACATGGAGACCATCACGCAATTGGTCGAGGCCATCGAGGTTGCGGAGCGTCCGGTGTTCTATACCGGCGGTGGCGTCATCAATTCCGGCCCCGGTGCCAGCCAATTGCTGCGCGAACTGGTGGAAGCAACCGGCTTTCCGATCACGTCGACCCTGATGGGGTTGGGATGTTATCCCGCGTCCGGCAAGAACTGGCTCGGGATGCTGGGGATGCACGGGCTTTATGAGGCAAACCTTGCGATGCATGATTGCGATCTGATGATCAATGTCGGTGCACGGTTCGACGACCGGATCACCGGACGGCTCGACGCGTTCAGCCCAAGATCGCGCAAAGCGCATATCGACATCGACCCAAGCTCGGTCAACAAGGTGATCCGCGTGGACATGCCGATCATCGGCGATGTGGGCCATGTTCTGGAAGACGTGCTCAAGGTCTGGAAATCGCGGGGCCGCAAGGTCAACCGCGAAGGCTTGCAGAAATGGTGGAGCCGTATCAACGAATGGCGCAAGGTCGATTGCCTGAAGTTCAAGCCTTCGGCAAAAACCATTCGCCCGCAGCACGCATTGGCGCGGCTTGAGGCGCTGACCAAGGGGCGTGATCGCTATATCACCACCGAAGTTGGCCAGCACCAGATGTGGGCCGCGCAATACCTGGGATTCGAAGACCCCAACCGCTGGATGACGTCCGGTGGTCTCGGCACCATGGGTTACGGCACCCCGGCGTCCATCGGCGTTCAGGTGGCGCATCCTGACGCGTTGGTGATCAACGTCGCGGGCGAAGCGTCGTGGTTGATGAACATGCAGGAAATGGGCACGGCGGTGCAGTACCGCCTGCCGGTCAAGCAATTCATCATGAACAATGAACGGCTGGGCATGGTGCGTCAGTGGCAGGAATTGCTGCATGGCGAACGCTATTCGCACAGCTGGTCGGAAGCCCTGCCCGATTTCGTCAAGCTGGCCGAGGCGTTCGGCGCCAAGGGCATCCAGTGCGGCGATCCGGCGGATCTCGACGATGCGATCATGGAAATGCTCGACTATGACGGGCCAGTGATTTTTGATTGTCTGGTGGAAAAGCACGAGAATTGTTTCCCGATGATTCCGTCCGGTGAGCCGCATAACAAGATGCTGCTTGGCGAGGCCAATACCCAGAACGCGATCGGCTCTAAAGGGGCTGTGATGGTTTAAGGCATCGGACCGGCTTGCGCCGGTCCGGCCAAGTGGGGCACCGCCCCGTACCGCAGAATATTTCCAAAGAGAAGAAGACCGCCATGTCCGCGCTAAAGATCAAAAAAGGCTCAAACAAGCATTCCGCGTATAATCTGCGTCCGACGTTTTCAGATGTTCAGGAAACCCACACGCTTGCCATCATCGTGGACAACGAGGCTGGTGTTCTGGCGCGGGTCATCGGGCTGTTTTCCGGGCGCGGCTACAACATCGACAGCCTGACCGTGGCAGAGATCGACCACGAGGGCCACCTGTCACGCATTACCATCGTCACCACCGGCACGCCGCAAGTCATCGAACAGATCAAGGCGCAGTTGGGGCGCATCGTTCCGGTGCATGAAGTGCACGATCTGACGGTCGAAGGCGGTTCGGTGGAGCGGGAACTGGCGCTGCTCAAGGTCGAGGGTGAGGGCGACAAGCGCGTCGAAGCGCTGCGGCTGGCGGATATCTTCCGCGCCCAGGTGGTTGACAGCACTTTGGAGAGTTTTGTGTTCCAGATCACCGGTACGCCGGAAAAAGTGGACGCGTTCGCGGATCTGATGCGCCCTTTGGGCCTGGCCGAGATTGCGCGGACCGGCGTCGCAGCACTTTCGCGCGGCGTCTGACGAACAGGGCCAGAGCGCCGCGCTGGATCGGCCGGGGAGTGCGGCCTATCCTGTGACGGCCATTGGCCCGCTCGCAGGCTCGAAATACTGAGCGAGATCAATGACTTTGCGCGACAGCTTGCCGCCCGAACGGGGCGCGTCGTTGGCGCGATTGCGCTGTCCGGCGCGGAGCGTCTCGGGCAATGTCGGCGAATGCGACTGCATCAAGAGCTGCGGATTGCTGGCTTTGCGCACATTTTGCTGAACCGTCAGATCAAATTGAATGAGATCTCCGGCATCAAGAGGTGGTGCATCGTGAATGCTGGTATCGGCCGGCGTATAGAATGCGAGTTCACCCTGATCCTCGCACCAGATCACGGCTTTCTGCGCGTCCGTGTCGGACCACAGCACAACACCAAACATATTCTGCATTGTCATAATTTCGGTTCCCCATCTTAGAGGTTCAATGTGTTAATTTTTCGTGTGTCAGGACATGGGGAAAATGGTGTCTCGTCGTCGCTTTTTGTGTCGTAACCCGATTGACCCTGACGCGATAAAGCGTCACCATTGTCACAAATTAGTGTCAGAACGTGACCATCGTCGCCAAGAAGCATCCCGTACACTGTTCGGTGCTGGATTTTTCGGCGGCAGGCTTTACTTGATTTGACGGAATAGCGCTGCCCTGCCCTGAGCGCAGGTAAGAAGGATGACCGAATACCGTGCCTGCTCCCAGCCCATCTGAATTGCGCAACACCCTTGGTGCCAACCTGCGCGAATTGGCAAAATCGACCGAGTCGATTTCAGCGCTGTGCCGCGATCTTGGAATCAACCGGACGCAATTCAACCGGTATCTTTCCGGCGAGAGTTTCCCGCGGCCGGACGTGCTTTTCAGAATCTGCCAGTATTTCAATGTCGATGCCCGGATCATCCTCGAGCCGCTCGAAGACATCGCGTTTCGCACCCAGTCGCTGCTGAACCATCCGGAAATCAGCGACTTTCTTGCTCCGGGTGTGACCCAGATGACTGAGTTATTGTTTCCGAGCGGGTTTTACCAGTTTTCACGGCGCAGTTTTTCGGACAACACGGCGTTTCTGCGCGGTTTGGTTTACGTATACCGCAAAGACGGTGCAACGTTCCTGCGGGGCTTTGAGGCGCGCGAAGCGGTGGAGCATCAGGGGCTGCGATCCGATCCCCATACACGCGAATTCAGAGGTCTCGTGCGCGCTGCCGAGGGCGGGGTCGCCATCGTCATCAGCCGTCAGCAAGCATTGAGCACATCCTTCAATTTCCTCGCGCAGGTTCCCTCGTTCGAAAACAACTTTTTCGTCGGTTATGCGGCCCGCACGGCGCAGGAAAGCCCCACAGGCACCCGCGTCGCGCGCATGGTCTGCGAATATCTCGCCCACGACGGACGCAAGGCCCGCGCGGCCGCACGCACGGCGGGGTTATGCAAGGTCGAAGATCTGGCACCGTTCCATCGCACCCAGCTGCGTGTGGACGAGCCTTTCAACTAGGCGCGCTCTCCGGTCGGTTCGACAGGCTGTCCTGATTGACAATGTCATACAGGTGCCAGGTCGCGTGACCGAGCAACGGCAAGGCGATGAACAGGCCCAGGAAGCCCGGAAGCAGGGCCAGGAATGTAAATACGGCAACAAACAGACCCCAGCCCAGCATGATGACGGGGTGCGCCATCACATATTGGAAAGACGTGATCATCGCCGTTACGAAATCGACTTCGCGGTCGAGCAAAAGCGGCAGCGCGATCACCGTGATGTTGAACAGAAGGATCGCGAAAAGAGCGCCTACAACGGTCCCGACTGCCAGCATGGCCAGACCGTTGGACGAAAGATAGACATCAAGCGAACTGGAAATGTTGGTCATCGTGCTGAGCCCGAGGAACAGCGCGAAAATCATGTGGGCGATAAAGAACCAGAACAGGAACACCATGATGATGATCGCGCAGATCGACGGGAGTTGACGGCGCGACTGATGCAGGATGACGCCCAGAATTTCCGACGCCACAAGCGGGTCTCCCCGCTCCAGTCGGCGGCTGACTTCGTAAAACCCGACAGCGGCGAACGGGCCGATCAGCGGAAAGCCGATGGCCGCCAGCACCAGCCAGAAGGTCGTGCCGGTGCTCAGGGTGATCCATGTGATCAGCCATCCGGCAAGCACATAAAACCCCGCGAAAACAAACGCAAACCCCGGAGCGCGGACCATGTCGCGCCAGCCGCGAGCCAAGGCCGTGCGCAAGGTATCGAGCGAGATCGCGTCCAGTTTCGGAACGCCGAGTTCGGGTGTGTCGTTCATGCGCATCTCCAAAAGGTCGTCTGGCCTTTCGCAATGAAAGCGGCTGGAGATCGGTTTGGCAACAGCTAGCTTGGCACCGCGCTGATGCTGCGCCGTGCTCGGGCGATGCCGGTCGCAAGGATCGCGGTATCCGTCAGTCGCCTTGCGCTTCGGCGCGCGATTTGCCGGACACGTTCTGCGCCAAAGTGGCCGCCATGAACGGATCGAGATCGCCGTCAAGCACGCCCTTGGTGTCGGATGTTTCGTAATTGGTGCGCAGATCCTTGACCATCTGATAGGGTTGCAGGACGTAGGAGCGGATCTGGTTGCCCCATCCTGCATCACCCTTGGCCTCATGGGCGGCGTTGATATCGGCGTTGCGGCGATCGAGTTCGAGTTGATAGAGGCGGGATTTCAGCGCTTTCATCGCGATGTCGCGGTTCTGGTGCTGCGATTTTTCCGAGCTCGTGACAACAATGCCGGTCGGCGCGTGGGTGATGCGCACGGCAGAATCGGTGGTGTTGACGTGCTGCCCGCCCGCGCCCGACGAGCGATAGGTGTCGATACGGATGTCCGACGGGTTCACCTCGATCTCGATATTGTCATCGACCACCGGGTAAACCCAGACCGAACAGAAAGAGGTGTGCCGCTTGGCTGCGCTATCGAAGGGCGAGATCCGCACGAGACGGTGCACACCGGATTCCGATTTCAGCCAGCCATAGGCGTTCGGGCCGCTGATCTTGTAGGCCGCGGATTTGATGCCAGCCTCCTCGCCGGGTGTTTCCGATTGCAACTCGACCTCGTAGCCATGCCGCTCGGCCCAGCGGACATACATCCGGGCGAGCATATTTGCCCAGTCGCAGCTTTCCGTACCACCGGCGCCGGAATTGATCTCGAGATACGTGTCGTTGCCATCGGCCTCGCCATCGAGAAGGGCTTCGAGCTCTTTCTTCGCGGCTTTGTCGGCCAGCGACTTGAGAGCGTTTTCGGCATCGGTAATGACTTCCTGATCGCCTTCCATCTCGCCCAGTTGGATCATTTCGACGTTGTCGGACAAATCCTGTTTGATCGAAGTATAGGTCTCGATGGCGTCGACAAGCATCTGGCGTTCGCGCATCAGCTTTTGTGCGGCTTCGGGATCGTTCCACAGATTGGGGTCTTCGACGCGCGCATTGAATTCCTCAAGCCTGTGCTGCGCGGTTTCCCAATCCAGTCGCTGCGCGAGCAGGTTCACGGATTTTTCAATCTGTTCAACGATGTTCTGGATTTCAGCGCGCATTGGCGGTCCTGTTTTGTCGGGCCTCGGATGTCAGGTGTGATAGACCAGCGCCGCCGTCCCGACAAGGCGGGGCAGCGGCGGAGCGTGTGGTTTCTCTGCGCTCAGTAGAGACCGCCGGAACTGAGCGTGCCGAAACTGGCCTTGGGACCGACTGTCGCGGTTCCGCCGCTGGAGGTGGTCACCTGTTTGGACACCGTGCCGTCGCCGCTGTAAAGTTCGAAATTGGAGCCCATCGCAAAGCCGCCGTCGAACTGAATGCCGAAGATCGGCTCTTCGCCTTCGCGGAAACACTCGCGCACGACGTTGTCACCGCTGGCGCTGTCTGACAGCCGCGCACCGGTGTTGCGGTCGATATTGATGAACTGGCAGCTGTCGGGAATACGGAAATCACTGCCGCCGTATTTCGCCACGGCCTTCTGCATGAACGCGTTGAACACCGGTCCACACATCCCGCCACCAGACGCGCCACGACCCAAACTGCGCGGTTGGTCAAAACCGATGTAACAGCCCGCCACGATGTTGGAGGTGAAGCCGACAAACCAGACATCCTTGGAATCGTTTGTCGTTCCAGTCTTGCCCGCTGTCGGCACCGGCAGGTTGACCGCGCCGCGCGCCGTGCCGCGTTCCACCACGCCCTGCAACATAGAGGTCAACTGATACGCTGTGACCTCGTTCATCACCCGTTCACGATTGCTGCGCACCGTCGGCCCCTGCCCCGGTTGCAGGCTGGTCTCGGTGCAATCCACACAGACGCGCTGATCGTGTTTATAAACCGTGTTGCCATAGCGGTCCTGAACCCGGTCAACCAGCGTGGGCTCGACCCGTTCGCCGCCATTCGCAAACATCGCGTAAGCGGCAACCATCTTGTAAAGCGTCGTTTCATCCGCGCCCAGAGCGTTGGCCAAAACCCGGCCCATGTTGTCGTAAACGCCGAATTTCTCGGCATACCGCGCGACCGTGTCCATTCCCACCTCCTGCGCAAGGCGAATGGTCATCAGGTTGCGCGACCGTTCGATGCCGGTGCGCAGGGGCGTCGGCCCGTAGAACTGGTTCGAGGCGTTCTTGGGCCGCCAGACACCCTGCGGCGTGTTGATCTCGATCGGGGCGTCCACGACAATCGTCGCGGGCGAATACCCGCTGTCCAGCGCAGAGGCATAGACAAACGGCTTGAAGCTCGACCCTGGCTGGCGCTGCGCCTGCGTGGCGCGGTTGAAGACCGAGGCCTGATAGCTAAACCCGCCCTGCATCGCGATCACACGGCCGTTGTTGACGTCCATCGCCATGAAGGCACCCTGCACCTGCGGCACCTGGCGCAGCGTCCAGCGAATGAAGCTGCCGTCGCTGTCAGACGTCATGCGGCGGACATGCACAACATCCCCGACAGCCACCAGATCGCCGGCCACCTGTGCCTTGCGGCCCAGAGATCCATCGCTGTTGCGCTTGCGCGCCCATTGCACATCCTTGGCCGGAATCCAGTGACCGTCCTCGTCGTCCGGCACGCCTTCGATCCCGATGCGGGCATCATTCTCACCCACCTCAAGCACCACGGCCGGATACCAGGGGTTTTCCAGACGAATATCGCGCGCCAGTGTGACATTGCTCAGCGCGTCGCGCCATGCCGACCCGTCTGTCAGCTGATCGGCGGGCAAGGTCTTGCCGGTGCCACGCCAGATACCTTGCGAGCGGTCGTATTGCTCCAGCGCGCGTTGCAGCGCGTCCTCCGCCTCGAGTTGCAGTTCCGGGTCGAGCGTGGCGCGCACGCTGAAGCCGCCGGAAAAGAATTCCGCTTCGCCGAAGTCGACGCTCAACTGGCGACGGATCTCGTCGGTGAAATAGTTGCGCGGCGGCAGCGCGTCGCGGAACGGTTCGTAATCGCCGTTCTGGACGGATTTCAGCGGCAGCGCGACCTCGCTCTCGTAGACCTCTTTCGAGATCACGCCGTTTTCCATCATCTCCTTCAACACGAAATTGCGGCGCGACAGCAGCCGATCCTTTTGGCGCACAGGGTGATAATCCGAAGGCGCCTTGGGCAGGGAAGCCAGCGTCGCCGCTTCGTGCGGCGCAAGTTCGGTCAGCGGTTTGTTGAAATAGGTTTGGGCGGCAGCGGTGACGCCATAGGAGTTCTGACCGAGAAAGATCTCGTTCATGTAGAGTTCGAGGATCTTCTCCTTGCTCAGCGTGTCCTCAATGCGCGAGGCCAGGATGATTTCCTTGATCTTGCGCTCGACCCGACGATCGCCGGACAGCAGGAAGTTCTTCATCACCTGCTGGGTGATGGTCGACGCGCCACGCACGTCCTGCCCGCGTGAGGCCACCGCATCAATGGCGGCGGCGGCAATGCCGCGCAGGTCGTAGCCCTGATGGGAATAGAAATTCTTGTCTTCGGCAGAGATAAACGCCTGCTTCACCAGATCGGGGATTTCGCGCGCCGGAGTGAACAGGCGACGTTCCTGCGCGAATTCGTCGATGATACGCCCCTCGCCGGAATAGATCCGCGAGATCGTTGGCGGCGTGTACTGCGCAAGGCTGTCATGGCTGGGCAGATCGCGCCCGTACATCCAGAACACGGCCCCCACGGCAAGCGCGACCATCATCGCACCCATGGTGATGAGCGTGAAGATCGCTCCGAAGAATGACAGGATGAATCGGGTCACGCGTATGGGTGCCTTTGGTTCGGGTTTCCGTATCCCCTACAAAACTGGGGGCTGATGGTCAAAACACAATGCCGTCGTCGCCAATGTTCGGCGGCTTGTGACGCAAGGTTAAGGCGCGCGATCACTTGCGCCTGAGCGGTGCCAGCGCCGTATCCTCGTCGCGCCACGCGATCAGGCCGTCGCGGATACCGGCCGCCATTCCCTGCCGCCAGATCGGATCGGACAGGTTCTTCAATTCTGCGTCCGTAGACAGAAACCCCACCTCGAGCAGAACCGAAGGGATGTCCGCCGCCTTGAGGACCGAAAAGCCTGCGTGGCGCAGCGGACGCTTATGCACCCGCCCGACCGCGTTTTCGATGCCCGCCAGCATGTGCTTGGCCAGCGCCTTGCTGCGCGGCGCGTTTTGCAGCCGTGCAAGGCTCATCAACACGTTGGCAATGCGATCGTCCGAGCGGCTGAGGTCCACTCCAGCCAAGAGATCGTCGCGATTATGGCGTTCCGCAAGCGCCGCAGAGGCCGCATCCGACGCGTCGTCCGACAGGGTGTAGATCGCGGCTCCGCGCGCATTCCCTTCGGCGAGCGCATCCGCGTGAAGCGACAGGAACACGTCGGCTCCTGCGTCACGCGCGCGCGCGACGCGGGCTTCCAGCGAAACGAAGTAATCGCCATCGCGGGTCAACGCCACGTCAAACCCGCCGGCCCGCCGCAAAACGTCTTGCAGTTCGCGACCGAATGTCAGCATGAGATCGGCTTCGCGTATGGTGCCCTGCTCGGCGCCCGGATCAATGCCGCCGTGACCGGGATCAATGACCACCACCAGCCGATTGGGATCGCGCGGCGCGATGGGTTGAACGTCGGCAGGGCGCGGCAGATCCCAGCGCCGGTCGCGCGGCGCGCCTGCGGTCGCATCAAAACGCGCCTGATCGGTCTCCTTCAGCATCACACGGATCGTCGCCGCCCCAGTCTCCGCATCCGTGACCAGCGCGGCAGTGTCGATGATCAATGGTTGCCCCAGATCCGCAACCAGCCGCGACCACCCAGGCCGGTAGCCGCCCACCCGGATCGCATCCACATGCGGCGTGTCGATCAATTTCGTCGGCGCGATGTCGCCCCACAGCACCTCACGGAAATCCATCACGAGCCGATTGGGTTCGGTCAAGGTAAACACCCGCCACGGAACGCCCTGACTGAGATCGAGGCGCAATTCGGCCCCGCTGCCGCGCTCCTGAAACGCGCCATCCTGAAACCGCGCAACAGCGCCCAGATCCTGCGCCAACGCGGGCGCTGCAAGGCAGGTGCACAAAAAGGCCGCCCATATTCGTGTCAAAACACCGCTCATCGCCTGATTCCCCGGTCTCTCAACGGACCGTTTTGCGCACGATACACCATAATCCGACGGTCGGGAAACCACGCCGTCCTCACGCGTCTTCGCTTATGAAATGCAAATCCACCGCCTTGGCAAAAGCCAAGCGTCACACACTATGTCCGCGCGTCTGCATGAAGCGGCGCAAGCGCTCCAGCCCCTCGACGATGTCGGCGGTCGAACGCGCATAGGAAACCCTGATCGTTCCACCACCACGCTCGGGGTCGAAATCAAGTCCCGGCGTCACGGCAACGCCTGCCTCGTCAAGAATGTCGCGCGCAAAGGCGCGGCTGTCATCGGTCAGGTGCGAGATGTCGGCATAGACATAAAACGCGCCATCCGGTGGCGCGATCCGGTCAAACCCGGCCTGCGGCAGACCTTCGATCATCAGCCGCCGGTTTTCGCGGTAGACGGCCATATTCGCCTCAAGCTCCTCGTCCGCATCCATTGCCGCGAGTGCCGTCACCTGCGCGGCGTGCGGCGCGCAAATGAACATGTTTTGCGCCAGACGCTCGACCTGACGCATGTTGGCCTCCGGCATCACCAGCCAGCCGCAACGCCAGCCGGTCATGCTGAAATACTTGGAGAAGGAATTGATTACGCAGACATCGTCGCTGATCTGCAGCGCGCTGACGGCCTTTCGCTCGTATTCGACGCCGTGATAGATTTCGTCCGACAGGAACGCGGCTCCCTTCGCCTGCGCCGCCTCGATCAAAGCGGCCAAAGCGGGCTTGTCGAGCATCGTGCCTGTCGGGTTTGCGGGCGATGCGACCATCATGCCATTATAATCGATCCCGCTAAGATCAGACGGCTCCAACTGAAATCGCGCCTCGGGTCGGGTCTGAATTTCGACCGGGACGAGATCGAGCGAGCGCATGATCTGGCGATAGGATGGATAACCCGGCGCGCCGAGCGCAATGCGGTTCCCGGCATCGAACAGCGCAGTGAAGGCCAGGATGAACCCGCCCGATGAACCCGGCGTGACAATCACGCGCGCCGGATCGAGATCGACATCGTACCAATTGCCATAAAGCTGCGCGATGCGCGTGCGCAGGGCGGGCAGGCCCATCGCAACCGTATAGCCCAACGCATCCCCCTGCATCGCGCGCGACAGCGCATCGCGGGCCGCCGCCGGCGCGGGTGTGCCCGGCTGGCCGACCTCCATGTGGATGATGTGCCGGCCTGCGTCCTCGGCCTGCCGTGCGGCTTCCATCACGTCCATCACGATAAAGGGATCGACCGCCCCGCGGCTTGAGTTTCGCATCATTCTCTTCCTAAACTGCTCGCGACATCTCCTATGGGCGAAGGCAGGGCCACGTCAATGTATAGAGCAACGCGGCGCCTCGTTCGGATGGCCGGTCTGGCCTTGTGCCTCGCGACGCTGATCGCCGCGGCACCGGCACGCGCGGTTCAGCTCTTGCGCGATGCCGATATCGAATACGCGCTCACCCAACTCGGAGCGCCGGTTCTGCGCGCCGCCGGGCTCAGCCCGTCGCACGTGCAGATCCTTCTGATCAACGACAACTCTCTCAACGCCTTTATCGTCGACACGCAGCACATCTTCATCCACTCAGGTCTGATGTCCAAACTCGAAACCGCGGCGCAGATACAGGCTGTGATCGCGCATGAGGCCGCTCATATCGCCAATGGCCACATCTCGCGCCGGTTGGGAAACATGCATTCGGCGCGCACCGCGTCCGGGCTGGGCCTCGTGCTGGCGGCTGCGGCTGCCGCAGCGGGTGGCGGACGGGCCGCCGCGGGTCTGGCCATCGGAACCCAATCCTCGGTGATGCGCAGCCTGCTGTCGCATTCCCGCGCCGAGGAAGCCTCGGCCGATATCAGCTCGATCCGCTACCTCATGCGGGCGGGAATCGACCCGCAAGGTGCAATTGAGGTGCAGGATCTGTTTCGCGGACAGGAGGCATTGTCCGAAAGCAGGCAAGACCCGTATATGCGCTCACACCCCCTGACGCGCGACCGGTTGCGGGCGCTCAAGGGGCTGGTTTCCGGTTCGAAGGCGCAAGGCGCGACCGATCCGGCGGCGGCCTACTGGTTCGCGCGGGCCAAAGGCAAGCTGACGGCATTCACTCGCGCGCCGACATGGACGCTGCGGCGCGCCGACCAAAGCGGCAGCGCGGATATCGCGCAGATGCGCAAGGCCGTGGCATATCACCGCCAAAGCGATCTGGGCCGTGCACTCGGCCAGATCGACGGCGCGATCTCTCAACGCCCGAAGGATCCATTTCTGCGTGATCTCAAGGGCCAAATCCTGCTGGAATCGCGGCGTGCTGGCGATGCCGTGGCCGTCTATTCCGCCGCCGCCCGCCTTGCGCCGAACCATCCTCTCATACTGGGTGGATTGGGGCGCGCGCATCTGGCGGCGGGCAATCCCGGCGAAGCGCTGCGCGTTCTAGAAAGCGCGCGCGGGCGAGATTACGGCGATGCGCGCATCCTGCGCGACCTGTCCGTTGCTTACGCCACAACCGGCAATAACGCGATGGCATCGCTGGTCACGGCGGAGCGCTATGCCCTGCAAGGCCGCCTGAACGATGCCGCCATCCAAGCCAAACGCGCCGAGGGTGCCTTGGCGCGGGGATCGGGGCCATGGAAACGCGCGCAAGATGTGTTAAGTGCCGCTCAACGCGCCACCCGGCGCTGAATGACTTCAACGGAGACGCTCATGTTCAAATCCCGCCTCGCCCCTGTCACCCTTGCGCTTTTGCTCGCAACGGGTGCTCAGGCCGCCGATCTCAACCTCGATCAGATGTCCGAATCCGACCGAGCCGCCTTTGGCGAGGAGGTGCGCAAGTATCTTCTGGAAAATCCCGAAGTCATCATGGAAGCGGTGCGCGTTCTGGAAGAACGCCAACAAGCCGAGCAGGCCCAAGGGGATGTCGAACTGGTTGCCGACAATGCCGACGCGATCTTTCAGGACGGCTATTCCTGGGTCGGTGGCAACCCGGATGGCGATATCACCGTCGTCGAATTTCTTGATTATCGCTGCGGATACTGCCGTCGTGCGCATCCGGAGGTTCTGGAGCTGATCGAGAGCGACGGCAACATCCGCTACGTGGTCAAGGAATTTCCGATCCTGGGCGAAAATTCGGTGCTGTCCTCCCGCTTTGCACTTGCTGTGCGCGACATTGCCGGGGACGAGGCTTACGAGTCGGCGAACGAAGCTCTGATGGCACTCAACGCCGAAATGGAACCGCCCGTCATGCGCAAGCTGGCGGAGACGCTCGGACTTGATGCGGACGCGGTTCTGGCCGCGATGGACAGCGATGCGATCACCGAGCAGTTGGCGATGACCCGCGCGCTGGCGCAAAATCTGAATATCAGCGGCACGCCGACCTTCGTGATGGGAGACGAATTGGTGCGGGGTTACGTTCCGCTTGATGCGATGCAGCAAATCATCGCCGCCGAGCGTCAGGAGGGGTAAGGCACCCCGCGCCGCGCCCTACTCCGCCGCGTCCTTGGACGCGGCGGTTTCCAGTTCTTCGGCCCGACGTTCCACTGCCTCGACGATATGGTCGACCATCTGATCGTTGCTCATCTTGTGGCTCTGCTTGCCCGCAAGATAGACCATCCCCGCGCCATTGCCGCCGCCGGTAAAGCCGACATCGGTCATCAACGCCTCGCCCGGCCCGTTCACGACGCAGCCGATGATCGACAGGCTCATCGGCGTCTTGATGTGCTCAAGCCGTTTTTCCAGCGTCTCGACCGTCTTGATCACATCGAACCCCTGCCGCGCGCAGGACGGGCACGAGATGATGTTGACACCGCGATGGCGCAGGCCGAGCGATTTCAGGATCTCGAACCCCATCTTGACCTCTTCGACCGGATCGGCCGACAGCGACACACGGATCGTGTCGCCAATGCCCATCCACAGCAGGTTGCCCATGCCGATGGCCGACTTGACGGTGCCAGCGATCAACCCGCCCGCCTCGGTGATGCCAAGATGGATGGGCGCGTCGGTGGCCTCTGCCAGTTGTTGATAGGCAGCGGCGGCCATGAACACGTCCGACGCCTTGCAGCTGATCTTGAATTCGTGAAAATCGTTGTCTTGCAGGATCTTGATATGATCGAGCCCGGATTCCACCATCGCATCGGGACACGGCTCTCCGTATTTCTCTAGCAGATGCCGTTCCAGCGATCCGGCGTTCACTCCGATGCGGATCGAACAGTTGTGGTCCCGTGCCGCCTTGATGACCTCGCGCACGCGCTCCTGCGAACCGATATTGCCCGGATTGATCCGCAAACAGGCGGCCCCGGCCTCGGCCGCCTCGATCCCGCGTTTGTAGTGGAAATGGATGTCGGCAACGATCGGCACCGGGCTTTCGCGCACAATTTCCTTCAGCGCGCGGGAACTGTCCTCGTCGGGCACCGAAATCCGGACAATGTCCGCACCGGCGTCCGCGGCGGCCTGAACCTGCGCGATTGTCGCCTTGACGTCGGGCGTCAGGGTGTTGGTCATCGTCTGGACGCTGATCGGGGCGTCGCCACCGACAGGCACGTTGCCCACCATGATCTGACGCGATTTTCGACGGTAAATGTTGCGCCACGGACGGACGGGATTGAGGCTCATAAACGGGTTCCTTTGGCGGTGTCGTGCAACCGCCTTGCCGGGGTCATACCCGTTACCTAGGCCCGTGGGCCGGATGCTTCAAGTGTGAAGGGCGTCAGTCGCGGACCACGTCAGCCGCTTGCGGCACAGCCAGTTCGGCCACGACGCGCGCCAGATCGCTGTCCGCCTCCATCGAGGCGACGGAATAGGTTTGCGACAGTTGATCGACCGACAGCGCAAGATTGGATGTGACAGACCCGCGCGATCCAGCAGGCCCGTAGGTCTGGCCGTTCATCGCGAAATAGACCGCGCCCGACTCTCCGACACGCAACGTCGGCGGCTCCTGCGTGACCGGCACATCGTAGGTATCGCCCGCGTTCATGATCGTCTCAAAGATCACGCTGCCATCTGCGGCGCGCACGCGAATCCACGCAGGGCGCACCGCAACAAGGGTGACACCCGGCGCACTGTCTTCGAGGATCTTGGGCTGCCCGATGCTGGGTTGGACCGTATCGGTGCCAAGTTCCGCCAGAACACGGTTCAGATCACTGTCGCCCTGAAGGTTGGCCGGCTCGAGCGCGGCAGTCAAAGTGGGGCCATCGAGCGGCAAATCGGATGTGACCGTACCGGCCGCCCCGACAGGGCCGATGGTCTGGCCATTGACCGCAAGATAAAGCGCGCCGCTTTCGCCGACGTTCAATAGTGCATCGCTTTGCGACGCGGGAACGGTCCAGGTATCCCCCGCCGCCATCACCTTTTCGAACAGGATGGAGCGGTCGTCACCGCGCACACGCACCCACGCCGGGCGTGCCGCGATCAGAGTGACACCGTCTTTCGGCAACGCTCCGGAGGACAGGATGCTGGCCGCGGCCAGGCTTGTCGCCGGCTCCAGATCGACACTGGGCAAGGCCTGTTGTGCGGCTTGCGCAAAGGCCCCGACGCTGTTGGGGTCAAGCGTTGAGATCGGCGCATCGCGGGCGACCAGAACCGGCACGTCCAATGCTTGCGGGCGGTAAAGCCGGTCAAAAGCATCAACGCTGACCGGGGGCGTGAACACGCCCGCAGCCGCATTGGCCATGTCTTCGGACGGCGCTGTTTCGACCGGCACGCCAGCGGCTTCGAGCGGATCCAGATCGGACAGCACAACAGGCGTCTGATCGACCGGAGCAAGCTGAACGCGCTGCACTTCTTGCAAAACGGAATAGCCGCCGTACCCCAGACCGCCTAGCAACAGCGCAAGAACAAGGGTGGAGCCTATGGCGCCCGGTTCGATGCGCGACATGAATGAATCGCCGCCCGGTGCAAATGGCAACGCGGGTTGGGAAAACGGGTCGCGTGGCAGCGCCGCCTTGGCAGCGCGCGCGGCCTCGGCGGCTTTGCGGGAGGACGCGGCGTCAGACATGCCGTGCGCGGTTTCAAACCCGCTCTCGGCGCAGAAAACAGAATAGGTGTCGTCCGGGTCCATGCCCAGATAGCGCGCATAGGACCGGACATAACCGGCGATGAAGCCGGGTGTATCGAAGGCTGTCGGATCACAGTTTTCGATGGCCGCGATATAGCTAGCCTTGATGCGCAGCTCTCGTTGGACGTCCAGAAGCGACTTGCCCAAGGTGGCGCGTTCGCCCCGCATGACGTCCCCCAGACGGAGTTCGAAATCGTCGAATCCGCGCGGTGTCGTTTCAATGATGTCTTGCGATGATTTTGGGGTTTTCCGCCCAATCATACTCGCTGCCCCTTGCGTTCTTACCATGTAAGCGCTGCCCGCGCGGCGCTTACTCGGTGAGTCGAGTCGCGCTTCTTATTGCGACAACGCTATCACAGGACAAGGCGTATTGCACCGATTCCAATCGTTATGCACTCAGTTCGGCGCGATTTAGCGCACAGTGTGACCAGAGCTCATCCATCGCCTGAACCAGCGTGTCGATCTCTTTCGGCCCGTGCACCGGTGACGGCGTAAAGCGCAGACGCTCCGTTCCGCGCGGCACGGTCGGGAAATTGATCGGCTGAACATAGATGCCAAACTGCTCCAGCATCATGTCGGACAGTTTCTTGGTGTGCTTGGGGTCGCCGACGATCACTGGAATGATGTGGCTGCCGTGGTCGATGATCGGCAAGCCCAATCCCTTGAGCCGCATCTTGAGGATTCGCGCCTGAAGTTGGTGCTGATCGCGCAAGGACTGGTCTTCTTTTAGATGTGCCACGGACGCCGCCGCACCGGCAGCCACCGCAGGCGGCAGTGATGTGGTGAAGATGAAGCCAGGCGCGTAGGACCGGATCGCATCGCACATCTTGGCCGAGGCCGCGATATAGCCGCCCATCACGCCATACGCTTTGGCCAGCGTGCCGTTGATGATGTCGACACGGTGCATCAGACCGTCACGCTCGGCCACCCCTGCCCCGCGCGGACCGTACATGCCCACCGCGTGCACCTCGTCCATGTAGGTCAGGGCGTTGAATTCGTCGGCAAGATCGCAGATCGCCTCGATCGGACCGAAATCGCCATCCATGGAGTAGATCGATTCGAAGGCGATCAGTTTCGGCGCTTCGGGATCGTCAGCGGCGAGCAGTTCGCGCAGGTGATCCAGATCGTTATGTTTGAAAATCCGCTTGGCCCCGCCATTGCGGCGCACACCCTCGATCATCGAGGCGTGATTGAGCGAATCCGAATAGATGATGAGACCGGGAAACAGCTTGGGCAGCGTCGAAAGCGTGGCGTCGTTGGCGATGTAGGCCGACGTGAACAGCAGCGCCGCTTCCTTCTGGTGCAGATCGGCGAGTTCCGCCTCAAGACGCTTGTGATACACGGTCGTGCCGGAGATGTTGCGCGTTCCCCCGGAACCGGCGCCGGTCGCGTCGATGGCCTCATGCATGGCGGCCAGAACCTTGGGGTGTTGGCCCATGCCAAGATAGTCGTTGCCGCACCAAACGGTGATATTGCGTTCCGACCCGTCGGGCTTGCGCCAGACAGCGTGCGGGAATTGACCATTCTGACGCTCGATATCAATGAAGGTTCTGTAACGCCCTTCCTGATGCAGACGATCGAGGGCTTCATCGAGTTTGACGGTATAGGTCACCGGCGTCTCCTTGTGGTCTGCGATCTGTCAGGGCAAGCACGGCCCCTTGTCGCATTCGCGTTTTAGAATGGATACAGATTGCGTGCGTCTATATCAATCTTTGTAGGAATGACCAACGGTCGCAGCCTTGATTTAAGTCAACAAACGACCCGTCTTGCTGCCAAAGGTCGCCAAAAAGCGCATCTGCACCATATGAATCGCCCGATTCCGTGATGCGAACGCGGTCTGGACAGCCCCCATCACGGTGTTAGGCTCCGCCGAAATTCGCCCTTTCAGGAGATCTGATCATGTCTGTCGACCCCGTTCTCGCCCGTATCG
This sequence comes from Marivita sp. S2033, assembly GCF_046592965.1. Classification (NCBI taxonomy): domain Bacteria; kingdom Pseudomonadati; phylum Pseudomonadota; class Alphaproteobacteria; order Rhodobacterales; family Roseobacteraceae; genus Marivita; species Marivita sp. S2033. The sequence goes on from NZ_JBISBV010000003.1 coordinate 273,806, forward strand.
ATTCCGACCTGCCCGCAAGCCTCGACCGTTTGATGGAGCTGTTGCGCATTCCGTCCATTTCCACCGATCCCGCCTACAAGGAAGACTGTGACCGCGCCGCGGACTGGCTGGTTGCTGATCTGAAATCCATCGGAGTCGATGCCTCCAAACGGGAAACGCCCGGTCATCCGATGGTGGTGGGCCATGTCGACGGCCCCGGCCCGCATCTTTTGTTTTACGGCCATTACGATGTGCAACCGGTCGATCCGCTGGAACTGTGGGACCGCGATCCGTTCGATCCGCAGATCGAAGACACGCCCAAAGGCGACGTCATCCGGGGCCGCGGCACATCCGACGACAAGGGCCAGTTGATGACCTTTGTCGAGGCATGCCGCGCCTGGAAGGCGGAACACGGCACCCTGCCCTGCAAGATCACGTTCTTCTTTGAGGGCGAGGAGGAATCCGGCTCGCCGTCGTTGGTGCCGTTTCTGAAAGAGAACGCCGACGAGTTGAAAGCCGATATCGCCCTGATTTGCGACACCGGACTTTACGACAGCCGTGTGCCGGCGATCACCACCATGCTGCGCGGCATGTTGAAGCAAGAGATCACCATCACCGGCCCCAGCCGCGATCTCCATTCCGGCATGTATGGCGGCGCGGCGATGAACCCGATCCGGGTGCTGGCGAAAATCATTGCCGCGCTGCATGACGACAATGGCCGCGTCACCGTTCCGGGATTCTACGACGGCGTGCATGAAATCTCCGATGAATTGCGGGACCAATGGGAGGCTCTGGAGTTCGATCACAAGGCGTTTCTGAAAGACGTCGGCCTGTCGGAACTTGCAGGCGAGGCCGGGCGCAGCGCGCTCGAGATGATCTGGGCGCGTCCCACCTGCGAGGTGAACGGCATCGGTGGCGGCTATCAGGGCGCGGGCTTCAAGACTGTGCTGCCGTCCAAGGCTCATGCAAAGATCAGTTTCCGGTTGGTGGGCGATCAGGATCCGGAAGCGATCGACAAGAGCTTCCGCGACATGGTTCACGCGTTGCTGCCGCGCGATTGCGAGGTCAGTTTCAACAGCGACGGTGCGGCCCCCGCCTCTGTCATGTCGATTGACAACCCCGCCTTCGAGACGGCGCGCAACGCGCTGAGCGATGAGTGGCCGGACGAGGCGGCCTTTATCGGCAGCGGCGGCTCGATCCCGGTTGCGGGCTATTTCCAGTCGGTCCTGGACACCGAATCCATGCTGATCGGGTTTGGCAAGGATGATGATCAACTCCACAGCCCGAACGAGAAATATGATGTCGAGAGCTTTCATAAAGGCACGCGCAGTTGGGCGCGAATCCTCGACGCGCTTAGCAAGGGGTGAAAGGTGACGTAGGGGAACAAGGGCGACCATCACAGGATTACCCCGTGCCGGTCGCACCCTGTCCCAATTCTCGTCACAATTGCTGGCGAATGCTGATCCTCATGAAACGCAAGTTCACGAAGCAAAACCGCAACGACTTTCTGAGCCGCATCGAGCGTCTGGATCCCGCGTTTGCAGCCACCCCCGCCAAGGCCCGCAGCGAAAGCAAGCCCTGGGAGGTCGACAAGACGGGCTTGTGCAAATCCCAGAGCCCGATCCTGATGTCGATCCTCGGGTTTGTACTTGCCACCGGCGCGGCCTATGCGCTCAGGGAACCCGAGGCCATCGAGGCGCTGTTGGCGGGTGCGGGATGGCCAGCGCAATTCCTGTCTTACGCCACCTACACCGTGTTGTTCACGGTGCTGGGAGTTGTGCTCTACTTCGTGAAAAACCTCTTTCGTATCGTAAATCCGCGCGCTCCGGGTCGCTGGAACGCCGGCGGACTGGTCTTCGGCGCGGTTGCTGCGATCGGCTTGTCCAGCGTGCCGGACACGGTGTACCAGGCAGGTTTCGAATTCGCCGGATTTGAAAGCGCCGACGACATGTTCGATTTCGCCCACTCGCACACAAGCAAGCTTGCAAGCATCGACTGGGCCAGCGTTGTCATGGTTTCCTCGACCGCGAAATAAGCGTCACTTCGGACAGAGTTCCAATTTATGCGAATGGTATGGAAGTGGCAGCAAACGCGCCGCTTCCTATGCCGTTGAAGCCTGCATCTCGATCAAAGCCGCTGAAACAGCGCTCTTTTTCACAGCTCTGTCTCGAGAGATCCGCAAATGTGACCAATGAAAAGAGAGGAAAAGTGGCGCGGTTGACGGGGCTCGAACCCGCGACCCCCGGCGTGACAGGCCGGTACTCTAACCAACTGAGCTACAACCGCGCACTTTACGCTGATCCGTTTGGCAGTGGTGGCGCGGTTGACGGGGCTCGAACCCGCGACCCCCGGCGTGACAGGCCGGTACTCTAACCAACTGAGCTACAACCGCTCACTGCCGCCCGCATCTGGGCGTGTCGCGGGTTCTATGAGCAGGACACTGCCCCGTCAAGCAGTTTCGCGAGGTTTTCTTGTGCAAATGTTTTCCACCACCGAACACTCCGAAATCTGCCCAGTCAACCTTGGTCCGATGCCGGTTTTTTCGCCATCGCTAGCGACAGCGTGCCGGTGATCCGCCGCCTTGGCGGTGTGGTCGGGTTGAGTGCGGGCTCGTATTGCTTGGCCAAGTCATTTTCCTTTCGACAATCAAATAGGTTCGATCCCGTTATGCGCGTGGTTTTATGAACATTGCGTTACCCGACGTGGGCGGGCTCGCAAATATTTGTGCCAATTTTTCAGGAACTTCTGCTTGATCGGCGGCGTTTTTCGCGGCACCGTCCGACTCTGGGTGATGCATTAACATCGCTAATGAATTTGATTTTGTAACAGTATGAATTGTCCTGTGTGAAAGAGCTTTTTTGTCGAAACATCAGGTTCTGGGATTTGACGTTTGCGCGTTTGTCCTTTGACCTGGAGACCTACATCACCGTGCATCGGCATCCGCGCACATTGTTGTTTGTCGCGCTATGTTTGCTCACGTTTTATGCGTCGGATCTCTCTGACACTCGGGCTTTCATGCCTGCCTGGTTTGCCGTGCTGATGTGGCCAATGGCGGCCGGAGCTTACCTTGGTCTTTACTTCGCCCTGCTTCTTTTGGTGTCTGCCATCAGCGGGTTCCTCCCAAGGCTCAGGGTGCCGCTGCCGGTTCTGGGCGCCGCGGCGTTACTGCCGACGGTCTATTTGTGCGAAGCGGCGGTCGTGGCTGTCAGCAACGGCGCGTACGATGAGGATATCGTTCCGAAACTGCTGTTTTTCTTCTTGACTGTGCAGGCCACGGAAACAGTGTTCTTTAAATTCATCATGCCAAGTGTACGGGCAGAGTTGAGCGACAACGCCCAGGGCAGATTCCTGATCATAGATGGCGAAAGGATTGATCTGGCCCAGATCTTGCACATCGAGGCGCGTGAACATCACGTCCAGCTGACCTTTGCCGACACCAGCAAACGCCTGCGCGCCCGGTTGCGCGATATCGTGGCGCAAACGCAGGATGAGGACGGATTTCAGCCACATCGCTCGTGGTGGGTGGCGCGCGACCCCACGATCACAACCCTGCAAAAAGACGGAAGGATGGTCCTGCGATTGCGCGACGACACCGAAGTTCCCGTCGCGCGCACCCGTGTTGCAGATGTGCAAAGCTGGCTGGAGACCCATCTTGACCGGTCGGGGTAACCGACCGGTGTGGCCAAAACGTCATCCGCTGCGGCGGGCGCTGTCCGGGTCTGCGGACTGCTCTGACGGAACGAGCGCACGAACCAACCGGCGCATGTTCAGAACTCCCACAGGTGCTCCGTCCTTCATCACGCGGTAGCTGAGGCCGGTATCGCCTTCCGACAGCGCGATGACGGATTCCAACGTGCTGTCATGGTCGATCTCGCCCGCCATTTCACCCCGTGCCTCGGCGTTGCGTTCCATGACAGAGCGAACTCGCAAGACGCGGGCGCGGTTGATGTCGCTGACGAAATCTTCGATATAAGGGTCCGCCGGATTGAGCAGGATGTGCTGCGGCTCTCCTTGCTGGACGACGAAACCGTCCTTGAGGATCACCAGATGATCCGCCAGTTTCAGCGCTTCATCAAGATCGTGGGTGATGAACACAACCGTCTTTTGCAGCTCGTTCTGCAATTCGATCAACAGGTTCTGCATGTCGGTTCGGATCAACGGGTCAAGCGCTGAAAACGCCTCGTCCATCAGCATGATATCGGAATTGCTGGTCAGGGCGCGGGCAATGCCGACGCGCTGCTGCATCCCGCCCGACAGCTGGTGCGGATATTGATCGCCCTGCCCGTAGAGGCCCACACGATCAAGCCACTTGCGCGCCTCGTCGGCATATTTGCGTTCGCTCTGCCCCTCGATCGAGGCCGACAAACCGGCGTTTTGCAACACCGTGCGGTGCGGCAACAGCGCGAATTTCTGGAACACCATCGACATCTTGTGCTTGCGCAGGTCGCGCAATTGTTTCTCGTTGTACTCCAGAATGTTGTCACCATCGACCCAGACCTCGCCCGAGGTCGGCTCGATCAATCGGTTGAGGTGGCGGATCAGGGTCGATTTGCCCGAGCCGGACAGGCCCATGATTACGGTCGTCTTGCCAGAGGGGATGTCGACATTGATGTCGTTCAGGCCCAGCACGTGATTGTAGGACTCAAGCAGTTCGGTCTTGCCCATCCCGTCCTTGACCTGTTGCAACGCGGGGAGCGGGTCGTCGCCGAAAATCTTGTAGAGATTGCGGATCGAGATTTTTATGTTGGTCTCGTTCATGTCGGTGTCCATGTCTGTGCCCCTTATCGCGCTTGGCTTGCGTTGATGCGGGCCAGCGCCGCCTTGGTCACGCGATCCAGAATGATCGCAAGCAGCACGATTCCCAGCCCTGAGAGCAGGCCAACGCCAAGCTCAAGCGACCGGATGCCGCGCAGGACCAGCACGCCCAGACCGGGGGCCGACACCAGAGACGCGATCACGACCATCGCGAGGCTCATCATGATGGTCTGGTTGACGCCCGCCATGATGTTGGGGAGCGCCAGCGGTATCTGCACATTGAAAAGCTTTTGTCGATTGGTCATGCCAAAGGCGTCTGCGGCCTCGATCACGTCGGGGTCCACCAGACGGATGCCCAGATCGGTCAGACGCACCACCGGCACGATGGCATAGAGGATGATCGCGATGCCGTAGAGCTTGGGCTCGGTCACCGAAAACAGGAAAATCAGCGGAATCAGGTAGACGAAGGGCGGCAGTGTCTGAAGCATGTCGAGCACCGGGATCATCGCCCGTTGCACACGATCGTTGCGCGACATCGCGATGCCTATGGGCACGCCGAACAAGACGCAGATTATGGCGCACACAAATATGATCGCGAGGGTCTGCATGGTGTAGTCGTAGTAATCGACAAACGCCAGAAAGCTGAAACAGATCGCGACAAGCGCGACAAGCTTCAGCGAGCGGCCCACGAGATAGGCGACCAGCATCAGAAGCGGGATCATGATGAACCACGGCACGGCCTGCATCACGTAAAGCGCGTTGTTGAGCGCCCAGCTGAGCGGCTGGGTCAACGGATCGACGACGATTTTCAAAGTGTCCTTGATCGCAAGGAAGCCCTCTTCCAATCCGGTGGTCAATTCTCGCGATTGCGGAATTTTCGCACATGCTTCGTGCAGCGCGTCAAGCGATGGGAATGGCGTCTCCCAAGCGGAAACGGTGGCCTCCTCACCCTTCGTTTGCGCGAGAAGTTGTGCCATTGATGTCATGCCGCCGGCGTCATCGCCGCCACCGCCGCACCAATCGCGCAGTCCCAGACCATCGAAAACGAAATCGTAAGTTGCCATCCGTCCCTCGTGTCAGCCGTATTGCGGCTATTATTATTGACGTTTGTCTCAAGCGGCCGGAGCGAAACGCGATCCAGCCAAAGACCGGACCAACCCCGGCCCGGCCCTCATGTTGTGATCGATCTTATTCCAGAAGCGTCGACAGCCGCGCGCGGGCCTCGTCGCTCAACCAATCCGCCCATTCGGACTTGTTGTTCACAAGCCAATGAACGGCTGTTTCTTCGGTCGTCGCGTTGGTTTCGCCCTTCCATGCCAGAAGCGTGCTCATCTCGTCGGTGCCAAAGCTGATTTTGCTCATCAATTCGGCAATCTCGGGATTTTCCTCAACAAATTTGGTGGTCGCGACGGTATAGACAAGGCTGGGCGGATAGCCCTGCTCCATCAGGAACGATGCAATCTCGGTTGTGATGATGGCCGAGGAGAATGTCATCTCGGTGATGCTCACCTCACCGCAATCGGCAGCAGCGAACGTCGGAGCCGCCACGAAAACGGCGGCGGCAGACAGAATTCGTTTCAACATGATCACGTTTCCTTTTGTTGGACACTGGAAGCAGAACCGAGGGACGGCACCGTTGTGCCGTCCCTTTTATCATATCGCGGCGCGCAAGCTTACTTGAGCAGCGCCGACAGCTTTTCCTTGGCCGCGTCGCTCAGCCAGCCGCTCCACTCGTCCGGATTGTTTTGCAGGAAATACACCGCCGCTTCCTCGTTGGATGCGTTGTTTTCCTCTTTCCAGGCCAGAAGCTGGCTCATCGTGTCCGTCTTGAATGTCACCTTCGACATCAAGTCAGCGATTTCCGGATTGTTGTCCTTGAAATCGTTGGTCACGACCGTGAGAACCGGCGCGGATGGAAAGGCCGACGGCTTGGGATCGGGCGTATCGGCATTCTGGTTTGCCAGATGCGCTTGCTCGTCGTACTCGCCCAGATCAATGCTGGTCATGTCGAATTTGCCAAGCGGCGTTGTCGGACCCCAGTAGTAGCCGAACCACGGCTCCTGGTTTTGATAGGCCGACGCCATGGAGGTCGCCAGCGTCTCGCCGGATCCGTGGTTGAACACCTCGATTCCCGCGTTTTCAAGATCGAATGCACGGATCAGGTTGTCGCTGGTGATGCGGCAACCCCAGCCATCGGGGCAGTTGTTGAACATGCCACCGACCAGGTCTGGGTTTTCCATCACGCCTTCGATGGTGGCCAGTTCGGGGTGCTCTTCGACCAGATATGTCGGCAACCACCATCCTTCGACACCACCGGGATCGAGCACCTGACCCAATTCCACGATCCGCCCGTCCTGCTTCAGCTTTTCATAGACGTCACCTGTGGAGTTCGTCCAAAGCTCCGTCACGATGTCCGGCTCGTTGTTTTCGGACAGGGACGTGACGGCAGGTGTCGTGTCGGACGGGACAACCGTCACGTCGCAGCCATAGCCCTGCTCCATCAGGAATTGCGATACCGCCGTGACGATTGCCGCGGAATCCCAGTTCATCTGCGTGATCGTGACATCGCCGCACTGGTCCTGCGCCAGGACCGCTGTCGGGGCCGCGAGTGCAGCGAAGGCTGCTCCGTATAGATAGGTTTTCATGTGCCGTTACTCCTTAGATTATCGACTCTCAGCGGCAAGACTGCCGCCGGACACTGATCATCGCCACACCTTTTGAGAGAAGTCCGACAGCGAGGCAACGTGGTGCCGCAAGGTTCTTTTGAAGGGGACGCTTTTGATCGCTCTCGCCGGGCAACATAGCCAGACTGCCCGGAAGTTCAAACACTTTCCCGTTTGCGACATAGGACGTGTCGCAAATGGGAAAGTGACGTGAGGGGTATTCAGAAATGTCACGACGCATCTGCAATCGGCCATCTCTTGCCGAGGCGAGACGGCAAAACACTTGCGAGGAACATCAAAACTGTTAGGGCACCGACAAATCCGACTTACGGATTCCCCGTGAACTGCCCCCAGAGGGGGTGCCACCCCTCTAACTGCGTGAAAAAATGATGACATCTGACCAGAGCACAATGATTGAAATCGAAAACAACAAGCCCAAAGGCCCGGTCACGATCCTGGGCCAAGCGTATTTCGAAGAGACCCTGATCGCCCGCCCGAACGGGGTCGGAGATGCGGATGGGATCGACTATGACACTGAGACGTTCCAGTGGCTGCGTGACGGCGAGGAAATCGCGGGTGCGACGTCGCGCACGTACAATGTGACAGACGCGGATATCGGCGCTCAATTGAGTGTGCGGTACACCTACATGGATTTCGGCGGCACGCTGGAAGTCCTGACCAGCGACCCGGAAACGGCTGTGCCGCCGGCTGGAACGCCGATTCCCGAGGACACCGGTCCTTACAATCCGTTGATCGTGCTTGGCGATGCGCTTGTCGGTGAACGCCTGACAGCCCGGCCGAACGCTGTGTTCGATAAGAACGGCATAGATGACAGCACGATTACCTATCAATGGCTGCGCAACGGCGAAGTTATTCCCGGCGCGACCGAACAAAGCTATGACGTCACGGAAGCCGATGTCAGTGCAAAGATCTGCGTTGTTTTCGCCTATGACGATTTGCTCGGAACACCCAAATCCCTGACCAGCAACGAAAAACCCGAAGTCGCGATCCCTGACGATTTCCAGTTTGTCCTCGATGATGCGGACGAAGGAGTCGAGGAGGACGTAGACGAAGTGACCGAGGGCGCGGACGAAGCGGTCGAGGAGGATGTCGACGAAGCGACTGAGATTGTGGAACTCGTTGGCACGTCGGACGACGATCTTTTGATCGCCACCGCTGGTCTGGAGTGGATCAAGGGACATGACGGCACCGATACGGCGTTCTTTTCAGGTGACCAGTCGCACTATTCCCTCGTTCTAGGCAAAGATGGCGTTTCGGTTTCCGATCATCGGACCGACGGCTTTGGCGCAATCGCGCTCGACAGCATCGAACTGATCGATTTCGACGTCAGCCTGGGTGCAGTCGATGGGCCGATCAATCTCGACAGCTTCCGCAGCCATACCGATCTTAACGCCGAAGATCTTTTCTCCATTGTCGAGATGTATATCGCGTATTTCAACCGCGCACCCGACGCGCTCGGCCTGAACTTCTGGGGTACGGCCTTTGCCAATGGAACGTCACTCGAAGAGATGGCGGCTCTCTTTGCCGATCAGGACGAAACCCGCGAACCTTACACCGACGACACCGACAACACCGACTTCGTGACCGCGATCTACAAAAACGTCCTTGGTCGTGACGTCGATCAAGCGGGTCTGGAATTTTGGGTCAGCGCCCTTGATCAGGACGCTCTTGCCAGAAACCAGTTTGTCCTCAAGGTTCTTCAGGGCGCCAAATCGGAACTGAAGGTCGAAGAAGGGTCGGACTTTGTCGATCTGCAATTGGCAGATCGTGCCTATCTGGAAAACAAGGTCGACATCGGCGCCTATTTCAGCGTGCACAAGGGAATGTCCGATCTCGAGAACGCACTGGCCGTCATGGACCTTTACAACGGCTCGCAAGAGAGCGTGGATGACGCGGTGGCCGTGATCGACGGATATTATTCAGACGCACTGGACCCGACCGGCGGCGAATTCCTGTTGCAACTGGTCGGCGTGCTCGACGATCCCTTCGCCGCCTGACGGTGCGTCGGTCTCGCAACCGAACCGAGTTACCCCACTTGATGCACCCGGCAGGTTGCATGCCGGGTTTAATAATTTTTCCGCCTGTTGCTCGCAAGGCGGACCTGAAAAATCCCTTGTCAACTTAGCGGCTGCCCTTGGAAAATCTTCTGGCTGAGGTGATCCAAAAGGGCCAATGCGCTAAGTCGCACTTATATGTGCTGTCGAGACGGGCAGATGTAGGGTCTCCAAGGATCGGGACGGAAGAATAATGGCGGTACTGAGACGGCTTTGGTGGCTGATTGCCCTGGTGGGTCTTGTCTGGGGTCTCCAGATCATCAACCTGATCACCGGCTATGCGCTCAATCGGTGGTTTGGTCTGCTTCCCCGCACGCTCAGCGGACTGGACGGAATTCTGTTCATGCCGCTGCTTCATGGATCGCTCGCACATGTCGCTGCGAACACGGCGCCGCTGGCAATTCTTGGCGCTCTCGTGGCCGCGACGGCACATCGGGTGGCCCTGTTATCATCTGCGATCATCGTCGGGCTTGGCGGTCTCGGGGTTTGGCTCTTTGGCAATACCGCCATTCATATCGGAGCCTCCGGCCTCATCTTTGGCTGGTTCGGCTTTCTGATTGCACGCGGATTCATGGAACGTCGGCCGGTCCCGCTGCTGATCGCTCTCGGGGTTGCTGTCGTGTACGGAGCGATGCTGTGGGGCGTCCTTCCGGGCCAGCCCGGTGTGAGTTGGGAAGCGCATCTCTTCGGCGCTCTGGCAGGTGTCGTTGCTGCCCGTGTCACGCAAAGCCGCAGGTCAGGATTATAACGCGCCGGATACTCTTGGCGCTGTGCACTGACCTTGGATTACGAGGCCCGGATACATACCTTGGTGTGAACGGAGGCTTTTCATGCAGCTCTTTTCGCTCCTCGATCTATCACCAGTGCCCGAAGGCAAAACCACGGCGGATGCCCTGGCCAATACGGTTGCTCTCGCCCGTGCGGCAGAGGCGGCCGGGTATCACCGCTACTGGTTGGCCGAGCATCACAACATGGTCGGGATTGCCAGCGCGGCGACGGCTGTTCTGATCGGTCACGTCGCGAATGCGACAAACACCATGCGCATCGGTGCCGGTGGAATCATGCTGCCCAACCATGCGCCTTTGGTGGTGGCCGAGCAATTTGGAACCCTCGCGACACTCTACGACAACCGCATCGACCTCGGACTGGGCCGTGCGCCCGGCACCGATGTGGCAACCGCCCGCGCGTTGCGCCGCCACATGGCGCCAGAGGACAGCTTTCCGCAGGACGTGCAGGAACTGATCGGCTATTTCGGGGACGTGCCCGAGGGCACGGCGGTTCGCGCCATTCCCGGTGCCGGAACCCATGTACCAGTCTGGATTCTCGGATCGAGCCTTTACGGCGCTCAACTTGCTGCGCATCTTGGCCTGCCATATGCCTTTGCGTCGCATTTCGCACCGGCCATGCTTCAAGAAGCGCTGGACATCTACAGAGCGACGTTCAAACCGTCCCCTGCCCTGTCCGAACCCTATGCCATGATCACGGTCGGAGTCTGCGCGGCCGACACCGATACGCAGGCGCGGTATCTGCGATCATCGCAGATCCTCGCCTTTGCCCGCCTGTTTTCCGGTCAGCCGGGCAAATTGCCGTTGCCTGTCGATGACATCGCCGCACATGTGCCGGCGCAGATTTTAGCGCAAGTCCAGAACGCGCTGTCATGTTCCGCAACCGGATCTCCTGCGACGGTAAAGTCCCAGCTTGAGACGATCATCGAAAAGCATCGGCCCGACGAGTTGTTGGTGACTGGCATGATCCATGACCACGACGCGCGGATTCGGTCCTTCGAGATCGTTGCTGACATCCTGACCGGCATGATCGAAGACGAAAAGACGCCCGGTCGCCGGTCCCATAGCGCAGGAATATCAGCCTAGGGGCGATAGCTGAAATCCGAAAATTTTGGCCACATTATCTCTGACTGATTTTGTCAGGTTGACATAGGCGACTAGTTCACTCAGGAATAAACAACGTCAAGCCACCCGAATCCGTTCTGGGAAGCCCGACACGTTAGCCTTGTGAGGACTTGTCGATGCAGCCGACCAATGATGCAAAATCCCCGAGCGGTGATCTGACCGATCTCGACCGCATGTTTCCTGAAATCCCGTCAGACAGTTTCGAAGTGATGCTTGCTGCCTCTCAGGCAGAGGATTCTTGCCCGGCCTGGATCGCTGAACGGTTCTTTGAAGAGGAACGGGGTCGGGCATGAGCTTTCATTCAGCACCCCCCGGACAGGCCCAAACACCGACACTCCCAAGCTACGCCGCCCGCGATTTGACTCAAGGGGGTGCTCAGGCGCACATCGTGTTGGACGGACAAATCTATACCCTACGGATCACGCGGGCGGGCAAGTTGATCCTGACCAAATGAGCCAACTCATTCGCAGCCGAGGTGGTGCGGTCAGATGTGGCCCCGCTGATCACGTCCCTTGCCGCCGATGTCGGCGTCGCATTGAAGCGCGTGCTCTTGGCCGCGCGCAAGGATCTTTCACTCCAAAGACGAACACTCCACTAGAGGAACATGTGACATGACAATAAAACCCGCAGCAATGACCGCCATCGCGCTTGCTCTGGCAACGCCGGCGGTCGCGGTGACCTCAAACGAGGTGCTGGACACCTACGCCGACATTGCGGCCGCGAATTACGCGGACAGCCTGATCACCGCAGAGCGGTTGCAAGACGCGGTCACTGCGCTGGTCACGGATCCATCGGCCGAACATTTGAATGCGGCCCGTGCCGCATGGTTGGCCGCGCGCGTGCCCTATCAGCAAACCGAGGTGTTCCGCTTCGGCAATGCCATTGTCGATGATTGGGAAGGCAAGGTGAACGCCTGGCCGTTGGACGAAGGCCTGATCGACTATGTCGATGCGTCTTATGGCGGGCCGTCGGACGAGAACGAATTTGCAGCCCTAAATGTGATCGCAAACCCGACCTTCACGCTCTCGGGCGAAGAGATCGACGCCACGACCATCACGCCCGCCCTTCTGGAAGACACGTTGCAGGAAGCGGACGGCGTGGAAGCCAATGTCGCGACGGGATATCACGCCATCGAGTTCCTGCTCTGGGGGCAAGACCTGAACGGCCATGACGCAGGCGCGGGTGATCGTCCCTGGACGGATTATGCTGAGGGCGACAATTGCACGAACGGCAATTGCGACCGTCGTGGCGCCTACCTGACGGCGGCCACGGATCTGCTGGTCTCGGATCTGGAATACATGACTGCGGCCTGGGCCGAGGGTGGAGACGCCCGCGCGGAAGTGATGGCTGACACTGACGCAGGCATCTCTGCCATTCTGACGGGCATGGGCTCGCTCTCCTACGGAGAGACAGCCGGTGAGCGGATGCGGCTTGGCGTGATGTTGAACGATCCCGAAGAGGAACATTCCTGCTTTGCCGACAACACGCACAACGATCATTACTACAACGGGATCGGTATCCGGAACGTCTATCTGGGGAACTACACGCGCGTCGACGGAAGCCTTGTGACCGGCCCGTCATTGTCGGATCTCGTCGCGCAAACCGACCCTGCACTGGACACCGAGATGCACTCCAAGCTGAACGACGCCGTGATGGCGCTCGGCCGCATCAAGATCGCAGCCGAGGCAGGCTTTGCCTATGACCAGATGCTGGAGCGTGGGAACAAAGCCGGAGAAGCCCTGATCATGGGCGGCGTCGACGGCCTGATCGACCAGACCCGCTCCATCGAACGGGTGATCACGGCACTGGGTGTGGACGGCATCGCGATCGAAGGCTCCGACAGCCTCGACGACCCTGAAGCCGTGTTCCAATAGGTGAGAGAGCCTTGTCAGCTTGATGATTGGCGAGTCCCGGTGGACCTTGTCGCCGAACTTGGTGAAGAAATATGCGCAGCCTGACCCCTGGAAAATGGATGAAGCCGAGTAAACTGGTCGGCGTGACGCTGCTGGCTGGGTCAGTGGCGTTTGCAGAGACGCCCATCCAGACCGCTTATGCCGGTCTGGATGACCCTCATCTCAATGTCATTCCACGCACTGAGGCCGAGACGGCACGCATTGCGGCAGTGACGACACTCACGACCGATTTCAGCAAGGCGCAGCCGTTCGAGGAGCGGCCGGCTGGCGCAGGGACCGTTCGGGTGCTGCCGGATGCAAACGCCTTTTCCCTGCCATCCGGCAACATCACCTTCGAGGATGAACTGGAGTTCAAGCTGGGAAACGGCCTGTTCCGAAAGCTGTGGGTGTCATCGCCCTCCTCCACTCTGGCTTCCGACGGTTTGGGACCGCTGTTCAATGCGCGCTCCTGCCAGAGATGTCACATCAAGGATGGGCGCGGTCATCCCCCGGAAAGCGCAGGTGACAATGCGATTTCAATGTTTCTGCGGGTGTCGATCATGGACCCGGATGGCGTCCCGGATGAGACGGCCCTTGCCGAGATCGAGGATTACATCGCCACCCTGCCGGAACCGACCTATGGAACGCAATTGCAGGACTTCGCGGTTCAGGGCCATGTCGCGGAATACAGCCTTGGCATAACCTATGACGAAAAGATCGTGACCCTGGCAGACGGTACGGACATCTCGCTCCGCCATCCGACCTATGAGGCGACCAACCTCGGCTACGGGCCATTGCATCCGGATGCGATGCTCAGCCCTCGGGTCGCGCCCCAGATGATCGGGCTGGGCCTGCTCGAAGCCATCCCGGCGGCTGATATCCTCGCGAACGCCGATCCGGATGATCTGGATGGTGATGGTATTTCCGGTCGTCCCAACATCGTCTGGTCGGTCGAGCACGACCGGCCCATGCTCGGGCGCTTTGGCCTCAAGGCGGGTAATCCCACGATCATGGAGCAATCAGCGAGCGCGTTTGTCGGCGACATCGGAATATCCAACCCCCTGTTCACCGCAGCAAGCGGGGAGTGCACCGATCTTCAGGCCGACTGCCTTGCCGCAATCCACGGCGACGGGGACGATCGGACATACGAGATCGACGGTGACGGGCTGGATCTGGTCAATTTCTACAGTCGCAACCTTGGCGTCCCGGCCCGGCGCGACGTTGATGATCCGCAGGTTTTGCGCGGCAAAGACGTGTTCTATGGCATTGGCTGCACATCCTGTCACACGCCCAGTTTCGTCACCCATCGCCTTGCCGATCAGCCTGAGCAGAGCTTCCAACTGATCTGGCCCTACACCGACATGTTGTTGCACGACATGGGTCCGGGTCTGGCCGACAATCGCCCCGAAGCCCGCGCCACGGGTCAGGAGTGGCGCACGCCGCCGCTCTGGGGCATCGGCCTGACCGGACAGGTCAGCGGCCACACGTATTTCCTGCATGACGGTCGTGCACGGTCGCTTCTCGAAGCCGTTTTGTGGCATGGTGGCGAGGCTGAAGCCCAGCGGGATGCAGTGGTCGACCTGCCGACCGTGGATCGCGATGCCCTGCTGAGGTATCTGGAGAGCCTATGAAACAACACCTGATTGCCGCCGCCATCGCATTTGCGCCTGTTGCAGCCTTGTGCGACCCGTCGGTTGCAAAGATCGTGGACGATCACATTCTCCCACGCTTTGACTCCCTCACGGTGTCGGCGGAGGCATTGTCAAAAGCCGCGAAGAACGATTGTGCCCCGACCGCTGCCCCCCTTCGGGATGCCTATCGCACCGCCTTTGATGCCTGGGTGTCGGCCAGTCATCTGCGCTTCGGACCCACCGAAGTCGATGACCGCGCCTTTGCTCTTGCCTTCTGGCCAGACAGCCGGGGCGCGACACCCAGAGCATTGGCGAATTTGCTCGCGGATGAAGACCCGATCGCCCTCGCGCCAGAGACCTACACGGATGTGTCCATCGCGGCGCGGGGGTTTTACGCCTTGGAATATCTGCTCTTCGATGACGATCTGATGCAGGCGGGCAATGACGATTACCACTGCACGCTCGTTCAGACCATCAGCGCCGACATCGCCAACACCGCGTCCGCAATTTACGAGGATTGGCAGACCCGCTACGTCGATGTGATCCTGTCACCGGGGCCAGACGCGCCCTACCGCAGCGATGAAGAAGTACTGCAAGAGATGCTCAGAACGCTCTCCGCAGGGCTTCAATTCACCCATGACAGCCGCCTAGGCCGGCCACTTGGCACGTTCGACCGCCCTCGCCCCACACAGGCCGAGGCACGGCGGTCAGGCCGGTCGGCGCACCACGTCATGCTGAGCCTCATGGCGCTGCAAGACCTCGCGCTCCATCTCACCGCAGACGACGCGCGACTGGCACACAAGCTCGGTGAACAGTTCGAAGATGCAAAGACCCGGCTTCAGGCGTTGGAAGATCCGGTGTTTGACGGCGTGACAGACCCGCAATCCCGCCTGAAGATCGAAATCATCCAGCAAGCGGTTGGAACAATCCGAGACACGGTTCAGACGGAGCTTGGGCCCACCCTCGGCGTTGCGGCGGGCTTCAATTCACTGGATGGGGACTGATATGACAGCGGGGCGTCGCCAGTTCATAGCGGGCCTCTTGGCCACGGGGCTGGTCCCAAAACCAACATGGGCCGAGGTGGGATCACCGTCCTATCTGTCCGCAGCAGCGCGCCCTGATGGTTCTTATGTGCTGTGCGGCATCGACGACGACCTCAACGTGACGTTCCAACTGCCCTTGCCCGCGCGCGGCCACGCGGCAGCCGCCCACCCCACACGGCCCGAAGCCGTTGCATTTGCGCGACGCCCCGGAACCTTCGCCGTGGTCATCGACTGCACGACGGGCGCGCAACGGGCGACTTTGACAGCTCCAGCGGGCTGGCATTTCTATGGGCACGGAACGTTCTCGCAGGATGGAACCCTGCTTTACACAACCGAAAATCACTATGACGAGGGCCGTGGTCTGATCGGTGTCTGGGATGTCGCGGCAGGCTATACACGTGTGGCTGAATGGAGCAGCGGCGGTGTCGGTCCGCATGACATCAAACGCCTCCCCGGCTCCGATACTCTGGTGATCGCCAACGGCGGCATCGACACACACCCGGATTCGGGCCGCACAAAACTCAACATTCCCACCATGCAGCCCAACCTGACCTATGTCGCAGATGGTGCCATCACCGAAAGTGTCGAGCTGCCATCGCACATGCACAAGAACTCGATCCGGCACCTGGCCGTGGCCGCTGACGGACGGGTTGCGTTCGGAATGCAATGGCAAGGGGATGGACCGGTTGAAACCTTGGCCGGGCATCACCGCGTCGGCCAAGAGGTCGTGCTCTTGACCGCCAGTTCAGACCGGATGCGAGACATGCAGGGCTATGTCGGAAGCATCGCTGTTTCGAATGATAGCAGGACAATCGCGATAACGTCCCCTCGGGGCGGCATCGTGCAGTTTTACGATCCAGAATCCACACGGATAACGGGTTCCTGCTCCCTCCCCGACGTGTGCGGCATTGCTGCAAACGGCACTGGCTTCACGCTGACATCCGGCGCGGGGGAGTTGGCTCATCTTAAATCCGCCGACGTCTTGTCTTCGATGTCCACGACAATGCGTTGGGACAATCATTTGATCGTTATCACCGAAGGTTGAGGGAAGGCTCGGTTTGAGGCTGTTTTACCGTGCGACCGTCCGGAAGCCGGTCTGCGACCGCGCTGTCTACAAACATGCACCGGAGTGATGGTGGGTGATGAGAGGCTCGAACTCCCGACATCTTCGGTGTAAACGAAGCGCTCTACCAACTGAGCTAATCACCCTTGCCGCGCGGTTTAGCCAAGCGTTGCGCGTCGTGCAAGAGCTTTTTCCGACGCGTTTCCTTCCGCCCGAAAAATGCAAAACGCGCGGTCCGTCTACCGGCCCGCGCGTTCGCTGTCATGGTGGGTGATAAGGGATTTGAACCCCTGACATCTTCGATGTGAACGAAGCGCTCTACCACTGAGCTAATCACCCGTTGGCGCGCGTCTTAACCTCACTCCGCCGCTTGTGCAAGAGGATCCGGAGACTGATCCTGGACCTGTTCATTGCGGCGCAGACGCGTGGTGATGACATGCGCCTTGCTTGTCTTTTTCATCCGCGTGATCTTCATCTTTCCCATCGGGGCAAGGTTCAACTCGCGCCCCTCGGCGATGGTTTCACCAAGCACCGCCAGCATCGCCTCGACAACCGGTTTCGCATCGCGCTTCTTGATTCCGCTGCGCGCCACGACGGTGTCGATCAATTCCTTTTTCCTCAATTCAGGGGCTGTGATGACAGGTGTTTCGTTCACCACAACTTCCGGCGTGGCGGCTTGGTCAGCTTCCGCCTTTTCTGATTTGTCGCCTTTTGGCGGCGTGGATGGGGCGCGGGATGGTGTCTTGCGGCTCGTCGCCATGTTGAATTCCTTTTGACTGCTCGGGTCTTGCGGCGAATTGAACGTCACAGTAGCAAGGTTTCACACATAATCCAGTGTCGTATGCAATCGCGACCGCGAAATGTGGTTCATCCGACGCAGGGGGTTTCAGATGTATTAGGCTGCAAACCACAGGCCGAGCATCCAGATGCCCATAGCCAGCATCACCAAATTTTCGGTCAGCGACAGGAATCCCAAGGGAACATTCGATCCGCCGCCGACGCAGGCGCAGGTCAATTCGCGCTTGTCGATATAGACCGCCTTGATCACACTCACGGCGCCGATCGTGCCGATAAAGATCGCGACGGGAGCAACCAGCCAGATGAGCCAGCTCTGCGTTCCGATCAAGGCCATCATTCCCACGCCTGCGTATAACTCACCGAACGGGTAGGCATAGCCATAGGGCACATATCGCCGCGCCAGAAGATCGTAGCCGAGAAAGCCGCTGACAAAGCTTTCCACATCCTGCAATTTTTGGATCGCCAACGCCACCATCGACGTCGCAAAGAACCATTTCAGCCATGTCAGGACCGGAAACCCGTCATAGAGATTGATCACGATTGCCAGAGCCATGAGCGCCGTGGACGCAAAGATCGCGATCACCGGCGCGTAGGTTGTGTCGTCTTCGCCCTTCACGGTGTAGCCGAAATATTCTTTCAAATCGGTGTAACCGCCAATTCGCTCGCCTTCGATGAATGTCTGCGGAGTCGTGTCGACGTCATGCTTGGCCATGAACGCGTCGGTTTCCTCGCGCGTGGTCAAGAGGTTGTCGGTGATCTCGAACCCCTTCCGCTTGAGCAGAGACAGGGATTTCAAGCCGAACGGACACAGATGCCCCGGCATCGCCATCCGGTAGAGGACCGCGCGACCGGCGCTGCTTTTGCTGCGCGCCTCTTGCGGTGTGTCGACTCTATCGCTCATGATCCACCTTCCTTTTGCCGCTCGGTACCGGCGGGTGCATCGCCATTCGCTTCAATATCAGCGATGTAGCGTTTCATCTCGGCGATCTCTTCCCGCTGCACATCCGCGATGGCCTGTGCCAACGCCGCGACGCGCGGGTCCGACAGTTCGGCGCGTTCGCTTGTCAGGATGGCGATGGAATGGTGCGGGATCATGGCCTTCATCCATGCGATGTCTTCTACGGTTTCCTGCGACCGGACCAGCCAGACGCCAAGCGCGAATGCCAGGGCGGCGCCGATGAAAATGGCTGTGTTCATCGCCTTGTTGGCATACATGCCCAACATGAACGCGAGCATGACGATCGCCATGCTTGCGCCCATGTAAAGCGCCATCCAGGCGCGCGTTTGCGAAAAGAAGATGTGATCCATCGCGTAGGTGTTGAGATACATCAAGCCGTACATCACCACTGTGGATGTGGCGATCATTGCAAAAAACCGCCCGTAGCCCATGCCGCCGGAACGGTCGGTGTCTGTCTGATGAACGGAATTGCGATGTGCCATGACGGGCCTCCTAGAGAGTGGCTTTAGACACGAAACCGCTAACCGACTATGGAAGTTCCAAAAAAGCAAAAGCCCCCGTGCACGTTGCACGAGGGCTTAAGTTTTCAGTTGTTGCGAACCGATTGCGCTAGTGAGCAACCGTTCCGGCACCCTGCCCGTCCTTGGCCATTGCAGCGGCCGCGGCCGCTTCCTCGGCAGCCTCGTCCCACTCAATGGGCTCGGGGGTGCCGACCAGAGCCAGCTTGAGCACTTCGGACACATGAGCGACAGGAATAATCTCCAACCCGTCCTTCACGTTATCCGGCAACTCGACCAGATCCTTCTCGTTCTCGGCGGGGATCAGAACCGTCTTGATCCCACCGCGAAGGGCCGCCAGCAGCTTTTCCTTCAAACCGCCGATCGGCATCGCATTGCCGCGAAGGCTGACTTCACCGGTCATCGCGATATCGCGGCGCACGGGGATGCCCGTCAGCACAGACACGATCGACGTCACCATTGCCAGACCGGCAGACGGACCGTCCTTGGGCGTTGCGCCGTCGGGAACGTGGACGTGAATATCCATCTTGTCGAACTTCGGCGGCTTCACCCCGATCTGCGGCGAGATCGAGCGCACATAGCTGGCTGCCGCGTCGATGGATTCCTTCATCACATCGCCCAGTTTCCCGGTGGTCTTCATTCGGCCCTTGCCCGGCAGCTTGAGCGCCTCGATGTGCAACAGATCGCCGCCGACGCTGGTGTAGGCCAGCCCGGTCACGACACCGACCTGATTTTCATCCTCGGCCAACCCGTAGCGATATTTGCGAACACCAAGATAATCATCGAGGTTTTCCGGCGTGATCACGACCTTCTCTTCCTGCTTCTTGACGATCTTGGTCACCGCCTTGCGCGCCAGTTTCGAGATCTCACGCTCAAGGTTCCGCACACCGGCTTCGCGGGTGTAATAGCGCACCATGTCGGTCAGCGCCTCGTCGGTCAGCTCGAACTCGCCCTTTTTCAGGCCGTGGTTCTTGACCTGCTTGGACAGCAAGTGACGTTTTGCAATCTCGACCTTCTCGTCCTCGGTGTAGCCGGCCAGCGGAATGATCTCCATCCGGTCCAGAAGCGGGCCCGGCATGTTGTAGGAGTTCGCCGTGGTCAGGAACATCACGTTGGACAAGTCGTATTCCACCTCGAGATAGTGGTCGACAAACGTGCTGTTCTGTTCCGGATCGAGCACCTCGAGCATCGCCGACGCCGGGTCGCCCCGGAAATCCTGACCCATCTTGTCGATCTCGTCGAGCAGGATCAGCGGGTTCGTCGTCTTGGCCTTTTTCAGCGCCTGGATGATCTTGCCCGGCATGGAGCCGATATAGGTCCGGCGGTGGCCTCGGATCTCGCTCTCGTCGCGCACGCCGCCAAGGCTGATGCGAATGAACTCGCGCCCGGTTGCCTTGGCCACTGATTTGCCAAGCGAGGTTTTACCCACGCCCGGAGGGCCGACGAGGCACATGATCGGGCCTTTCAGCTTTTTGCTGCGCTGCTGCACGGCCAGGTATTCGACGATGCGTTCCTTGACCTTTTCAAGGCTGTAATGATCCTCGTCCAGAATACGCTCTGCGCGTCCCAGATCCTTTTTGACGCGCGATTTCACACCCCACGGGATCGACAGCATCCAGTCCAGGTAGTTGCGCACGACAGTGGCTTCGGCGCTCATCGGGCTCATGTTCTTGAGCTTTTTCAGTTCCGCATCCGCCTTTTCGCGCGCTTCCTTGGACAGCTTGGTCTCGTTGATCCGCGCTTCCAGCTCTGCCACTTCGTTCTGGCCGTCTTCGCCATCGCCCAGTTCTTTCTGAATGGCCTTCATCTGCTCATTCAAATAGTACTCGCGCTGGGTGCGCTCCATCTGGGATTTGACGCGGGTCTTGATCTTTTTCTCGACCTGCAGAACGCTCATCTCGCCCTGCATCAAGCCATAGACCTTCTCCAGACGCTCGCTGATGGCCAGCGTCTCGAGCAGTTGCTGCTTTTGCTCGACTTCGATGCCAAGATGACCGGCGACCAGATCGGCCAGCTTGGCCGGTTCGTCGGCTTCGGACACGGCGCCTAGCGCCTCGTCGGGGATGTTCTTCTTGACCTTGGCATAGCGCTCGAATTCCTCGGCCACGGTGCGCACCAGCGCCTCGATGGCGGCCGGGTCGCCGGGCATTTCGGTCAGATATTCGGCGGATGCCTCGAAGAAATTGTCGTTTTCAAGATATTCGGTGATGCGCACACGGCTCTGGCCCTCGACCAGCACCTTCACGGTACCGTCGGGCAGTTTCAGCAGTTGCAGCACATTGGCCAGCACACCGGCTTTGTAGATACCGTCGGTTTGCGGCTCGTCCTCGGCCGGGTCGATCTGGCTGGCAAGCAGGATCTGCTTGTCATCGGCCATCACTTCTTCCAGCGCTTGAACGGATTTTTCGCGCCCGACGAACAGCGGCACGATCATATGCGGGAACACCACAATATCGCGCAGCGGCAGCACCGGGTAGGAGGCGTTCAGGGGCTCTTGCATGCTCGTTTTCCTTATCGTTGGCAAGATGGCACTGGCCCCGCTTTGCGGCAGCTCCGGCCATCTCCGGTCTTTGGAGAGTTAACTTGGGGCGCGGCCGGCCAAGTTTCAACCTCTTTGCTGTGGGTATCACAATATCTGGATACCCCGCGCCTGCAAGCCGCAACGGTTTGCAATTTTAGAGAAACGGCCGTGATTCCTGCCGCTAAGGGCGAACGGAAACAGGCCGCCCCAAATGGAGCGGCCCGCAATAGAACCTTAGAACGTTGACGTGCCGTCGCTTACTGGTTGCGCGGCAATGCGTCACCAAGGCGCTGACCGGGTTCGATCAGAACGACCTCGTCTTCCAGGTACTCCGGCATATTTTCCAGTTCGTTCTGGGTCTGGTTGGGCACCATCAGGCCACCCTCGATGGCTTGCAGACGATCAAGCGGCAAAGCGACGCTGTGCTCACCCAATCCAAGGAAACCGCCGACACCGACGATCGCAACGATAGTCTCACCGCGCATTCCAACCTGATCGACTTCGCCGACAGCTTCACCGGACTCGCCATATACAGTCAGACCGACAAGGTCGTTTGCTGACATGTTGGCCATCGGGTTACGCTCGAAGCCTTCGACATATGCGGCACGTTCCTCATCGGATTCCATGTTGCCAGCGGCGTCTGTCTTGTAGTCCAGAATTTCAACCTGCGCTTCGGACTGCTGCACGCTCACGTCGGCACCTTCGGAATCCTCGATACGTACTTCGGGGTCTTCCTGGCTCACTTCGACGTTGGCATCGCCGCTCTGCTCGACGTTGACGACCGGCTCGGAGGTTTCGACATTGATATTGGCGCTGTCGGTTTCTTCCACCTGAACATTGGCGTCCGATTGCTCGATGTTCACCTGCGGCTCGGATTCCTGAATGGTGATCTTCGGCTCGGGACGGATGAAGTTCACGACCGGCTCGGGCGTTTGCACCTGTACGTTGGGATCGGCCTGATCGACCTCGACATTCGGGCGCGGCACACGGATGGTGATGATCGGCTCGGGGATGCGCACAGTCACGATCGGCTGGGCCTGCTCGACCGTGATGATCGGTGCCTGTTGCTGCACCCGCACATTCGGTTCCGGGACTTCGACGGTGATTTCAGGCTGCGGCTGTTCGACCGTCACTTCGGGTGCGTCCTGATCGACGTTCACGTTGGGCTCATCAATCGTCACGGTGACCTTGGGCTTGCCCTGTTCGACCATCACGCGGCCGTCTGTTGCAGAGACCTGCGCGGACGTGGTTGCTGCGGCGTCGGTATCGGTATCGCTATCCACCTCGGTGGCGGTCTGTGCCGCGACGGCGGTGCTCAGAGCGAGTGCGGAAACGGCACCCAGAATTGTTGCTCTTGCTTTATAAGACATTAGAACTCTCCTTGTTGTCAAACGTGGCTGGCGCAGTGCGCCGCCTCATCTGAGAAAGAGTTTTAACCTCTCACAAGTTCCTGAAAAAAAGTGTGGAACATCGCCTACAACAGCGCGTTATACCGTCCTCGAACGCCGCGCATGAAACGCCGCTTCGAACGCTGCGAATTCCCCAGCCGCAATCGCGTCGCGCATCCCCTGCATCAACTCTTGATAGTAGTGCAGATTGTGCCAGGTCAACAGCATCCCCGAGATCATTTCCTGCGCCCGAAACACATGATGCAAGTAGGCCCGGCTGTAATTGCGACATGCCGGACAGGTGCAGTTTTCGTCCAGCGGCCTCGGGTCGTCCTTGTGGCGGGCGTTCTTGATGTTGATCTGACCGTAGCGTGTCCACGCCTGACCGGTACGCCCCGAGCGCGAGGGCAGCACGCAATCCATCATGTCGATGCCGCGCTTGACCGCGCCGACGATGTCGTCGGGCTTGCCAACCCCCATCAGATAGCGCGGCTTGTCGGCAGGCAGCTGCCCCGGCGCGAAATCAAGACACCCGAACATTGCCTCCTGCCCTTCTCCCACCGCAAGACCGCCAACGGCGTAGCCGTCAAAGCCGATAGATTGCAGCGCTTCGGCGCTCTCGGCGCGCAAATCCTCCTCCAGCCCCCCTTGCTGGATCCCGAACAGCATATGGCCCGGCCTGTCACCGAACGCATCGCGCGACCGTGCCGCCCATCGCATCGAGAGGCGCATCGATTCCGCGATCCGCTCTCTGTCTGCCGGCAGTGCGGGGCACTCGTCGAAACACATCACGATGTCCGATCCCAGAAGCCGCTGTATTTCCATCGACCGCTCTGGCGTCAGCTCGTGTTTCGAGCCGTCTATGTGGCTGCGAAATGTCACGCCCTCTTCGGTCAATTTGCGCAATTCCGAAAGGCTCATCACCTGAAAGCCGCCGGAATCCGTCAGGATCGGCTTCGACCAGTTCATAAACTCGTGAAGCCCGCCCAGCCGCGCAATCCGTTCCGCCGTCGGGCGCAGCATCAGGTGATAGGTGTTGCCCAGCAGGATATCCGCCCCCGTCGCCGCCACGGACTCCGGCATCATCGCCTTGACCGTCGCCGCCGTGCCCACCGGCATGAAGGCGGGCGTGCGGATTACCCCGCGCGGAGTTTCAATCTGACCGGTGCGGGCAGCGCCATCGGTCGCGTGCAGGGAGAAGGATGTGCCACTCATGGGAACCACATGCCGCAGCCTTTGTGATTTGCCAACCCTTTACCCGCCGCCGGCCTTTCCCTATATCTTTAGTCAGGAACTGATGGAAAGAACCGACATGTCCAACGCCAGCCCTCAGATCGAAGGCACACCCCTGATCGCCCCCTCAACCACCGACCATCCGCTTTACGACCAGGTCGTCGAAGCGTGCCGGTCGGTTTACGATCCCGAGATACCGGTCAACATCTACGACCTCGGCCTGATCTACACCATTGACATCAATGACGAAAACGAAGTCGGCATCATCATGACGCTGACTGCGCCGGGCTGCCCGGTGGCCGGTGAGATGCCGGGCTGGGTTGCCGAAGCAATCGAGCCCTTGGCCGGGGTCAAACAGGTTGACGTCGAACTCACCTGGGAGCCGCCCTGGGGCATGGACATGATGTCGGACGAGGCGCGTCTGGAACTGGGCTTCATGTAACCGATGGTCGTCAGCGACGATCAGATTGCCTTTGTCCGAGACCTGTTCGCGGATATTCCAGAGCTTTCGACCCGCAAGATGTTCGGTGGTCTGGGAATTTACTCGGGCGGTACGATCTTCGCGATGATCGGCCCCGGAGATGCGATCATGATCAAGGCGCGCGGTGCGTTGGCTGACGATCTTGCCGCTGAAGGTGGCGAACAGTTTCGCACCTACGAGGGCAAGACCGTCAACATGCCCTACTGGACCCTGCCGGACAGCGCACTCGACGATCCAGAAGATGCACAGATGTGGGCGCGGCGATCCTTGGCAGAAGCCGGTTGAGCACTTAGGTTAAAGCCGGAACCGACGCGACACCTAAACCCGAAGGACAAAACCGATGTTTGGCATTCCCGGCAAGCAGGCCGTGACACTCACCCCCAAAGCCGCCGCACAGGTGCGCAAGCTGATGGCGTCCAAAGGCCATGCCGGCTTGCGGATCGGCGTCAAGAAGGGCGGCTGTGCCGGGATGGAATACACCATGGACTATGTCGATGATGCCGATCCCAATGACGAGGTGGTCGAGCAGGACGGCGCCACCGTGATGATCGCACCGATGGCGCAGATGTTCCTCTTTGGCACCGAAATCGATTATCACACGTCACTTCTGGAATCCGGCTTTCACTTCAACAACCCCAACGTCGCCGACGCCTGTGGGTGTGGCGAATCGATCAAGTTCAAGGATGTGGACGAGCTGTCCGCCGAACACGCGAACGGCGCACCAAAGCTCAATTCCTGACGCCGTTACTAGCCGTTGGCCTGCAAATGCAGATAGGTTTCCGCGTAGCGCTTTGACAGATGATCGCCCGCACGCATCACCGCGTCCGATCCCGCCGGGGCCACGTTGGTTTCGACATTCGGGTTGAAGAAAAGCGGCACCGAAATGCGCTCCTCCGCACCGCCACGGACGCGGTGAACCGTTGCCACCACACGACCCGAAGTCCACATTTCAAGCATTTCACCGAAGTTGATGATGAACTCTCCGGGCACCGCCTGGACCGGCAACCAATCATCACGCCCGCGCGGCTGCACTTCCAGCCCCGGTTGGCCGTCCGTTGCCAGCAAGGTCAGACATCCATAGTCCGTATGCGCGGCAGTGCCGAAATCCTTGTCTCCCGCCCAATCGGGGCGCGGCGGATAGTAGTTTCCGCGCAGCAGCGCCATTGGACAGTCGAACGCGCCGGAAAAGTAATCCGCGTCCGCCCCGATCGACATCGCGATTCCGCGCAGGATACCGCGCGCGACGTCCAGCGCATCCGAGTAATAGGCGCGGATCACCGCCTCAAATCCAACCGGGCGGTCCGGCCAGTGGTTCGGCGCGTAAACGGATAGCCGCGAACGCGGATCATCCGCCGGCAGGGTAAAGCCGCAATCAAAGACCTCCTTGTAATCGGGGTTCGCCCCCGGATCGACCTGCTCGGATTGGGGCGCACCCCAGCCGCGGTTGGACCCGGTCCGCGCCATGTCGACCTGCGCCTTGATTTCGAGCGGTAAATCGAAAAAGGCGCGATAGGCGGCCAGAACGAACCGGACACGCGCCGAGGACAAGGCGGTATTGGAAATCGTGGCAAACCCCACCTCCTCGGCGGCGACACGCATCTGCGCCAGGGTGTCCGCATCCCCGGCCGCCAGGGCGGTTGCATCCAGTTTCGGGATCATCTGCGTCCTCCTGTCATTCATCATGCGTTTTGCCAGCCACCTCAACCGCGCGCAACAGGCCTTGACGCCACCCCACGGCCCGCGATGATGCGTTCGATCAATGACAAAAACAGGATGACAGCCATGCGCCGTAAACTTGCCGCCGGAAACTGGAAGATGAACGGCCTCCCAAGCGATCTATCCGAGGTCAGCGAATTGCAGACTGCCGCACAAGGCGATGCGGAAGTGCTGATCTGCCCGCCCGCGACACTGCTCACCAGTGCGAGCGCGCAGGCCGGAAAAATCGCCCTTGGCGGACAGGATTGCCACGGCGAAAGTTCGGGAGCACATACCGGGGACATCTCCGCCGACATGCTGAAATCAGCGGGCGCCACCTATGTCATCCTCGGTCACTCGGAACGGCGCGCCGATCACGGCGAAACCGACGCCCGGATCGCGGACAAGACCCGCGCCGCCTGGACCGCCGGACTGACAGCGATCGTCTGTGTCGGAGAGACGCTGGACGACCGCGAAAGCGGAGCGACGCTGGATATCGTGGGTACACAACTGGCGGGGTCCTTGCCCGATGGCGCTTCAGCGCAGAATACCGTTCTCGCCTACGAACCGGTTTGGGCGATTGGCACCGGCAAGGTTCCCACCACCGCGCAGATCGGCGAGGTTCACGACTTCATCCGCCAGTCCCTGATCACACGATTTGGCAATGATACCGGCAGCATGATCCGTATCCTCTATGGCGGTAGTGTCAAAGCGTCGAATGCCAAAGAGATTTTCGCAGTCAAGGACGTTGACGGCGCGCTGGTTGGCGGCGCGAGCCTGAAAGCCGCCGACTTTGCGCCTATCGTCGCCGCCCTCAACGCCGCCTGAAACGTCCCGGTTCCCGCTCTCGCCAGAGCACTGCAAAAAAAAGCGACGCCGCGAATGGAGGCATCGCTTTCGCAGTCCGGTCATCTCGTGATCAGCTCCGGCCCCATGAAGGTCGTCGGCAAGTAGGTCGACAGCCACGGGATGTAGGTCACCATGATCAGGAAGATGAACATCACGCCGAGAAACGGCAACGCGGCCCGGACGACGCGCATCATCGGCATCCCGGCAACCCCCGAGGTCACGAACAGGTTCAGACCGACCGGCGGCGTGATCATCCCGATTTCCATGTTGACCACCATGATGATCCCGAGGTGGATCGGGTCGATGCCGAGCTGAATCGCAATCGGAAACACCAGCGGCGCGACGATCACGATGAGCCCCGAAGGCTCCATGAACTGCCCGCCGATCAGCAGAATGACGTTCACGATAATCAAAAATACGATCGGCCCGAATCCGGCATCGAGCATGGCTCCGGCGATTTGCTGGGGGATCTGCTCGTCCGTCAGAACATGCTTGAGGATCAGTGCGTTGGCGATGATGAACATCAGCGTCACCGTCAGCTTGCCCGCCTCAAACAGGGTATCCTTGGTATCGCGGTGGAAGAACGCCGTGACCAGCGCAATCGGTTTTTGCAGCAAGCTCAGGTTCGGCGCTCCGTCCTTGCCCGAAAGCGGCCCCATGTCGCGATAGACAAAGCTCGCGATGAAGAAGGCATAGACCGCCGCGACCGCCGCCGCCTCGGTCGGGGTGAAGATGCCGCCATAGATGCCGCCAAGGATGATCACGATCAGGAACAGGCCCCAACCGGCCTCGCGCCCCGATTCCCAAACCTCGCCCCAGCCTTTCCATTCGCCCTTGGGCAAGTGTTTGATCTTGGCGATGATGTAGATCGTCACCATCAGCATCGTTCCGGCCAGAAGGCCCGGAATGACCCCGGCCAGGAACATCCGTCCGACCGACACATCGGTCGCCGATGCATAGACCACCATCACGATTGAGGGCGGGATCAGGATGCCGAGCGTGCCGGCGTTGGCAATCACGCCAGCGGCGAAATCCTTCGTGTAGCCCACCTGCCGCATACCGGCGATGACGATGGACCCGATGGCCACAACGGTCGCCGGCGAGGAACCCGAAAGCGCCGCGAAGAGCATACAGGCAAACACACCCGCAATCGCCAGACCGCCCGGAAAATGGCCGACGATGGCAATCGAGAACCGGATGATCCGCCGGGCGACGCCCCCTGTGGACATGAAGGATGAGGCCAGAATGAAGAACGGAATGGCCAGCAACGTGTAATGCCCCGCCATCGCCTGAAAGAATGTCTGCGCAATCGAGGCCAGCGATGTGTCGCTCAGCACCAGCAGGAACAGGATGGACGAAAAGCCAAGGCTTACGGCAATCGGCACGCCGATCAGCATCAGTCCGATGACCATCGCAAATAGAATGGCAACTTCCACAGGCTCAGTCCCCTTTGTTCATGGCTGCGACGTCATCAATGGCGTCTTCGGCTTCGTGGCTGACGATGAGGGACTCGGCGTCTCCGACCCAAATCCGCCAGAACGCCTGACAGAACCGGAACAGCAAGAGCGCCATGCCGAAGGGGAGGATGAAATAGGGGATGAAGCGGGGAAGTTTTTCGTAATGTTCGCCGTCATTCATGATCGGCTCGATCCAGCGCAGCCATTCGGGGAACGGGATATCGACAACCTCGTACCAGCCCCGGTAGGACGTCCGGCCCATTTCCTCTAGTCCGGTCGGAAACCAGCGCCCGGTGGTCTGCGGCAGGTTGGCGAAGTTGGCCCAGTAATCCCAAGCGCCTTTCATCAGCATCGCCGCATAAATCAGACAGATCACAGCCGCGAACACGCTCAGCGCGCGGCGCGCGGTCGGAGAGACGACGTTCAGAATGGCATCAACACCCAGATGTGCGGTGACCTTGACGGCGTAACTGACGCCGAACAGGACAAGCCAGGCAAACAGGAAAGAGGTCATTTCCAGACCCCAGATAAGACCGGTGTTGAAACCGTATCTCAACACCACGTTGATGAACGTGATCGTGACCATGAGGCCGAGGATGATCGCGATACCGCTTTCCTCGATCTCGTTGACCATCCGCCCCAGCGCGGTGCGCGGTTCGTAATGCGCAGACATCTCTACCCCTCTCCAAAATCCCCGGAGATCCAAAAAACCCGGCCCTTTCTGGGGCCGGGCTTGTGATCATGTCAGTTCAGAACTGCGCGTTGATCTCTTGGGCCGCGTCGATGTTCTCCTGGCCCACGTCCTCGATGAATTGTTCCCAGACGGGTTTGAAGACGGCGACCCACTCGTCGCGCTGACCGCCTTCAAGCTGGCGCACCGTGCCGCCGGCGTCGATGATCGCCTGCTTGGCTTCTTCGTTCACCTTGGTGGACTCGGCGTTACGCGCCTCGGTGACTTCGTTGATGATGGTGGACAACTGGTCACGCACATCAGCATCCAGGCTGTCCCACCAATCGGTGTTGGTCACGACAAGGTAGTCGATGACGCCGTGGTTGGTTTCGGTGATGCCATCCTGCACTTCGAAGAACTTCTGACCGTAGATGTTGGACCAGGTGTTTTCCTGACCGTCAACAACGCCGGTCTGCAATGCGCCGTAGACTTCCGAGAATGCCATCGGCTGCGGGCTGGCGCCCATTGCGGCCATTTGCGCCTTGAGAACGTCGGAGTTCTGAACGCGGAATTTCAGACCCTTGGCGTCCGACGGGCTCATCAGCGGCTTGTTGGCCGACATCTGCTTCATGCCGTTGTGCCAGAACGCAAGGCCAAGCAGGCCGCGACGGGTCATCGCTTCCTTCATCGCCTGACCGGTTTCCGAGTTCTGGAACGCATCGACCGCGTCGATGTTCTTGAACACGAAGGGAAGGTCGAAGATGCGGTATTGCTTGGTGAACTGTTCGAACTTGGACAGCGACGGAGCGGCCATCTGAACGTCACCCTGGAGCATCGCTTCCAGCACCTGATCGTCATTGTAAAGCGTGGAGTTCGGGAACACCTCCATGCACGCCTTGCCGTCCATCTCCTCGTTCACGCGCTCCTGCAACAACGACGCGGCAATCCCCTTGGGGTGCTTGTCGGTATTGGTGACGTGGCTGAACTTGATCACGATTTCGCCGTCATCGCAGGCAGCGGATGCGGCTGTTGCGCCGCTCATGACAGTTGCGACCGCGGCTGCGGACATCAGAATTTTTTTCATGGTTTCCTCCCGGGGAGATTGGTCAGATTGACACGCCAGTCACCCCTCCCCAAAGGCGCTGTATGCTGAACAAGAAACCGTGAACGCTCGGACCAGGCAAGGGGCTGATTGCGAAGCGGGCGCGTTTCGGAAATTATCATATGCAATCAACGGACTACAGATTTTCGTCTCACTTGATGGTTGTGTTCCCGTAACGGGTTGTGCGGATTTCCGCACAAATGTTAGCGCCGAGAGTGCGAAACTTCGCACGGCATCTAACCTCCGTCCGAATGATTCCCGTCGCCTAGCGAAAGTGCTCGGGACGGATGCCGTATTTGGCCAGCTTGTCGTAGAACGTCTTTCTGGGAAGCTGCAACGCCTCTACGGCGACCGACGCCTGTCCGTTTGCACGGATCAAGGCATCCGTCAGAAAGGTCCGCTCGACTTGAGCCATGCGTTCGACCAAACCGCCCTGACCGCCTTCATCGCCGCGCGGCGCCAGCCCCAAGGCAAAGCGCATTGCCTCGCTGACCAATGCGCGTGTGTTGCCGGGCCAAGGTCGCGCCATCAGTTCATCAAGCATGTGCTGAGTGACTTCGGGGGCGGTCACGCCGGCCTGCTCGGCCGATTGCGCCACATACTGTCGGAACAGTACCGGAATGTCGCCCGGACGCTCTGCTACGGATGGAATGCGCACCTGCATCACATCAAGCCGGTAAAACAGATCGGTATTGAATCGCCCGCCATCCGCCACCGCGCGCAAGGTTTCGGTCGATCCGGCAATCAGGGTTGCGTTCCCCTGTTCCACCAGATCCACCAGCGCCAACTGGCTGTCCACGGGCAGGTTGGCGATATCATCAAGAAACACAGTGCCACCGGCGCACCCGCTCCACAACTCGACCAGCCCGTCGCGCGTCATCTCGGCGGAAGCACGTTTGACGAACGGCCCCTTGGCGCGCGAGGAACACAGGTGAATGACCTCGGCCACCTTCGAGATTCCGCTGCCCGGCTCTCCGGTGACCAGAACATCCGTACCTGAGCGTGCCGCAGCGCGCACGTTCTGGCGCAATGTTTCGGCCTGAGGCGAGGTGCCGAACAACAATCGCGCCGCCGGATCGCCGGTTTCCAGCTGCGCCTTGAGGCGGCGGTTTTCCAGCACCAGATTGCGTGTGTTCACGGCCCTGGCGATGACGTCCGTCAGATCCTTGGGCGCACAGGGCTTTTCCAGAAAGTCGAACGCCCCGCGCCCCATCGCGTCGATGGCCATCGGGATGTCGCCCTCGCCGGTCAGCAAGATCACCGGCAATTCATCGTCCTGTTCGCGCGCGTAGTGCAGCAGATGGAACCCGTCCCGCCCCGGCATCCGGATATCGGACACGATGACACCTTCAAATTGCGCTGTGATATGGTCCTTGGCCTCGATAAACGATCCCGCGGTAAGTGCGGGATAATCGGCCAGTTCCAGCGTCTGCGCCAACGCCTCGCGCACCGCCGGATCGTCATCAACCAACAAAACCCGTGGGTTCATGCCACGTCCTCCTCAGCCCAGCGTTCCAGAACGACCGTAAACACCGCGCCACCCTCGGGCGCGTTCGCGCCCTTGATTGTGCCGCCAAAGCTCTGGACCAACCCATAGCTGATCGACAAACCCAGACCCAATCCTTCGGACGATCCGACCGATTTCGTCGAATAAAACGGATCGAATATGCGCGCGGCATCGCTCAATCCCGGTCCGGTGTCGCGCACATGCACCGCCAATGCCGCTCCGGCCTCGACCTCGATCGTCAGCTTGCGCACCTCCTGCCCCTCCATCGCGTCAGAGGCGTTCGAGATCAGGTTGACAAACACCTGCGTGAGCCGCACGTCGCCGCCGCGCACCCAGACCGGCACCGGCAACGGCGCGAACGCAAGATCCACCCCGGCGGCGTTCAGCTTGGCCTCGGTCAACTCGATCGCGTTCTGGATCACCGCGCCCAGATCGACCCGCGTCACGGGTTCGCTTTCCTGGCGTGCAAAGGCGCGCAGGTTCTTGATGATCCGCCCCATCCGGCGCGCCATATCCGAGATCCGCAACAGGTTCTTCGCCACGCGGTCGGTATCGTCCCGCTCCAGAAAGGCCGAACCGTTTTCGGCAAAGGACCGGATCGCCATCAATGGCTGGTTCAACTCGTGACTGATCCCGGCCGACATTTCCCCAAGGGCCGACAGCTTGCCCGCCTGCACCAGATCCGCTTGCGCGCGCTTCAACGCCGCTTCGGCCTCCTGTCGCTCCTGTATCTCGCGGCGCAAATCGGTGTTGGCCGCCTCCAGAGCCTGCGTGCGCGCCGCGACACGATCCTCCAGCACGAGGTTGGCCGCCGCCAAGGTGCGCCGTCGCTCTGTCGCCAACCATAACAGCGCGCCGAAGAACAGGCACACCGCCGCCGCAACCGCCGCCTGCAACTGGGCCAGCCGCAAGGCAGGCGTGACATTGATCATCGCGTAGCCCATCATGTCGATCACCGGCAGATCGGCGCTCAACAGCAGGGCGCGCGCCGGCACATAGGGCGACCATGACTGCGCGAATATCGAATATCCCGCCACCGAGCGCACCGCTGCGCTTTCGCGCCGGCCGTCCGGCAGTGCCAGCACGCGCTCGTTCAGCAATTGTGCCGACAACAGTTCGGACCGGTTGGTCACGAAGATCTGCCCGTTGCGCAGGGTGAAAAACACCGTCGGCTGCGAGCCGCGCCAGTCTTCCTCCAGATCGTCAATATCGACCACCGCCACCAACACGCCGCGCACTCGGCCATCCGGCCCAAAAGCAGGCGCTGCAAAGCTATAGGTTCGTTGCGCAAAGCCCGCCGTCGAACCTTGTGCCGCCCCCAAAGCGCCGTTGACAGCACGCTTGAAATACGCGCCTTGCGTCAGCCCGTCCGGCGCAACACCGCTTGAGGAGGCCAGCACGCGTCCGGTGGGGTCGGCATAGAACGCGGTCAACGTGCTGGTCTTGTCGGCCGCTTCCAGCAACACTTGCGACGCCGCCGCCTGCGAGCCGCCCCGATGCAATTGCGCCAACACCGGGTGATCGGCCATCAACACCGCGAACTCGCGATAGCGCTGCAACTGCGCAAGCAACCGGTCCGATGCCAATGCCAGATCCGCCTGTCCGCGCGCCTCAAGCGGTTCGAGCGCCTGCACATAGGCCTGCCGCCAAACCGCTGCCGACAGCCCGGCCACCAGCGCAAGAAACGCCAGTATCAGGGCAATGCGGGTCCAGCGGAGTGACAACATGCGCCGATTAAAACCGCGATCCCTTGTCATTGCCAGCACCTCGCGCCAGTTTGCGCGCCATGCGACACTTCAGCCAATCTCCGACCGACGCGGCCTTCGTTCAAGACCCCTACCTGTTTTATCACCGGATGCGAGACTCCGGTGATCTGGCATGGTGGGACGATTATGCAATGCCCTGCGCCGTGTCCTATGACGCCGTACAGACCCTGTTGCGCGACCGCCGGTTCGGGCGCGAAGTGCCGAGCGAAATGGCACCTGCCATTCCCGAGCACCTCGCGCCGTTCTACGCGGTCGAGGCGCATTCGATGCTCGAACTCGAACCGCCGCGCCACACCCGTCTGCGCGGCCTTGTGCTGCGCGCGTTTACGTCACGCCGCATCAGGGAACTGGCCCCCGAGATCGCCGCGCTGACGCATGATGTGATCGACACCCTGCCCAAGAACACGCCTGTTGACCTGTTGACCACCTTTTGCCAGCCAATTCCGGTCACGGTGATCGCACGCTTGCTCGGGGTGCCCGATGACATGACGCCGCAACTGCTGCGTTGGTCGAATGCCATGGTCGCGATGTACCAAGCCAGTCGCACCCGCGACACCGAAGAGGCCGCCGCCAGCGCTGCGAAGGAGTTTTCCGAGTTTCTGAGACGCTATGTCGACACCCGCCGCACCGACCCGCGCGACGATCTTATCACCCACCTGATCGCGGCCGAGGAAGACGGTGAACGGTTATCGACCGACGAGTTGATCACCACCTGCATTCTGCTCTTGAACGCCGGTCACGAAGCGACTGTGCACGCGCTCGGGAACGGTGTGAAAGCGCTTTTGCAAACCGGTCACTCCATCAGCCCCGAAACCGCCGAGACAACCTGCGAGGAAATCCTGCGTTTCGACCCGCCGCTGCACATGTTTACCCGCTACGCCTACGACGATTTGTCAATCTTCGGCCATTCCTTCAAACGAGGCGATCAAGTGGCGCTCTTGCTTGCTGCGGCGAACCGCGATCCGACCGAATGGCCCGCCCCCGACAGCTTCCAGCCGGGTCGCACACCGCGTCAGACGACCAGTTTCGGCGGTGGACTTCATTTCTGCGTCGGCGCGCCGCTTGCCCGGTTGGAGATGCAGACCGCGCTTCCGATCCTGTTTGCAAGACACCCGGCCCTGCGACTGGCCAAGCCGCCCGTCTATTCCAACAGCTATCACTTCCACGGTTTACAAAGCCTGCCCGTCATCCTCGACTGACAGCAAAAGCAGGCGCGTTCCCCCACTGCTTCTCTCCAGAAATACTCAATCAACGGCGGCGACACCCGCCCAAGCCTACAACGGCAGCGCCGTGGTCGACTTGATCTCCTCCATCGACAACAGCGCTGTCACGTTGTGCACCCGAACCTCGGCGATCAGCGCCTGATAAAACGCATCATAGGCGCGCGCGTTTTTCACCCGGACCTTCAGAATATAGTCGATATCCCCCGCAAGCCGGTGCGCCTCCTGTACCTCGGGACGGTCTTGCAGCGCCTTGAGGAACCGGCGTTGCCACTCTGCCTCATGTTCACTGGTGCGGATCAACACGAAGAAACACGCCTCGAACCCCAGCGTTTCGGCGTCCAGTTGCACCGTCTGCGCGCCGACGATTCCGGCGTCCCGCATCTTGCGAATCCGGTTCCAGACGGGGGTCTTTGACGATTGCACCTTGCGCGCGATTTCGTCCAGCGACTGCGACGCATCGCGCTGCAACTCGATAAGGATTTTCCGGTCGGTCTCGTCGATCTTCACCGCTGTTCCGCCTTTTTATTGAATTCGGGATCATTCATCCCGACACCCCGTCCAAATAGAACAGTTTTCCTTATTTACGCAAGGGACTAGCGGTGCTGCAGAACAAAATTCTATAAAGTGAGGAAGAAACACCGTTGAAAGGATGATCCATGACCTCTCGCGCGACACCACCCGCACGGCCCTTTGGCAGGGACATGATCTGATGGCCCAATCCTTCACTCCCAAAGTGGTCACCGCAAACGCACTTCTTGAGGGCGATGTGGTCTATCTCACCGATCAGGATCAATGGTCGCGCGATCATGCCGAGGCCGAGGTGCTGACCGATGAAGCTCATGCGCAACTGCGACTGATCGAGGGCAGCAGCCACGTCCACGAGGTGGTCGGCGTGTATCTGGCGGACGTCAAAATCACCAAGAGCGGCCCCGCCCCGGTCCACTTCCGCGAGACATTTCGCACGCGCGGTCCGTCCAACTATCCGCATGGCAAACAGACAGGGGCGCTCTGATGTATCGCTATACCGATTTCGACGCCGCTTTCGTGGCGACCCGCAACCGCCAGTTCCGCGCCCAGATCGAGCGCCGCGTTGCCGGTCACCTGACCGAGGATGAATTCAAGCCGCTGCGCCTGATGAACGGGCTTTATCTGCAACTGCACGCCTATATGCTGCGGGTCGCGGTGCCCTATGGCACACTGTCCAGCGCTCAGATGCGGCAACTGGCCTATATCGCGGAGCGGTGGGACAAGGGCTATGGCCACTTCACCACCCGCCAGAATATCCAGTTCAACTGGCCGAAACTGCCTGACGTGCCGGATATGCTCGACGCGCTGGCCGAGGTGCAGATGCATTCGATCCAGACAAGCGGCAACACCATCCGCAACGTCACTGCCGATCACTTCGCCGGTGCGGCGGCAGACGAGATCGCCGATCCCCGCCCGGTGGCCGAGCTGATCCGCCAATGGTCGACCGATCACCCGGAATTCCAGTTCCTGCCGCGCAAGTTCAAGGTCGCTGTCACCGGAAGCCCGAACGACCGCGCCGTGACGCTGGCGCATGATGTCGGGTTGCAGATGGTCCAAGACGCAGCCGGAGAGATCGGCTTCAAGGTGATCGTCGGCGGTGGGCTTGGACGCACCCCAATGATTGGCAAGATTGTCCGCGACTTCCTGCCTCAGGCCGATCTGCTGCCCTATCTCGAAGCGGTGGTCGGTGTCTGGAACCTGATCGGGCGGCGCGACAACAAGTTTAAGTCTCGCATCAAGATCACCGTCCATGAGCATGGAATCGAAGACATTCGTGCGCGCGTCGAAGATCGGTTTGCACAATTGAAACCTTCCTTTGTCGGGGTCGATCAAGAGCATCTGGCCGGCATCGCCGCCGATTTCACGCCACCGGAGTTTCGCAATCAGGACGTCACCGAATACGACCGTGCGTACGACGCAAACCCGGTGTTCCGCGCCTGGGCCGACAGCAACCTGAGCGACCATCGCGCGCCCGGCTACGCCATCGCCCAAATCAGCCTCAAGGCGCATGGCGCGACGCCCGGCGATGCCACCGCGCACCAGATGCGTGTCATGGCCGATCTCGCGGAAACCTATGGCCATGACGAGTTGCGCGTCAGCCACGAGCAGAACATCGTTCTGCCGCATGTCCACAGATCCGACTTGCCTGCCATTCACGCCCGGCTCAAGGCGGCCGGTCTGGCCACGGCCAATATCGGCAAGGTGTCGGACATCATCGCGTGCCCCGGCATGGATTATTGCGCGCTGGCAACCGCGCGTTCGATCCCGGTGGCGCAGGAAATCGCGGTGCGCTTTGACGAATTGAAGCTGGAGAACGAGATCGGCGATCTCAAGATCAAGATTTCGGGCTGCATCAACGCCTGCGGCCATCACCACGTCGCCCATATCGGCATCCTTGGCCTCGATCGCGCGGGGGTCGAGAATTATCAGATCACCCTTGGCGGCGATCACACCGAAACCGCCGCGCTTGGGCAACGCACCGGACCGGGATTTTCCGCGGACGAGATCGTGCCTGCGGTGGAGAGGATCGTGGACACCTATCTGGCCGAACGCACAGGCATCGAAGAGCCGTTTCTCGCCACCTTCCGCCGGGTCGGGATGGCACCGTTCAAGGCTGCGCTCTATGGCGAAGCCGAACCCAGACGCGCACGGGCCGCGTGATGCTGGCGCTGTCCTCCAGCCACGACGGCGCGCCGCTCACGCTGGCCGAACGGGAAGAGGCGCGTGCGCAGGTGGCCGCTTTGAACACGCGGTTTCGGCACTTCGGCACCTCCTACTTTCTGGAAGCGGTGCTGACGCGCGGCGTGTTCGACCGTATCGCGATGGTGTCAAGCTTTGGCGCGGAGTCAGCCGTGCTGTTGCACCTGATTGCACAGATCGACCGGGCCTTGCCGGTGCTGTTCATCGACACGCGGATGTTGTTTCCTGAAACTCTTGCTTACCAATTGGAGCTGGCCGAGCATCTTGGATTGAGCAATGTGCAGACCATCCGCGCAGACGACATGGCTCTGGCCACCCAAGACCCCTATGGCGCGCTGCACCTTCGCGATCCCGACACGTGCTGCGATCTGCGCAAGACGCGCGTTTTGAACGCCGCGTTGCAGAACTTCGACGCCTGGATCACGGGGCGCAAGCGGCATCAATCGACCACACGGTCGGGGCTGCATTATTTCGATCTCGATGAAGGCACCGGACGCATCAAGATCAATCCACTGATTGACTGGAAACCGGCCCGGATTGCCGCCCATTTCGACACCCACGCCCTGCCCCGCCACCCGCTCGTGGCGCAAGGGTATCCCAGCATCGGATGCAAACCCTGCACCAGCCGCGCTGGCGCAAACGAGGATCCGCGCGCCGGTCGCTGGCGCGGCAACGACAAGACGGAATGTGGCCTGCACGGCCTCACACCGCCGATTCAGCAAGGAACCAGACCATGACCGTTATCGTCACCGACACCGGCTTCACCACGTTCGACGATCCCGCCCAGTGGATCCCGAGCGATCACCGGCTTGATCTCGGGCCCGACACCGACCCTGCCGGCCTGCCCGATCTGTTGCAGGGCATGGAACTGGTGCGCGTCGCGTTCCCGGCCTTTGCCGACGGGCGCGGCTTTACGCTGGCGCGCCTGATCCGCCAATGCGGCTTTCGCGGTCGCCTGCGCGCCTATGGTCATGTCATTGCCGATCAATACACGATGGCGCGTCGCTCGGGCTTTGACGACGTGGAAATCGACGACGATCTGGCCGCCCGCCAGCCGCAGGATCAATGGCTCGCCCGCGCCGACTGGAAAGCGCATGATTACCAGTCGCGCCTGCGCGGACTCGCCGCCTGACGCAACCGCGCACCACCTCGATGCAGGTGCGGGTTTCGTCTGATGCAAATCAAAGATACGTTGAAGGGATCGGTTTATAGCAACCGAGAATGAAAATATGACAGAGTTGACCCCCGTGACCCAAGCCACCGCCGCCAAAGTTCCCGCCGCCAAGACACTTGCCGTGCCTGACGCGCAGACCGTGACCTATGTCAAGCATTGGACGGACAAGCTGTTTTCCTTCCGCGTGACGCGCCCCGCCTCACTGCGGTTCCGCTCAGGGGAATTCGTGATGATCGGCCTGATGCAGACCGATCCCAAGACGGGGCGCGAAAAGCCGCTTTTGCGCGCCTATTCCATCGCGTCGCCCTCTTGGGACGAGGAGCTTGAGTTCTACTCGATCAAGGTTCAGGACGGCCCGCTGACCAGCCGGTTGCAGCATATCCAGCCGGGCGACGAGATCATCCTGCGCCCCAAACCTGTCGGCACCTTGGTCCATGACGCCTTGTTGCCCGGCAAACGGCTGTGGCTCTTTGCCACCGGAACCGGCATCGCGCCGTTTGCATCGCTCCTGCGCGAGCCGCAGACCTACGAGGATTACGACGAGGTCATCCTGACCCACACCTGCCGCGAAGTCGGGGAACTGGCCTACGGCAAGGAACTGATCGACACGATCCGCACCGACGAACTGCTGTCGGAACTGATGGGCGAGGGGTTCCACGAAAAGCTGCGCTATTATCCCACCACAACCCGCGAGGAGAGCGACAAGATGGGTCGTATCACCGACCTCATGCGCTCGGGCGATTGCTTTGCGGATCTCGGAGTGCCGGAACTGTCACCGGAAACCGATCGCGCAATGGTCTGTGGCAACCTCGCCTTCAACCTTGAAATCAAGGAACTTCTTGAAAGCTATGGGCTGGAGGAAGGTGCGAATTCCGATCCCAGACAATATGTGGTGGAAAAAGCGTTTCTCGACTGACCCTGTCGCACTGACCGTGATGACAAGGACATGAAAAAGCCGCGCAAGGTTGATCTGCGCGGCTTTTGCTTTCTGAGCGAACCTGACGTCTTACAGGTCCAATTCGTCCCGCATAGCGGTCAGAAACTCTTCGAGTTGTTCGGGGCTATTGCGCACTTGTTCAAGTGCCGCCTTGCTCGTGGTTTTGGTCACTTCCGACATATCGGAGTTCTCGATATAGGCGACAAGTTCGTCGTAATCGAACCCTTCGACCGTCAACAATTCGCGAATGTCGGTGCCGGCATCGGATGCCGCATCCGCTGTCGTCTCTGCCGCATCTTCGGTTGCCTCAACCGCGGCTTCACCTGCATCCGAAGCAGCGTCAGCAGCGGAATCTGCAGCCGTGGCCGCCGTATCCGCAACGTCGTCCGCCGCCTCTTCGGTCGCGTCTGCCGCGTCGTCCAGGGCATCTGCCGTTGCAGCAGCGGCATCGTCAGTCGCCTCTGCGGCGTCCTGCATCGCGTCTTCGGTCGCTATCTCGGCGTCTTCGGCCATGTCGGCCGCACCTTCGACTGCGGCATCAGCGGTCTCGCCAGCTTCGTCGGGCACCTCTTCGGTCGCTTCGGCGGTATCGTCGACGGCCTCGGAGGCGTCGATCTCGATGTCGGCTTCGGCACCCGGCTCGTCAACGACAGTAGAGACGTCGCCGACGACTTCATCGCTGATCACTTCGTTCGTCTGGCTCACGACCTCGGGCGCATCGCCATCAAGATCATCGCTTTGCGTGACCATCCAGATGCCAAGAGCGACGGCCACGACGACCGCTAGAATCAATAGGTTTTTCATCGGATCAAAGACCCCCTTATGTGAATTCGACGACCGCTGCGCTTCCATTCCGCGTCGCCATATCGACCCCGTGCGGTCTGTTCGCGCAGCATCCTGGGGATAACGCGCCAATCCCGGCTGGGTTCCCCCTAAAATCGGGTTGAAAGGCGGCGGGTTGGGGTCTACTTTGCATCCTTGATTTGAATTGCATCGAAGGAGCAATACCATAGCCCGCAGACCACACAACGCGCCACCCACGCGCGATACCGGACCCCGCGTCAACGACCGCATCCGGTCTTCTGAAATTCGCCTGATCGGCGCAGATGGCGAAAACGTCGGTGTCGTATCGCCGGAACGCGGGATGCAATTGGCCGCCGAAGCCGGTCTCGACCTTGTCGAGATTTCACCGAACGCCAGCCCGCCTGTCGTCAAGATCATGGATTTCGGCAAGTTCAAGTACGAACAGCAAAAGCGCGAATCCGAAGCCCGCAAGAAACAGAAGATCATCGACGTCAAGGAAGTCAAATTCCGCCCCGGCACGGATACGCATGACTACGAAGTCAAGATGCGCAACGTCTACAAGTTTCTGGATGGTGGCGATAAGGTGAAGGTCACTTTGCGCTTCCGCGGGCGCGAAATGGCGCACCAGAACCTGGGTCGCGAGCTTCTGGAACGCATTGCCGAGGACACCAAGGAACACGGCAAGGTCGAGAACATGCCAAAGATGGAAGGTCGTCAGATGGTTATGATGATCGGGCCGCTTCCGAAGTAAATTCGGACATCAAGTTCAAGCTCACCAAAGCGACCTTCGGGTCGCTTTTTTCATGCCTTTTCTCGCGGCACGGGCCGCGACGGTGGCTCTTTCAAAAGGCCGCCGACTCCCATGCCCATGATGTCGGCAGGTGTCACCGCGACATCGCACAAAAGCCGCTCCAAAACCCAATCCGCACCATTCATCGCCGGAGATTTCGCGCATCCCGGCAGGCCGAGCACCGGAACACCACCAAGCTGACCGAGGAACAAAAGGTTACCCGGATCGACCGGCATCCCGTAATGCGCAACCTCCCCACCCGCTGCGCGCAGCGCTTCGGGAGCCACGTCATAGAGATCCGAAGTGGCCGAACCGGTGAGGATGCACAGGATATCGGCCTGATCCTGAGCGGCGCGCAGCGCTGCCTGCAAATCGCCAACCCGGTGCGGTACAACTGTCTTGACGCCCAGCGACACGCCCATCCGCTCGAACCGAGTCGCCATCGCGCGATGACCCTTTGCCCCGTCCTGCGCGTCGTTGACACGCGTCTGGATCAACATCGCGCGTTTGCGGCGTACCGGATACAGCGATAAAGCGCCCTCTCCCGCCGCGCACGCCCTGTCCAATGCGTCGCGCGGTGCGCCGTAGGCGATGATCTTGACCGTGGCGATCATGCCGCGCGCGGCCATGCGCTGCCACTCTCGCACCGTCGCGACCGTCACCATGGGATGCACCGCATTCACCGCATTGATCTTTGAGGCATCAATCCCTGCCACACCGTTCTCCGCGGCATAGATATTGACCCGCCCCGTGCTGGCCGGAGCGACGCGCAGGTGTACTGCGTCCGGGTCCGGCACGAGGGCGCGCGCCAGCCGGGTGGCGGCGTCATCTTCGTGTACGTCATCTGCATCAAGCCGGGCCACCGTGACCTCGGCGATGTCATCGGCCCGCAACAGATCCAACGCGTCCCGGTCAAGCACAAGCCCCTTGCGCAAGCGCCCCGTCGAGAGCGCGATCGAATGGGCCAGGATCGCGCCTTTTGCCTTGTCGAGCGGAACCGGGCCAAACTTCACGACCCGCACCTCAGCACGCGTGTCATCTCGGCCAGGATCGACACGGCGATTTCGGCCGGACTGGCGGCCCCGATATCAAGTCCGATGGGGCCGTGGATTCGCCCGATTTCGGCGTCAGTGAAACCCGCGTCCCTCAACCGGGCCACGCGTTTGGCGTGGGTTCGCGTGGAGCCCAGAGCACCGATGTAAAAACACGTCGAGCGCAAAGCCTGTTCCAGCGCCGGATCGTCCAGCTTGGGATCATGGGTCAGCAGAACAAGCGCCGTGCGCGTATCCAGGCCAAGCTTGCTCACCGCCTCGTCGGGCCAGTCATGCAGGATCGTCTCGCCCGGAAAGCGTGTTTCGGTCCCGAAGGCATCGCGCGGGTCGATCAGCACCGGATCATACCCGGCAATCCGCGCCATCGGCAGCAGACCTTGCGCGATATGCACAGCGCCCACCACGATCAGGCGCAGGGGCGGGTTGTGAATGGCGACAAATGTGGTGCTTTCCGGTTCAAAGCCCGAGCGGTCCATGCGAAACGCCGCGTCGTGACCATCCTGCGACAGCGACCGCTGTCCACTTTCCAGATCAACCACATACGCCACCGGACGCCGTGCCGCGCGCAGTTCGACCAGTCGCTCCAGAAGGTCGAGCGGGAACACCGCTCCGACCGGTTCGACAAGCACCCGAATGGTGCCGCCACAGGCGAGACCGACGGCAAAGGCATCATCGTCGCTTACGCCGAATTCCAGAACGCGGGACGCGCCTTCTTCCAAAGCCTCAAGCGCCTCGACGATCACGGCGCCTTCGACGCAACCGCCCGAAACCGACCCCTCGATCTCACCGTCGCCCGAAATGGCCAATTGCGATCCCACCCTGCGCGGCGCACTGCCCCACGTCTCTATGACGGTCGCAAGCACGGCACCGGTGCCCTTGCGATGCCACGCCAGTGCCGTTTCCGGACAGCTCTCGATGGGTGTCATCCCGAACGTCTCCTCAAAACAATTATCCCACGCCTGCCCCGCAGCGGCGTTTGGGATCAGCGCGGACGTGTCACGTCGTGACCGTAGAGCCAATCGAACCGTCCAAGCAACTGCCCCGGTGCCGCACGGCTCAGCACGCGAAGCGCGCTGTGGGCGGCAAAGCGAAGCGGTCCGGGCGACAAGTGATAATTGCGCGCATTGCGGCTGGCCGCGTCGATCACACGCGTCGCCCGTGCCTTGCGCCGATGTTGGTAGGTTGCCAGACCGTTGGGGATATCCGTGGCGCTGGTCAGGGAATCGGCCAGAACCCACGCGTCCTCAAGCGCCAT
This sequence comes from Marivita sp. S2033, assembly GCF_046592965.1. Taxonomy (NCBI): domain Bacteria; kingdom Pseudomonadati; phylum Pseudomonadota; class Alphaproteobacteria; order Rhodobacterales; family Roseobacteraceae; genus Marivita; species Marivita sp. S2033. The sequence continues at coordinate 317,722 of NZ_JBISBV010000003.1, forward strand.
GTTCGCGCCCTGCGCCAGAAACGGCAACGTCGGATGCGCCGCATCGCCCAGGATGGCACAGTTCTCCCCGTGCCAACGCGCCGCGACCGGATGGCGAAAGAGTCCCCACACTCCCGGAGCCTCGGCTTGCGCCAGTATGCGGTGCACGTCGGCGCCGAAATCCGCGAAGGCTTTGCGCAGATTGTCGGGATCATCCGCCTGCGACCAGCTTTCCGCTGCCCACGCCTTGCGCTCTTGGACGGCGACAACGTTGAGGATCGTGCCGTCGCGCAGCGGATAGGTCACAATATGTCGCCCCGGCCCCATGTGAACCCGCGCATGATCAGGGTGATGGGTGGTGTTGGGCACGATGCAGCGCCACGCAACCTGTCCGGTAAAGAAGGGCTTTTGGGCATGGTTCAACACCGGGCGCACCGCCGAATGGATGCCGTCGGCACCGATCACCAGATCGGCGTCGCGGTGATCGCCATTCGCCAGCGTGATCTTCGGGCGCGCGCCGGGTTGTACCGTATCGACCTTTTGCAGCAGCCGGATCACCACACCCTGCACGCGCGCGGCGGACGCCAGCAACTCGACCATATCGGCGCGGTGCACGAAGATGTAACGCTGATCCGGCGGAAGGCGCGTCAGATCGAGACGCGCAACTTCGCTGCCGGTTTTCCCGTTGCGCAACGACACCGCGCGGCCCTGTACCGAACAGGTCTCCAGAACCTCGGTCAGGCCCAACGCTTCGATCACCCTGAGGCCGTTGGGCGAGATCTGAATCCCCGCGCCCACTTCGGTGATGGCCTCGGCCTGCTCCAGCACGACGACCGATGCGCCACGCTGCTGCAAGGCCAACGCACAGGCCAGGCCACCGATACCACCGCCTATGACGGTGATGTCCAAACCACCCAGTTCCACGTCCTGCCCCTCATACGAAAACGCGCCAGAGCATATGCCCCGGCGCGCCAGTTCAATTCATGACCCGACCGGCATCAATCGTCGCGATGTACCTTCTCGCGGCGCTCATGACGCTCCTGCGCCTCAAGGCTCAACGTCGTCGTCGGACGCGCCACGAGCCGTTTGAGCGAAATCGGGTCGCCCGTTGCCTGACAATAGCCAAATTCGCCTTCTTCGATCCGCCGCAATGCTGCGTCGATCTTGGACACGAGCTTGCGCTGGCGATCCCGAATGCGCAGTTCAAGCGACCGGTCGGTTTCCTCGGACGCGCGATCGGCGACATCGGGAATGTTACGTGTTCCGTCCTGCAAACCCGCGATGGTGGTTTTGCTGTCACTCAACAACTCGTTGCGCTGCTCAAGCAGTTCGCGACGGAACCACTCGACCTGACGCTCGTTCATGAATGGCTCGTCTTCGGCGGGCATGTAATCGTCAGGCAGAAAAGTTTCTGCTTTCATCCTCGTCCCCTTGCCTACACCAGTATCTGACATGGAAAATCCTCTAGACATCTGGCACCCCTATGCGCAGCACTTAACTTAAGCCCCAGGGGTTGTCACTAGCCAATAGCCGCAAAAATCGGTGAAAATATGGCGCGGGACCGACAAGACAGAAAGCAGGAAAAGATGAGATTCGAAGGCACCAAATCCTACGTCGCAACTGACGATCTGACCATCGCGGTGAATGCCGCCGTGACGCTGGAACGCCCGCTTCTGGTGAAGGGCGAACCGGGCACCGGAAAGACCGAGCTGGCGCGTCAGGTGGCCGATGGTCTGGGGCTGCGGATGATCGAGTGGAACATCAAATCCACCACCAAGGCACAGCAGGGTCTTTACGAGTACGACGCCGTCAGCCGCTTGCGTGACAGCCAGTTGGGTGATGAACGTGTGAACGATGTGCGAAACTACATCCGCAAGGGCAAGCTCTGGCAGGCCTTCGAGGCGGATGAGAAGGTCGTGCTGCTGATCGACGAGGTGGACAAGGCCGATATCGAATTCCCCAACGACCTGTTGCAGGAACTCGATCGAATGGAATTTCACGTCTACGAAACCGGCGACACGATCACCGCGCGGCATCGCCCCATCGTGATCATCACCTCGAACAACGAAAAGGAACTGCCCGACGCGTTTCTGCGCCGCTGTTTCTTTCACTACATCCGCTTCCCCGATCCAGATACCCTGCGCAAGATCGTCGAAGTGCACCATCCGGGCATCAAGGACGCGCTGCTGACCACGGCCCTGACCCAGTTTTACGACGTGCGTGAACAGACCGGGTTGAAAAAGAAACCGTCAACGTCAGAGGTGCTGGATTGGCTCAAACTCCTGCTGGCCGAAGACATGACCTCCGAGGATCTCAAGCGCGATGGCGCGAGTGCGCTGCCAAAGCTGCACGGCGCGCTGCTGAAGAACGAGCAGGATGTGCATCTGTTTGAACGTCTGGCATTCATGGCGCGGCGCGAACGACGGTAGGTTTGGCGGGCGGCGCAAAAGATTGGGGGCGTTGCCCCCGCCCGCCAAGGCGGGCTCCCCCAAGGTATTTTTGGCCAAAAGAAACCCGAAGGTCAGAGATTTGCCTGGAACAGTTGGATTTTCAGCCCGCCATGCGGGATCGGAGCGCTGACCTGGCGGAAATGCAGCCCTGTGGCCCGTGCGAGCCCTTTATCAGACGTCACGATCCCGACGCGCCATCCCTTGAACCGGTCTTTCAGCACCGTTCCAAACGTGCCGTAGAGCGCGAAGAGCAGGTTTCGGTTGCCGATCCGCGCACCATAAGGCGGGTTGACGATGACCAACCCGGGCGGACCTTCGGGCGGAGTGATGTCGGCGATCGGGCGATGTGCAAATCGGGTGACGCCGGACACACCGGCGCGTTCCGCATTGGCCGTTGCGTTCGCGATTGCACCGGCGTCCCTGTCGGAGCCATGAAAGCGCAGTTCGGACGGCTCTGGCGTCGACATCGCGGCTTTCATCGCCGCCCAGGCATCGGCATCGAACGAGGCCAGATTTTCGAAACCGAACGAGCGCGCACGCCCCGGCGCAAGGCCCAAAGCCATCTCGGCCGCTTCGATCACGAACGTGCCTGACCCGCACATCGGATCGAGGACCGGTTCGGTTCCGTTAAAACCGCAGGATCGCAGGAACAGCGCCGCCAACGTCTCGCGCATCGGTGCCTTGCCAACCGCTTGCTTGTGACCACGTTTGTGCAATGCCTCGCCGGATGTATCGAGACTGATGTCGCAGAGATCGTCCTCGATGCGAACCCGCACAACCAAAGCCGCCTTTTCCGCCGGCTTTTGCCCCAATGCGGCGGCGATGGCGTTTTCCACCCGCTCTTTCGCCGCGCCCGCATGGTAGATACGCGATTTGCGACAGCTCGCCTCGACCCGGTACGGCACGTCGCGGCGCAGTAACGCTGCCCACTCGACCTTGCGTGCGCGCTTGTCGAGCTGCGCCGGATGCATCGCGCGAAACCGCGCCACCCGTGCGAGAACCCGCCCCGCGCCGCGCAACACCAGATTGGCGCGCCACACATCGGGCCAGCCGCCCGCGAGCGTCACGCCACCGGGGACGACCTGGGGATCGATAAATCCGGCCGCGCGCGCCTCGTCGCGCAGCACACTCTCCAGCCCCGGCGTCCCGGACAGGAATATCTCGATAGGATCAATATCTGTCATCACTGTGCTCTATCCCGATTTGCCGATGAGCGCGAGCCTTGGCCGATGACGTGGCAGACACTCATCCCGTGTCAAAGCCGGGACATACCCGCTTGTTGCTTCTTTGCACTGATTACGCCGTTGAAATCATGCGAAATTCCGCGCCCAACCTCAACGGATATAAAAAGTGATTCGGGCTGAATGTTCCGCTCTGGCCAAAACCCATGCTTTCGCCCTAAGCTTGCCCCAGAGCGGACAAAAAAACAGCGGATCGAAAAGTATCCGCAATGAGCAGGCAGGCTTTCGATATGTCCCACAGTCCTTTGGCCGCGTGCATTTTGCACGCGAACGCGTCATCCTTGCGAAGTGCAACGCACGGCGATGCCCCGGCGTGCCCGATCTCGTGTTTGGGGTCGCGCCGATGATGCGCCGTATTCTGTTGCCCCTGACCCTGCTGCTCAATGCCTGTATGCCGGTGACGCAATCCGAAACCACGACCCGCGCCGCATTCGTCGACTCGAGCCTGCCGTCGATGAAGGTCTTTTCGATCCCCCGCCCCGTCGCCGTGCACACATCCAATGCCGATCTCGCACGCGATTTCATGGACCTGTCCATGAGCCTGGAATCGGGCCGCACGCTTGATGTGTTCACGCGGTTCGAAGGGCCCATCACGGTACGCCTGATCGGCAACGCGCAACCTTCCGTGCCGCGCGACCTTGATCGCTTGCTGCACCGGTTGCGCCGTGAAGCCGGCATCGACATCACGCCCACGGCGTCTGCGGACGCAAACATCACCATCAACGCGGTCAGCCGCGCCGAGATCCAGCGCGTTCTGCCCCAGGCGGCGTGTTTCGTGGTGCCCAATGTGTCCACTTTGCCAGAATACCGCCGCGCCCGGCGATCAAGCAGGGTGAACTGGAGCACGCTGACCAGCCGTACGCGGCTGGCGATCTTCCTGCCCAACGATTCCAGCCCGCAAGAGGCGCGCGACTGCCTGCACGAAGAACTCGCACAGGCGCTTGGCCCGCTCAACGACCTCTATCGCCTGCCAAATTCGGTGTTCAATGACGATAATGTCCACACCGTGTTGACCGGATATGACATGCTGGTGCTGCGCGCCCATTACGATCCTGCCCTGCGCAACGGCATGACGCGACAACAGGTGATGGCGCGCCTCCCCGCCATTCTCGACCGCCTCAATCCGCAGGGCCGTGGCGTGCCAGCCAGACGCGCGGCGCGCACCCCGCGCCCGTGGATCGATGCCATCCAGACCGCTCTCGGACCGGGCGCATCCGCCGGAGCGCGACGCGCCGCCGCCACCGAAGCGCTGGGCATTGCCTCTGCGATGGGGTGGCAGGATCACCGTCGCGGCTTCGCCCATTATGCCATGGGGCGCATCCTGCAAAGCACCAGGCCGGACGTCGCCCGCGAACAGTTCCTGCTGGCCGATATGTATTTCGCCCGCACTCCCGAGACCGAGCTGCACCGGGCCTATGTGGCGTCGCAACTCGCCGCGTTTGCCTTGACCGAAGATCGCCCCGATGTTGCGCTGAACCTCACCGGTCACTCCGTCGATCTGGCGGCCCGGTACGAGAACGCTGCGCTGCTGGCGACCTTGCTCATGCTGCGCGCCGAAGCGTTCGATCTTTCGGGGCGCGCCTCGGCGGGGGCCGATGTGCGTCTGGACAGTCTGGGATGGGCGCGCTACGGGTTCGGTTCGGACTGGTCGGTGCGCGCCAAACTGCGCGAGATCAGTTCGCTCAATCCGCTCAACAGGGGCAGAGGCAGGTTATGATCGTCATTGCAGGGGTCGTTCTGGGAGCCATTTTCGGTGCCATGAGCGCGAAAAAACGCAACGGCAGCCGCGGTGATCTGTGGCAATACGGCGCGGTCTTTGCGATTATCGGCGGGCTGGCCGGGCTGATCCTGACGATTGTCATTGAAAAGCTGGTCTTCTGACGGCGCTGGTCAGGCGCTGCTCCAGTTGCTAGATCTGCCGCATGTTCGTTCCGTTTTTTGACACTCTCCGCCGCACTGGCGTGCCCGTTTCGCTACGCGAATACCTCAGCTTTCTTGAGGCGATGCGCGCGGGTCTCGCCACCTATGACCCCGAAGCATTTTACTATCTCGCACGCAGCGCGATGGTCAAAGACGAGCGCCACATCGACCGTTTTGACCGCGCCTTTGCCGAGGCATTCAAGGGTCTTGAACATCTGAGCTCCGATGCCGTTCTCGACGCGCTTGATCTGCCTGAAGACTGGCTGCGCAAGATGGCGGAAAAGCACCTGAGCGATGCCGAAAAGGCCGAGATCGAAGCGCTGGGCGGGTTTGACAAGCTGATGGAGACCCTGAAGGAACGCCTCAAGGAGCAGCAGGGCCGCCATCAGGGGGGCAACAAGTGGATTGGAACCGCCGGCACGTCCCCCTTCGGCGCCTATGGTTACAACCCCGAAGGCGTGCGCATCGGGCAAGACCAAAGCCGCCATCAGCGCGCGGTCAAGGTCTGGGACAAGCGCGAGTTCCGCAACCTGGACGACAGCGTCGAGCTGGGCACCCGCAACATCAAGGTTGCGCTCAAACGTCTGCGTCGCTGGGCGCGGGACGGGGCGATGGACGAACTGGACCTTGACGGCACCATTCGTGCCACCGCCGAACATGGGTATCTTGACGTGCAAACCCGCCCCGAGCGGCGCAATGCGGTCAAGGTCATTCTGTTTCTGGATGTCGGCGGTTCGATGGACCCTCATGTCAAGGTCGTGGAGGAACTGTTCTCTGCCGCGCGCGCCGAATTCAAGCATCTTGAGCATTACTACTTCCACAACTGCCTTTACGAAGGCGTCTGGAAAGACAACCGTCGCCGCTGGGATGCGGTGACTCCGACGAGAGACGTGCTCAACACATACGGCCCTGATTACAAATGTATTTTCGTCGGTGACGCGAGCATGTCGCCCTACGAGATCGCCTTTGCGGGCGGTGCCAATGAGCATTGGAATACCGAAGCCGGACAAGTTTGGCTCGAGCGTGCACGGACGCAATGGCCCTCTCATCTCTGGATCAACCCGACGCCGCAGCAGCACTGGCCACATACCCAGTCCATCGGCATGATCCGCGAGATATTCGAGGACGCGATGGTGCCGATGACGCTTGAGGGCATCACGCGCGGCATCACGGCGCTGGCAAAATAGTGGTCCACCCCTAGCAGCCTCTCCATCGCTCTTTCTTCGCAATTCTCCAATTCTTGCCGGTGTGAAGGAACCGCGCAGCGCCGCGGCTGGTTCTTCGATCAAGACCTCCCTAACGAAAGGACATGATCAAATGATTAAGAAAACTGCATCCGCACATTGGTCCGGCGGCCTGAAAGATGGCAAAGGCCAGATCTCAACGGAATCCGGCGTGCTTGACGAACAGCCTTACGGCTTCAACACGCGGTTCGAAAACAAGCCCGGCACCAACCCCGAAGAACTGATCGGCGCGGCGCATGCGGGATGTTTCTCGATGGCTTTGTCAATGATCCTCGGGGATTATGACGCCACCGCGGACTCGATCGACACGAAAGCAACCGTGTCCCTGGAGGAACAAGCCGGCGGCTTTACCATCACCAAGGTTCACCTTGATCTGGAAGCTAAAATTCCAGGCCTGAGCGAAGATGATTTTCACAAGGCCGCTCAGACCGCCAAGGAAAACTGCCCCGTGTCCAAGGTGCTGGCCGGAGCGGACATCACGCTTGACGCCAAGCTGACCAGCTAACGACGCTTAAAAAGCGCGGCGTCCATGCGCGCCGCGCTTGCCCAAGGCACGTCGCCGCACCATATCTAATACATGTTGAAATTCACCCCGATCCTGCTCGCGATCCTCTATGCGCTTGCGATGTATCATTTCTCCGTCTGGCGCACCAAACGCGAGCTTGATGCCCGCTCCACCGAGCTTGCCGATCCCAAGCTCAAGGCTCTGACAGATCGCCTGGCCGCGGCGCTCGATCTGGATCGTATCCGCGTGAATATCTACGAGATTGACCCGGTAAACGGCCTTGCTGCACCAGACGGGCGCATTTTCATCACCCGTGGATTTTACCGCAAATACCAGAACAACGAAGTGACCGGCGAAGAATTGGCCAGCGTCATCGCGCATGAGCTGGGCCACGTCGCATTGGGCCACTCCCGTCGCCGCATGATCGACTTTTCGGGTCAAAATGCGCTGCGCACCGCGCTTGCGATGGTGCTGTCGCGCTTTATTCCCGGGGTGGGTGTCTGGATCGCCAACGGATTGGCCACCCTTCTCGCGGCCCGCCTGTCACGGGGCGATGAATACGAGGCCGACGCCTATGCTGCTGCCTTGTTGCACAAGGCCGGTATCGGAATCTCGGCGCAAAAATCGCTGTTCCTCAAACTCGACAAACTGACGCAAGCCCGCTCCGGTGCGGTGCCGGCGTGGCTCATGTCGCACCCGAAAACCGCCGAACGGATCGCTGCGCTTGACGCGCTGGAACACCGCTGGACCAACGCACCGTCCCGAGACTAGCCGATATTGTCACGCATTATCCGATGGATATGTTAAAATCTTCACCCATCACATCAATTGAAAAACGCCAGTGGCGCGATCTTGCCCGTTGACCTGAACCACAACACGGTGCGGACCCGGATGCAGCGTAAAGGTCGATGCGCCCGCCTTCAGCCGGTGTGATTTTGAAACCGTCATCACCTCGCCTGCTTTGGCCTTTAAGGTCTTGAGTTTGAAAACCTTTTCACGCTCGCGCCCGGTTTGACTCTGAAAGGTGATGCGGTAATCCACCATAATCGGCATGTCCTGCGCGGCGCATAGCGTCACCTCAATCTTGATCGCATCGCCGATCTCAACCGGGTTGGGCGCAAGGGTCAATTCCACATCCATCGCGGCATCCTGGACATACCCCAAATGCGCCAATGCCCGAGGCTCACCCCGTTTGACAGCCGTCCGCAGCGCGTGACGCGTGATCCAGTCCAACTCGCACGCCGTTTGCAGCCCTTTTTTCGCCCAGTCTGACAGATGATCGACCACCACATCCGGTGCACGGCGCGTCAGATCGTTCATGTGGTTCGCAACCGATCGCGTGACATACCGCGTCGGATCGCCGTGCAAGGCATCTAGAAACCGCAAGGGTACCAAGGGATCCAGCGTAATGTTCGCGGCCCAGGGCAAGCGCGGGCGCGTGCCCTCGCTCACAAGGCGGCGGACGTGGTAATTCTCATGCGTCACCCACCGGTCCAGCCGCGCAAGCGTCTGATCTGGCCAGCGGTTCAGGAACGGGCGGAGGTAATATTCCATCGAGAACCGCTGCGTGGCCATTTCAAGCAGGTCCAACGCCCGGTCGCGATGCGCCTCCATCCCGTGCCGCACCGCCAGAATACCGGGAACCGCATGGATGAACCGTCCGAAATCGTTATCCGAGCGCATCGGATCAAGCGGCGGAGGCATCGCGCTTTCGAGCGCTTCGGCCATCTCTGGAAACCGCTTCGGCAACTGCTCTTCGATGCAGGTGGCCAGCCAGTCCAGCCGTTGCATCAGCCCGAGCGGGGCCAGCCCCGCAAGCGCCGTTTCCTGAAACCGGTCCGCATCAAATTCCGGCAGCACCGAATATTCTTGCGCCATATCGCCAATCGTACCTGCGTTGAACAGCCGGTCCCGAAGCGAAAACCCTTGCGCCTGCCCCTTACCATCCGGTCCGCGCGCCACGGCTAGATCGTCATATTGGTGCCGCCACCGTCGACAAGAATGTTTTGCCCGACAATGAACCCGGCATGTTGCGAGCACAAGAACGCACAGGTCTGACCGAATTCCTGCCGCGTGCCATAGCGCCGCGCCGGAATGGTCTCCTGGCGGTTCTTGCGCGCCTGATCGACCGAGATCCCTTGTGCTTTGGACACGCCACCGTCCAACTGGTCGGCGCGATCGGTCGCGTGGATGCCCGGCAGGAGGTTGTTGACGATCACGCCGCTCGACGCGACTTGCCGCGCGGTTCCCGCCACATAGCCGGTCAGCCCGGTGCGCGCCGCGTTCGACAGCCCCAGCGCCGGGATCGGTGCCTTGACCGATTGCGAGGTGATGTTGACCACCCGGCCCCAACCCCGCTCCATCATGCCCGGCATCAGAGCTGTCATCAAAGCGATCGGCGTCAGCATGTTGGCATCGAGCGCCTTGATGAAATCGCTCCGGTCCCAATCGGACCACAGGCCCGGCGGCGGCCCGCCCGCATTGGTGACAAGAATGTCCACCGCGCCTGCCGCTTCCAGGACCTTGGCGCGGCCCTCTACGCTGACGATATCCGCCGCGACCGTCACCACCTCGACACCGTAGGTCTCGCGGATCTCTGCGGCCGTCGCCTCGAGCGCGTCCGAGCCGCGGGCATTCATCACGAGCGACACGCCGGCCTGCGCCAATGCCTCGGCACATCCGCGCCCCAGACCCTTGCTCGATGCGCTGACCAAAGCCCGCTTTCCGTTGATTCCAAGATCCATCTCAACTCTCCCAATTTGACTTAATTCGTACGCGAAAAGACACGCGGTCTTCATAGACCTGACATAATTAGCGGCGATCTTAAAGGTTAGCCGCAAGTATCAGGGAACCGGCGAGAATTAATAATCGAGTAGTGATAAGTTATGGCCTGCCAAAGTGATTCAGCGACGACGTACAAGGCCTGTCCGGCGCAGGGCCTGCGCGCCGAGTTCGGCGTTTGTCGCGGCGATCCCATCCGTCGTCTGACCGATCTGGTCCCTGGCGATATCTATCAGGTGAAACCCGACGCACTCTGGTCCTCGGTTACCGCGCAAGGCGGCACGACCGACAGGTTTACACGCTCCGTCGCGGCCAATCTTCCGGCTGACACGCTGAACACGCTTGCGCAGCTCATCTTCATGACGACAACCGGCCGTCGCGCCGACATCTACGCAACTGTCTGCAATGGCGAACTTTACTTCATCGGTGAAACCGAAATGCAAAGCGGCGTGGAATATGTCCTGATCGACATGTCCATGTGCGACCTGGCGTTCGAGCCGGTCATCGTCCCGACGCCGGTTGCCGCCGGGGAGCCGAGCAACGTCATCGCCCTGCGCGCGGTCGGCTGATCACGGCCCTTATGGACAAGGCGCCAAGCGCCGCCTATACGCGCGCTCATGCTCGATACAGCCACAAATCGCCCTGAATTGCCTGCCGAAATTGCCCGGCGGCGCACCTTTGCCATCATCTCGCATCCAGATGCCGGCAAGACCACGCTGACAGAGAAATTTCTGCTTTACGGCGGCGCGATTCAGATGGCCGGACAGGTCCGCGCCAAGGGCGAAGCGCGGCGAACGCGATCTGACTACATGAAGATGGAACAGGACCGCGGCATCTCGGTTTCGGCCAGCGCAATGTCGTTCGACTTCAAGGGCTTCCGCTTCAACCTCGTCGACACGCCGGGGCACTCTGATTTCTCTGAAGACACCTACCGCACTTTGACGGCGGTGGATGCGGCCGTCATGGTGATCGACGGTGCGAAAGGTGTGGAAAGCCAGACGCAAAAGCTGTTCGAAGTCTGCCGCCTGCGCGACCTGCCGATCCTGACCTTCTGCAACAAGATGGACCGCGAAAGCCGCGATACGTTCGACATTATCGACGAAATTCAGGAAAACCTTGCCATCGACGTCACCCCGGCAAGCTGGCCCATCGGCGTGGGCCGGGATTTTCTGGGATGCTATGATCTCTTGCGCGACCGCCTTGAACTCATGGATCGCGCCGACCGCAACAAGGTGGCCGAAAGCATCGCCATCGAAGGCCTGGACGATCCCAAGCTGGCCGAACATATCCCCGCGCATCTGTTGGAGCAGCTGCGCGAAGAAGTTGAAATGGCGCGTGAGCTGCTTCCCAAACTGGATCCGCAAGCAGTTCTCGAAGGGCACATGACCCCGATCTGGTTCGGCTCTGCGATCAACAGCTTCGGCGTTCAGGAACTGATGAACGGCATCGGGACATACGGCCCCGAACCACAACCGCAATCCGCAACACCCCGCCAGATCATGCCCGAGGAAACAAAGGTTTCCGGCTTTGTCTTCAAGGTTCAGGCGAATATGGATCCCAAGCACCGCGACCGCGTGGCGTTTTTGCGCATGGCGTCCGGTCACTTCAAACGCGGCATGAAACTCACGCATGTGCGCTCCAAGAAACCGATGACCATCACCAATCCGGTCCTGTTTCTCGCCGCCGACCGGGAACTGGCCGACGAGGCCTGGGCCGGAGACATCATCGGCATTCCCAACCACGGACAATTGCGCATCGGCGACACGCTGACCGAGGGCGAAGCTCTCAAGGTGACGGGCATTCCGTCATTTGCGCCGGAACTGCTTCAATCGGTGCGGGCCGGTGATCCGCTGAAATCAAAGCACCTGGAAAAAGCGCTGATGCAATTTGCCGAAGAAGGCGCGGCAAAGGTGTTCAAGCCGATGATCGGCTCGGGCTTTATCGTCGGAGTTGTCGGCGCGTTGCAATTCGAAGTCCTCGGCAGCCGGATCGAGTTGGAATACGGCCTTCCGGTGCGGTTCGAGGCGTCGCAATTCACCTCTGCGCGCTGGGTACACGGACCAAAGGACGCTGTGGAAAAGCTGGTCAATGCCAACAAGCAGCACATGGCCGAGGACAATGATGGCGATGTCGTCTACCTGACCCGCTTGCAATGGGACATCGACCGCATCACCCGCGACTATCCCGACGTGACCCTGTCTGCGACCAAGGAAATGATGGTATAAGCCGCCCTTCCATGCGCCTTGTCCGCTTCTTTTTAACGTTGATCCCAGCGCGCCCTCGCGGCACTCTGCGCGCATGAGCAGTGAAGACGCGCCGCAAAACCCGGCCTATCCAAACGGGCTGGCCGGGATACTTGATCAGATGAACGCCCGCCGCGCGCCGTTGCAATTCGCGACCGGCGAATCCTTGCCTCCGCTTGATTGTGATCTGAACGCTTTGGCCAGAACAGTTGTTGCCGCGCCAATCGATCACGGCAACACCCGCTCTGATCATGCCCGCAAGGAATGGGAACTTTCCAACGAACTCAAGGGGCAGAACGCGCTTCTTCATCTGAACGCCCTGCTGATCGCGCATCTGCGAAAACGAAGCCAACCGCCCCACACCGCTGCCCTGTTCCAGCGCCTTTGGCGTGAACATGCGCCGTTACTGATCTCCGAAATGGATCTGCGCTGGAAAGTCTCAAGCCTCACAACCTTCGGCGATCACGGCACAACTGCCGCGCAACGCAGCGCCGGGCTGGCGCTTTCGACCCTTTTCAACACGATGAAGCTCTATGAAAGCGAACGGCTGTATTCGGGCCGCGACGCCGACCGCCCCTTCACGCTCGACGGGCGCGCACCCGGCCCCTTGCCGCTTGAGATGGACGCATTTTCGCTCACTGACGGTGGGCTTGACGCCAACATGCTCGCCAGACTCTGGACAGAGGCAGACGCAGACCCGGTGATCCGCCCGCTCGCGCATGACATGCTGCAACAATTGATCGACGATCCACGCACGGTGTTTCGCCGCCTGCATCGTCTGCGCGCCCGAAAACTGCGCCGCACCGACTCCGCCCCGGCAGCGTCTCCGGGTGTCGTCGTTCCGGTTGCCAGCGCCCCCGCGCGCAGCCCCAGCTGGGGTCTTGTGTGCACCACAAACGCGCGCCTGCCGGACGTTGCGCGATTCGTCGCCCATCACCTCAAACTGGGCGCCGCGCATATCCATCTGTTCCTCGACGCACCGGCGCCCGACATTTCAGCCTTGCTGCGCGACACCCCCTCGGTTCAGATCACACAATGCGACGCAGCATATTGGCGCGATCTCGGCAAAGAACGCCCCGAAGCGCATCAATTGCGCCAGGCCTTCAACGCCACGCGCGCCTTGCGCGACGCCGCCGGACGGGTCGACTGGCTTGGCCATATCGATATCGATGAATTCATCCTCACCGACACGCCCCTTGCCACGGTCTTGCAGGGCGTTCCCGAGGCGATGGCAGGCGCACGGATCTACCCGGCCGAGGCGCTGGCCGCGCCGCATCCGGGAATGTTGCCCAAGCATTTCAAGCTGCGCACCACCGCCCAAGGGGTTGCCCCCCACGCCACGCATGACATCTACCCCACATTCGGCAGCTATGTGCGTGGCGGCTTTCTCAGCCATCTGGCAGGCAAGGTGTTCGCGCGAACCGGACTGGAGGATGTGCGCCTAGCCATCCACCGGTTGCGCGCCCACGGCCAGGATGTGCGCAACACCACGACTCTCGGGTCCGTCTATCTGGGCCATCTGCACGCCCCGGATTGGGACAGTTTCATCGCCAAGCTGGAGTTCCGTCAAAGCAGGGGCTCTTATCGCATCCGCGACGACGAGGCGCCGAAATCGGTCGGGCGGTTGCTGCATTATCTCCGGCAGGAAGAGGGCGACGAAGGCCTGCGCATGTTCTTTGATGAACTGTGCCTCGACACTGCGGACCTGCGCCAACGGCTTGCGCGTCACAACCTGTTGCTGACACCTGCCTTTGATGCGGACGCAGCGGTCCAGCGCCGGTTCGGAGCCCTCGGGGCGTAATGCCATGTACCCGTTTGCAATGGACATCTGGCATTGTTGCGCATTCACCACCGATATTGCCTGAAAAAGGCACATGCGCGCAGGTATGTCACATGACATTGACGCCCCTCTGCAACACCGCTAATAAAGCCCGAGATCTCGACTGTGGCACAACACAGGGCCAAACGGGCCGGATCACCTTCAGACGCACGGGCGCTGGCAGTCCGTGAACAACGGAATCACATGACAAAATTTTCTGAGTTAAATCTCAACCCGAAAGTCGTCAAAGCTATTGAAGAGGCCGGCTACGATACGCCGACCCCGATTCAGGCCGGCGCAATCCCCCCCGCTCTCGAAGGCCGCGACGTTCTCGGCATCGCCCAGACCGGAACAGGCAAAACGGCAGGCTTCGTGCTGCCGATGATCACGCTTCTGGCCCGCGGCCGTGCCCGCGCCCGCATGCCGCGCAGCCTTGTGCTGTGTCCGACGCGGGAACTGGCGGCGCAGGTGGCGGAAAACTTCGACACCTATGCAAAGCACGTCAAGCTGACCAAGGCCTTGCTGATCGGCGGGGTCAGTTTCAAGGAACAGGATGCGGCCATCGATAAGGGTGTCGATGTTCTCATCGCGACGCCGGGCCGCCTGCTCGATCATTTCGAGCGCGGCAAATTGCTGCTCACCGGCGTTCAGGTCATGGTCGTCGACGAAGCTGACCGGATGCTCGACATGGGGTTCATTCCCGACATCGAACGCATCTTCTCGCTCACGCCCTTTACCCGCCAGACGCTGTTCTTTTCGGCCACCATGGCGCCCGAGATCGAGCGGATCACCAACACCTTCCTGTCCAATCCCGCGCGCGTCGAGGTTGCCCGCCAAGCCTCCGCGTCCGAGACGATCGAACAAGGCGTGGTGATGTTCAAGGCGTCGCGCCGTGACCGTGAAGGCACCGAAAAACGCGCCCTTCTGCGCGCGCTGATCGACGGCGAAGGCGACAAATGCACCAACGCAATCGTCTTTTGCAACCGCAAGACAGATGTGGATGTGGTGGCAAAATCGCTCAAGAAACACGGCTATGACGCCGCACCGATCCACGGCGATCTGGATCAGTCGCAACGTACCAAGACCCTTGATGGTTTCCGCGAAGGCGACCTGCGCTTCCTCATCGCCTCTGATGTGGCCGCGCGCGGACTTGACGTACCGGCTGTCAGCCACGTCTTCAATTTCGACGTGCCAAGCCATGCCGAAGATTACGTCCACCGCATCGGTCGCACCGGCCGGGCCGGGCGCGATGGCAAGGCCATGATGATCTGCGCACCCAAGGACGAAAAGAACTTCGACGCGATCGAACGTCTGCTGCAAAAGGATATTCCGCGCATCGCAAACCCGTTGGGAGACGCGACGCCTCGGTCAGACACCGAAGCGCCTGCCGATCAGGAGACGTCAGGCAAGGAGTCCAAATCGAGCCGTTCGCGCAGCGGTCGCAGCCGCTCCAAACAGGCCGAGCCGAAATCTGTCGCGCAGGACACCAAGGCGCCGTCCGAGCACAAGAGCGATCAGCAGGCCCATAAAAAGCCAAGCCCGCCGCCGCAAAAACCACAAAGCAAGCCTGCGGACAAGCCCAAGCCCCAAGAGACACAGTCCGGAAAAACGGACAATTCCAGTTCCGCGTCGCGCGGTCGTCGCAATGACCGCGACAACAAGGTCGTGGGCATGGGCGATCATATGCCCACGTTCATCGCCAAGAGTTTCGACGAACGCCGGACCGGTTGAACCAAGCGCCCGGACTTCTTTGCGCGTCAAATACCTTGGGGGGCGTCGCGAACGCGACGGGGGCCAAAGCCCCCTTACCTGCCCCACTGTTGCGCATCGAAAATCGTGTTGGCATCACGTCATCAAATGGCGCGCATCACGTCCTTGCACAGTCCGTAAAGGTCGGAGAACCGCCGGAACGCGCGGTCATGCGGGATGTGCTCGACCGGCTTTGACCTGATCCCTTCGGTGTAGAGCACAAACGGAACATGTGCAGCCAGTGCGGTCGCCGCATCCACGTCGCTATCACCGACATAGACGCCATGCGTGGCCCCCAACCTCTCGAACGCCAACCGCAAGGGCGCCGGATCGGGTTTGCGCAAGGAAAGCGTATCGCCGGCAATCACCACGTCAAAATGCCGTCGCAGATCAACCGCGTCCAGAACAGCGTCCAGCGGACCACCCGGCTTGTTGGTGCAAATACCCAGCACAAGCCCGTCGGCCCGCAACTGCGCAAGCGTTTCCAGAACGCCGGGAAAGACACGGGTCAAGCCGGTGCAGAGCTTGTAATGGGCGATGAACTGCGCCAACAGCGCGTCATAGCTCAACGGGTCCAACGCAGTGGCGCTGATCAACCGATCAAGAAACACCCGCTCGCCCATACCCACAAATCCGCCGATCTGGCGTTCCGGCAACGGAGCCAACCCATGATCGGCAAGCAGCGCATTGGCCGCCGCCGCGATGTCCGGCAGGCTGTCGATCAGCGTGCCGTCCAGATCGAACACGATCGCCCGCGTCATGCCAGACGGCTGATGATCACCGACACTTCGGGCTTCTTGCCGATCTCGTTCAGCGTTGTCTGCCGTGCCACCCGACGCAAGCCTTCCTCCAGCTTGTCGTCATTGGTCACCACCTTCGCACCCGCGCGACCGATAAATTGCGACAGATCCTCTTCCAGCGCATCCACCAGCGGCGCGTTGCTGCGCCCCATTTCGGGCAACCCCATCGTGTCGCACCACGGCTCGCCCAGCATGTCGTCGTCCTCATCCAGAATGACCGTCACAATCACATGCCCGTTCATCGCCATGCGAATCCGGTCGCGCACCACGCCGTCCATCGCGCCGATCTTGACCGTTCCATCAAGATACGTCCGCCCGGTCTCGATATATTCGGCGACGCTCGGCGTGTTACCGGACAGGTCGATCATCATCCCGTTGACCGCCAGCATCCCCTTGCGGCCGTGGGTTTCGGCCAGTTTCACATGCTCGCGCAGATGCCGGTGTTCGCCGTGCATCGGGATCACGACCTGCGGCGCAACAAGTGCGTGCATGGTTTCGATGTCGGGGCGGTTGGCATGGCCCGAAACGTGGTAAAGCCCGGAGCTGTCATCGACCACATCCACGCCCTGCTCGGAGAACTGGTTCATGATGCGGATCACGCCGCGCTCGTTGCCCGGAATGGTTTTTGACGAGAACAGGAACAGATCGCCTTCTTTCATCACCATGCCGTTATACTTGCCCCGCGCCAGCTGCGCCGAAGCGGCGCGACGCTCGCCTTGCGATCCGGTCACGATGAGCATCAGGTTCTCGCGCGGCAGTTGCGCGGCCTCCTCGGGGCTGATCGTCTGCGGGAAATCCTTCAGCACACCGGTCTTGAGCGATGCCTCGATCATTCGCCGCATCGCGCGCCCCAACAGGCAGACCGAGCGTCCGGCACGCTCACCCGCTTCGGCCAACGTCTTGACCCGCGCGACGTTGGAGGCGAACGTGGTGGCAACGACCATCCCGGCCGCGTCACGCACCAGACCCTCGATTTCGGGGCCCACGGTGGCTTCGGACCGACCCGGATGCGCCGAAAAGACGTTGGTGGAATCGCAGATCAGTGCCTTGACGCCAGGTTTCGCCAGATCCGACCACATCTCGCGATCAAACGCCTCGCCCACAAGAGGCGTCTCGTCGATCTTGAAATCGCCGGTATGCACCAGCCGTCCCTTGGGGGTGTCGATGACCAGACCCGAGCTTTCGGGAATGGAATGCGAAATCGGCACGAACCCCACCTTGAACGGTCCGGCCTCGACAGTCTCGGGCCACGCAGCGACGGTCTTGACGGTCTGTGGAGATATCCCGTGATCGTCCATCTTGAGCCGCGCGATATGGGCCGTGAACTCGCGTGCGTAAACCGGCGCGCCCAGCTCGTTCCAGTAATGGCCGATTGCGCCGACATGGTCTTCATGCGCGTGGGTGATGAAGATCGCCTCGAGCCGGTCACGCCGCTCCTTGAGCCACGCCATGTCCGGCAGGATCAGATCGACGCCCGGCGTGCTGTCCATATCCGGAAAGGTGACGCCAAGGTCCACAAGGATCAAACGCTCCTTGCCGGGTTTGCCGTAGCCATAGACATAGGCGTTCATGCCAATTTCGCCGGCCCCGCCAAGCGGCAGGTAGATGATGCGTTCGCTGCTCATGTGTTATCCATTATCTTTGTTATAGGCGTGAATGACCGTCAGACCGTGCATGGTCAGGTCACTTTCGATTGTGTCAAATAGCACCTCGCCCTGTGCGAACAAGGGTGCAAGCCCGCCGGTTCCGATCACCTTCATCGGTCGGCCATATTCATCGCGAATGCGTTGGGTGATGCCCTGGATGAGGCCGATATAGCCCCAGAACACACCTGACTGGATACAGGCGACCGTATTGGTGCCGATCACCCGCTCCGGTTGGGACACATCCACATGGGGCAATGCCGCCGCCCCCTGATGCAGTGCCTCCAGCGACAGGTTCACCCCCGGTGCGATCACCCCGCCGACATAGGCTCCGTCCTCGGACACCACGTCGAAGTTGGTCGCGGTGCCGAAGTCAACCACCACGACATCGCCGCCATGCCGATCAAAGGCACCTGCCGCATTGGCCAACCTGTCCGGTCCCACGACGACACCTTCATCGACCCGTGGCGGGTTCGGCAACAGGCATTCGGGCTTGCCCACGACCAGAGGCCGCACGCCGAAAAACCGGTCTGAAAACACCCGGAGATTGAACACCACGCGCGGCACCGTGGACGAGATGATCACATCGGTGATATTCGGCTCGATCTCGTAATGTTTGATCAGGGTCGCGAACCAGGTGAAATAGGCATCGGCCGTACGCCCGTGATGGGTCGACGTGCGCAGGGTGCACAAGAACTTCGTCCCGTCCCAGATCGAAAAGGCTGTATTGGTGTTGCCGCAATCAATCGTCAAAAGCATGGCTCTGTCACCTTCAAACTGTCGCTTTCAAAAGAAAATATCCGCCGCAGCGATGGCCTCTCGTCCATGCGCGGTTTTTAGGACGATCCGCCCGTCCGCGTCCACTGTTTCGAACGTGCCAACGACCTCGCGGTTCCCCATGCGCGCCGTGACGTCCTCACCCAAGCGCCCGGCGCGCGCCAGCCACGCCTCGCGCAGCGGCGCAAATCCGTAGGTCTGGAACGTCGCCTCGCGCGCCGCATATGCCTCGGCCAGAGCGTCCAGAAACGCCTCGGGCGCAAGTCCCACACCGGTCGATGACAGTACCGACACCGGTGCCAACGCCCCTGCCTCGACCTGCGCGCCTGTCGGCGCATGGGCCAGATTGACGCCGATCCCGATCGCCAGATGGTCGCCCAGGCTTTCAAGAAGGATGCCCGCCACCTTGCCACCGTTCAAAAGCACATCATTCGGCCACTTCAACGTGATGCCATCGACCCGCCCGGTGAGCGCTGCCAGCGCATCGAACACCGCAAGCGCCGCGACGAAACTGCGCAACGCCCGCCGCTCGGCGGGGTCTCTCGTCGGCATCACCAGGGTCGCGGCGAAATTGCCCTCGGGATTGACCCAGACCCGCCCGCGCCTGCCCCGCGCTGCGGTCTGGCGTGCCGCACATATCCAGGTCGGCCCCGACAGCCTGGCCGCCTGACGCGCGGCTTCTGCCATCGTGCTGTCGACCTCTGCCAGAACCTGACGATCATATCCCGCCGGCCAGCTCAAAAAGACAATCCGCCCGCTTCATCTTGCAAAATAAACTCGCGCCGCAGGCACCGCGACCCGCAGAGCGGGACGCAAAAAACAAAGCGACGCGCCAATGGCGCGTCACAGGAGTCAAAGCTGCCGAAATCTCTATTGAACAAGGGTCGCCGCCGCGGCCGCCGCCACTCCTTCGATGCCGAACAGGTTCACCACTCCGACAACCATGATGACCGCACTGGCCATCAACATGCCCCACAGGATCGGTGACTTGCCGCCGTCCAGGGCGTCATCCCGCTCCTGTCCGAAATACATGTAATAGACGATGCGCAGGTAATAGAATGCACCGATCACCGACGCGACAACACCCGCCACCGCAAGCCACGCCAGTCCGGCGTCATAGGCGGCGCGCAAGACATAAAGCTTGCCGAAGAAGCCGACCAGAGGCGGCACGCCCGCAAGGCTGAACAGCAGGACCAGCATCGCCAGCGCCTTGCCCGGTTCACGTTTGGAATACATGTTGAGCGACGAAATCCGCGACACCGGCTGTCCGTCGCGTTCCATCGACAGGATGAAGGCGAACGTGCCCACATTCATCGTCACATAGATCGCCATGTAGATCAGCATCGCCTGCACGCCGAAGGCGGTACCGGCCGCCAGCCCCATCAGCGCAAATCCCATATGCGCAATCGAGGAAAAGCCCATCAGCCGCTTGATATCGGTCTGGCCGATACCCGCAATCGAGCCGAGGAACATCGACAACAGCGACAGGAACGCGATGACCTGTGTCCAGTCGTCAACTGCCGCGCCGAAGGCGTCATGCAACATCCGCGCAAACAGCGCCATCGCCGCCACTTTCGGAGCGGTTGCGAAGAACGCGGTGACAGGTGTGGGCGAGCCTTCGTAGACATCCGGCGTCCACATGTGGAACGGCACCGCCGAGACCTTGAACGCCAGCCCCGAGATCAGGAACACCAAGCCGAACAACAGCCCGAGCGACAGATCGCCGTGAACCGCCGTCTGGATGATTCCCGAGAACAGCGTGGTGCCGGCATAGCCGTAGACCAGCGACGCACCATAGAGGAGCAGGCCGGACGACAGCGCGCCGAGCACGAAATACTTGAGCCCCGCCTCGGTTGATTTCAGGCTGTCGCGACGCAGCGATGCGACGACATAAAGCGCCAGCGATTGCAGCTCCAGCCCCATGTAAAGCGCCATCAGGTCCCCCGCCGAGACCATCATCATCATGCCGACCACAGCCAGCGCGATCAGCACAGGGTACTCGAACCGCAAGAGCCCGCGCCGTGCCATGTAACCTTCCGACATCAACAGCACTGCGGCCGCCGAAACGAGGATCATCACCTTTGCAAAGCGCGAGAATCCGTCGTCGATGAACATGCCGTAAAACGCCAGATTGGTGCCGGATCCGTTGATCCCGATCCACACCGCCAGGGCCAGGAACAGTCCGCTGGTCGCCCAGACCAGCACCGAGGCAGCCCCGTCCTTCACGGTATAGACCGCGCCGAGCAGCGCCAGCATGGCATAAACGGCCAGGACAATCTCCGGCAGGATAACGGTCAGATCAGCCGAGAGCATATCCGCCCCCCCTTAGTGGTTAACCGCAACCTGCGTGGCCGTTTCGGCCTGCGCAAGTGCAGTCTGATAGTTGGAAACAAGCGCTTCGACCGACGGTCCGATCATATCGAGGATCGGCGCGGGATAGACGCCAAAGAGGATCGTCGCAAACGCCAGCGGCGCAAAGATCGCACGCTCGCGGCGACTCATATCGGTGATGGTCTTGAGGCTTTCCTTGATGAGATCGCCCATCACCACCCGACGATAGAGCCAGAGCGCATAGGCCGCTGACAGGATCACACCCGATGTGGCCACCAGCGCGACCCACGTATTGACCTGGAAGACGCCGACCAGCGTCAGGAATTCACCGATGAACCCCGACGTGCCCGGCAGACCCACGTTCGCCATGGTAAACAGCATGAAGATCAGCGCATAGGCCGGCATCCGGTTCACGAGACCACCATAGGCGTCGATGTCGCGCGTGTGCATCCGGTCATAGATCACGCCGACGCACAGGAACAGCGCGCCAGATATAAAGCCGTGGCTGATCATCTGGAAGATCGCACCGTCCACGCCTTGCTGGTTCGCGGCGAAAATGCCCATCGTGACATAGCCCATGTGGGCTACCGAGGAATAGGCGATCAGTTTCTTCATGTCATCCTGCACCAGCGCCACCAGCGAAGTGTAGACAACGGCGATCGCGCTCATCCACAGGATCAGCGGCGTCAGAACCTCGGATCCGACCGGGAACATCGGTAGCGAAAAGCGCAGGAAGCCATAACCGCCCATCTTGAGCAGGATCGCCGCCAGAACCACCGAGCCAGCGGTCGGCGCCTGAACGTGCGCGTCCGGAAGCCATGTATGCACCGGCCACATCGGCATCTTGACCGCAAAGCTGGCAAAGAACGCCAGGAACAGCAGCGTCTGCAATCCTCCGACGATTTGAATGCCAAGGATGCTGAATGTCTCGGACCCGAACTGATGCACCATCAATTGCTCGATATCCGTGGTGCCCGCATTGGAGAACATCGCCACCATCGCGACCAGCATCAGCACCGATCCAAGGAAGGTATAGAGGAAGAACTTGAACGAGGCGTAAACGCGGTTCGCTCCGCCCCAAACGCCGATGATCAGGAACATCGGGATCAGACCCGCCTCGAAGAACAGGTAGAACAGCACCAGATCCAGCGCCATGAACACGCCCAGCATCAGCGTTTCCAGCAGCAGGAAGGCGATCATGTATTCCTTGACGCGCGTGTCCACGTTCCACGACGCCGCGATCACCAGCGGCATCATGAATGTGGTCAGCATCACGAACAGCACCGAGATGCCATCGACGCCCATCTTGTATTGCAGTCCCAGCAGCCAGTCGGTCTGCTCGACCATCTGGAAGCCGGTGTTTTGCGGATCGAACTGGAACAGGATGAATAGCGAAATCAGGAATGTCGCGCTTGTCGCGATCAGCGACAGCCACTTGGCATTGCGATTGGCTGCGTCGTCGTTGCCGCGCAGGAAGACCAGCAGGATCACCGCAGCCAGCGCCGGCAGGAACGTCACAATGGAAAGAAGGTTATCCATCAGTTTGCTCCTCCGCTGAGCGTCATCCACGTGATGAGCGCGGCAATGCCGATCACCATGAAGAAGGCGTAGGTAAAGATGTAGCCGGACTGCGCACGCCCCGCCGCCCGCGTCAGACGCGGGATCAGGCCCATCGCGACGCCGTTGATCGTCCCGTCAATCACATTGCCATCGCCGCGCCGCCAGAGCAGTCGCCCGACGCCCTTGGCGGGTTGAACGAAGATGAAATTGTAGACCTCGTCGAAATACCACCTGTTCAGCAGGAACTGGTAAAGCGGACGCTGGTTTTCGGCCAGCTTCTTCGGCAGCGACGGATTCACGATGTAGAACAGGTAGGACAGGCCAAAGCCGATCAGCATCGCGATGAATGGGCTGACCTTGACCCAGACGGGCGCGTGGTGTGCGTCGTCCATGACGTGATTGTTCACGCCCATGTAGATCGCACCGTCGCCGGGCGCATAGGCATGGGCAACAGCGTCTGCCTCGCCATGATCCTCGCCGACAGGCTCGGTCACGGCATCGACCGCAGCGTCCACGTCGCCCTCGGCCAATGCGCCAACTGCCGCACCGACGCCTTCGGAATGATCCGCTTCGGCCACTATGCCATTGGCACCGATGCCGAAATAGGCGTTGACGCGGTCATGATCGCCAAAGAAAGACCCGTACCAGATCATCCCCGCCAGAACCGATCCGACCGCGAGAACGCCAAGCGGGATCAGCATGACCATCGGGCTTTCATGCGCGTGCTCATGCGTGTGCTTGTCGCCGCGCGGCTTGCCGAAGAAGGTCAGGAACATCAGCCGCCAAGAATAGAAGCTCGTCATCAGTGCCGCGATCACCAGCATCCAGAAGGCATAGCCGCCCTGGCTTCCGGCCCATGCACTCTCGATCACCGCGTCCTTCGACAGGAAGCCGGCAAAGCCGATATGCGTGAGCGGAATGCCGACGCCGGTAATCGCCAGCGTGCCGATCATCATCGCCCAGAACGTATAGGGGATTTTCTTGCGCAGACCGCCATAGTTGCGCATGTCCTGCTCGTGATGCATCGCGTGGATCACAGAGCCTGCGCCAAGGAACAGCATCGCCTTGAAGAACGCGTGCGTGAAGAGGTGGAACATCGCCACCGAATAGACGCCCACACCGGCAGCGACGAACATGTAGCCCAGCTGCGAACAGGTCGAATAGGCGATCACGCGCTTGATGTCGTTCTGCACCAGACCCACGGTCGCGGCAAAGAAGGCCGTTGTGGCGCCGATGAAGACGACGAACATCTTGGCCTCGGGCGCGAATTCCATGATCGGCGACATGCGGCAGACAAGGAACACGCCCGCCGTCACCATGGTTGCCGCGTGGATGAGGGCCGATACGGGGGTCGGGCCTTCCATCGCGTCCGGCAACCATGTGTGCAGGAACAATTGCGCCGATTTGCCCATCGCACCGACGAACAGCAGGAAGGCAATCAGGTTGGCCGCGTTCCATTCGGACCACAGGAACGTCAGTTGCGTTTCCGCCAGCGTCGGGGCGGCAGCGAAGATGTCGTCAAAGCGCACCGAGTCGACCAGGAAGAACAGCGCGAAGATGCCCAGCAGGAAACCGAAGTCGCCCACGCGGTTGACGATGAACGCTTTCATCGCCGCAGCGTTGGCGCTTGGCTTGCGGTAATAGAAGCCGATCAGCAGATAGGACGCAACGCCCACGCCTTCCCAGCCAAAGAACATCTGGATCAGGTTATCGGCCGTCACCAGCATCAGCATGGTGAAGGTAAAGAACGACAGATAGGCAAAGAAACGCGGCTTGTAGGTTTCGCCCTCTTTGAACTGCGGATCGTTGTCCATGTAGCCAAAGCTGTAAAGATGCACGAGCGCCGAGACGGTGGTCACGACGATCAGCATGATTGCCGTCAGCCGGTCCAGCCGAATGGCCCACTCGGTGCTCAGCGTGCCGGATTCGATCCAGCGCAGGATGTTGTAGGTTTCGGTCACGCCGTCATGCGTCAGGAAGACGATCCACGACAGGGCGCAGGCAAAGAAGAGCAGCCCCGTGGACACCCACATGGCGGCTGTCTCGCCGATGAACTTCCAACCAAATCCGCACAGCAGCGCGCCGACCAGCGGGGAAAACAGGATAAGCGTTTCCATGTCGTCAGCCCTTCATCACGTTGACATCTTCGACCGCGATGGAGCCACGGTTGCGGAAGAAGCAGACGAGGATCGCGAGGCCAATCGCGGCCTCGGCGGCGGCGACGGTCAGCACGAACATGGTGAACACCTGCCCCACCAGATCACCCAGATGGGCCGAGAACGCGACAAAGTTGATATTCACTGCGAGCAACATCAATTCGATGCTCATCAGCAAGATGATCACGTTCTTTCGGTTCAGAAACAGCCCGAAAATGCCGGTCACGAACAGCACCGCCGCCACCGTCAGGTAATGCTCAATTCCTATCATCACGTCCCCCGGGGCCTTGAGCCCTCTGGTTCTTGGTCGAACTGGCGGTTGCCAATCCCATGTTTCACTCATGCCCCCGAAGCGGCACGTTCCACTTAACTCAGAGCCCCTGCCCCGGTTTCACGTCTTTCAGCTCCATCGCCTTGGCCGGATCGCGATACATCTGCGCCAGCACGTTCTGGCGTTTCACATCCGAGCGGTGCCGCAGCGTCAGGACGATCGCCCCGATCATCGCGACAAGCAGGATCAGACCGGCAAGCTGGAACAGCAGGAAGAACTGGTCATACATGATCAGGCCCAGAGCCTCGGTGTTGTGCCGGTCGAGCGGCACCACCTGCGTGCGCAGCCCTTCGGCCGCCGCATTGCTTTCCCAAGCGCCGAAGGCCAGCGCGAACTGCATCAGGATGATCACGCCGAACAACAAGGCCAAGGGCACATAGCGCGCCATCTCGGCCTTCAATTCAGCGAAATCCACGTCGAGCATCATTACGACGAACAAAAACAGCACCGCAACCGCGCCGACATAGACGATGATCAAAAGCATCGCGACGAACTCGGCCCCGAGCAGCACAAACAGCCCTGCCGAAGACAGGAAGGCAAGAATGAGCCAGAGCACCGAATGCACCGGATTGCGGCTGATCACCGTGAACAACCCGCCCGCGATGGTGCTGAGGGCAAAGAGGTAGAAGGCAAAGACGCTCATGTCTCGTCATCCTTTTCATCGTCTTCCATGACATCGCGCGCCAGCTCCATGGCGCGGGTCATGGCCGGGATACCGGCGAACATCGACATCTGCGCGATGGTCTCGGCAATCTCGTCCTTGGTGGCACCGGCGGCCATTGCGTGGCGCACCGTCATGCGCACCTGCGTATCGGCCTGCGCGCCCTGCATCGTCAGCCCCGCCAGCGTCAGAAGGAGCCGCGTCTTGGCATCAAGCCCGTCTTTGCTCAACCCCTTGCCGAACCACATTTCCATGGCGTCCTTGGGCATGGTCGGCCACAGCTTTTCAAACCCCTTGGGATCAAAGGACGACAGCGCCGGATTGAACGCGCGCGCCATTTCCTGCGCCTGCGCCATCATCAGCTCGAACGGGGTTTTTGCATCACTCATCGGTACGGTGCATCCATTTCGAGATTGCGCGCGATCTCGGCTTCCCAGCGGTCGCCGTTGGCGAGCAGTTTTTCCTTGTTGTAATACAGCTCTTCACGCGTTTCCGTGGCGAATTCGAAATTCGGCCCCTCGACAATCGCGTCCACCGGACAAGCCTCCTGGCAGAAGCCGCAATAGATGCATTTCGTCATGTCGATGTCATAGCGCGTCGTGCGGCGCGACCCGTCATCGCGCGGCTCGGCGTCGATGGTGATCGCCTGCGCCGGGCAGATCGCCTCGCAGAGCTTGCAGGCGATGCAGCGTTCCTCGCCATTGGGATAGCGACGCAGCGCGTGTTCGCCACGGAAGCGCGGGGACAGATAGCCCTTTTCATGCGGGTAGTTGATCGTTGCCTTCGGCCCGAAGAAATACTTCAGGCCAAGCTTCATGCCGACATAAAAATCCTGCAACAGGAAGTATTTGGCAGCGCGGCCGTAGTCGATAGTCGCCATCTCTGCTCTCCTTATGTCCAGCGCGCGAAAGCGCCCCAGAACCAGTCGAATTTCGCCGCGAACGACACGAACACCACCCAGAACAGGCTCAGCGGCAGGAACACTTTCCACCCGATCCGCATAAGCTGATCATAGCGGTAACGCGGCGTGATCGCCTTGACCATCGCAAAGAGGAAGAAGAAAAACGCCATCTTCGCAATCATCCACAACACGCCGTCCGGCAAACCCGGAATGGGCGACAGCCAACCACCGAAGAACAGCAGCGAGGTCAGCGCGCACATCAGGAAGATCGCGATGTATTCTCCGGCCATGAACAACAGGAACGGCGTTGCGGAATATTCCACCTGATAGCCCGCCACCAGTTCGGATTCCGCTTCGGGAAGGTCGAACGGCGGACGGTTGGTTTCGGCAAGGCAGGAGATGAAGAACAAGAACACCATCGGGAAATGCGGCAGCCAGTACCACGAGAAGAACCCGTAGCCACCGTCTTGCGCCCGCACGATGTCACCAAAGTTCAGCGATCCGGTGGTGATGATGACGCCGATGATGATAAGACCGAGCGAGACCTCATAGGAGATCATCTGCGCCGCAGAGCGCAGGGATCCGAGGAACGGATATTTCGAGTTGGACGCCCAGCCGCCCATGATCACGCCGTAAACCTCGAGCGAGGAGACGGCGAAGATGTAAAGCACCGCGACGTTGATGTCCGACAGCACCCATGTGTCGTTGAACGGGATCACCGCCCAGGCGATCATCGCCAATACGAAACTGGTCATCGGCGCGAGGATGAACACCGTCTTGTCGGCCCCCGCCGGCACGACCACTTCCTTGACGACATATTTCAGGGCATCGGCCACAGATTGCAGGATGCCATACGGCCCCACCACGTTCGGGCCGCGCCGCATCTGGACGGCGGCCCAGATTTTGCGATCGCCGTAAACGAGGAACAGAAGGCTGATCATCACAAAGGCCAGTACCGCAAGGCACTGCGCGACGATAATAATGCCGATCCCGGCAGTCGTGGTAAAGAATTCGGCCATCACGTCCTCAAACCATCGGTATTCCGTTTTCAACGCAGGAAGCGGTCACGACTTCGGCGTCGATCGTCCGCACCCCACGCGGCAGCGCCGGCGAGATGGTGTAAACCGCATCTCCTCGCCAGAGGCCAGCCTCTTCGTCGACATTTGTGCGCAAATGCCGCGCAAACCCGTAACCCCGGATCAGGGCATATTGCGCCGCTGCACATTCGGCGTAATCCTCGACATCGCGAGGATCGCGCGCACCGCGCATCGTCACGTCGAACTTGACCAGATTGCCGTCAAGCAATGCCGTGCTCACGCCTTCATACTTCGGCGCGAATGGAATGTTGGCAGGTTGCGGCGTTTCGCAACCCGAAAGCCCACCAACCACCGCGAGCGCAACCGGAGATATGACGGCCATTCGGCGCACCCGCCCTATTCCGCCGCCAGCTTGACGTCGGCGCGGGCGCGCGCGCCTGCGGAGAGTTCAGCCATCAGCGTACTGGCGCGGGCAATCGGGTTCGTCAGATAGAAATCCTTGATGACATTGCGGAAATCGGCGTTTCCTAGCGTGTCCAGAGGCTCGGCGCGCCACTCGTTTTCCGGCACGCGGTCAATCTTGGCCAGATGCGGCACCTCGGCCACCAACGCCTGACGCAGTTGCGCCAGGGTGTCGAATGGCAGCGTCGCGCCGAGTTCGCCCGACAAGGCCCGCAGGATGGCCCAGTTTTCCTTGGCCTCACCGGGGGCAAAGCTGGCGCGGAGCGCCAGTTGCGGGCGGCCTTCGGTGTTGACGAACAGCCCCTGTTCTTCGGTATAGGCCGCGCCCGGAAGAATGATGTCGGCGCGGTGCGCGCCGCGGTCGCCGTGGCTGCCTTGGTAAATCACGAACGCACCGTCCGAGATTTCCACCTCATCGGCACCAAGGTTGTAGATCACTTCAGCGCCGTCAATCGCGGCCTCGAACCCGCCTTCGGTGGTACATCCTACATCCATCGCGCCAACCCGACCGGCCGCCGTGTGCAGAACCAGCAGTTTGGCGCCCGAAATCTCGGCCATTTTCTGCGCTGCCGCCAGAACTGCCGCGCCGTCCGCTTCGCGCAGCGCGCCTTGGCCGACCACGACAATCGTGTTCTTTTCGTCGCGTGTCTCGTCCGACACGCCCTTGTCGATCATGTCCTGCAACGCCGCACGATCCGTGCCCGCATGGTGATAATCATATGTCAGATCAACCGGTTCCCCGATCAGCGCCACTTCGGCACCAGCCGCCCACGCCTTGCGGATGCGCGCGTTCAGCACCGGAGCCTCTTCGCGCGGATTGGTGCCGATCAGCAGAACCATGTCCGCCGTATCGAGATCCTCGATCCTTGCCGTTCCGACATAGCCCGAGCGATTCCCCGCCGGCAAACGCGCGTTGTCGGTGCGGCACTCGACGTTCCCGCCCAGCCCTTCGACCAATTGCTTGAGCGCATATGCGGCTTCGACGGGCACCAGATCGCCCACCAGACCGGCAACCTTCTTGCCTGTCATCGCCTTGGCCGCAAGCGTCAGCGCCTCGTCCCAGTTGGACGGGCGCAACTTGCCGTTCTCGCGCACATAGGGTTTGTCCAACCGCTGACGACGCAGACCATCCCAGACAAAGCGCGTCTTGTCGGAAATCCACTCCTCGTTCACGCCATCATGGTTGCGCGGCAAAAAGCGCATCACTTCGCGCCCCTTGGTGTCGACACGAATGCTGGACCCCAGAGCGTCCATCACGTCGATGGATTCGGTCTTGGTCAGCTCCCAGGGACGCGCGGTAAAGGCATAGGGTTTGGACACCAGGGCGCCCACCGGGCACAGGTCGATGATGTTGCCCTGCATGTTGGATTCGAGCGTTTTGCCTAGATAGTTGGTGATCTCGCTGTCCTCACCACGGCCAATCTGGCCAAGCTCAGGAATGCCCGCCACTTCAGTGATGAAGCGCACGCAACGGGTGCAGGAAATGCAGCGCGTCATGTGGGTTTCGACAAGCGGGCCAAGATCCATATCGACCGCCGCGCGCTTGGGTTCGCGGAAGCGGGAGAAATCCACGCCATAGGCCATCGCCTGATCCTGAAGGTCGCATTCGCCGCCCTGATCGCAGATCGGGCAATCGAGCGGATGGTTGATGAGCAGGAACTCCATCACCCCTTCGCGGGCCTTCTTGACCATCGGGCTGTTGGTGCGCACCACGGGTGGTTCGCCATCCTTGCCGGGGCGCAGGTCGCGCACCTGCATGGCGCAGCTTGCGGCCGGTTTGGGCGGACCGCCGACCACTTCGACAAGACACATCCGGCAGTTGCCGGCGATGGACAGGCGTTCGTGATAACAGAATCGCGGCACTTCGATTCCGGCCACCTCACAGGCCTGAATCAGCGTCATCGCGCCTTCTACTTCAACTTCGTTCCCATCAATGATGATCTTGCGCAAGTCAGACATGCCCGAGCCCTTTGTTCTCATTTGGCTGGCGCAGTCGATGCCGTGACAATCTGGCGATCGGCTGACGTCGCCCGCCTTCTAGCGCGGCTGACACCAATAGGCCAGATCCAGAGGCAAAAAGAAAACGGGAAAATTCGACGCGGGCCGAAGGAGTTGCGTGTTCGACCCTGCGACAAAAACGAACGTGAAAGCCAAAGCGCCGCAGCTTACTTCAGCAAGCGGCCAATCGCGGTTTCGTTGGCAATCTCGGATGCGCCGAACCGGCAGAGCGCACTGGTGTCCTCGGGCACGACGCCACGCGATTTAAGAAACTGTTCCGCCTTGTCGCGCATCCGCGCTTTTTCCGCCTTGGAGGTCACATAAGCCTCGACCTCGTCGTCGCTATAGCCAAGATCGCGCGCCCTCGATTTCAGAGCGTTGAGCGCCGAATAGGCACGGATCAGACGCGCGTTGATATTGTCGCAGCTTTTGCGGATTTCATCGGCAATCGCCACGGCCATCACGCCATTGTCGATCTCGGCCACGTCCCGCAGCGGCGGCTTGGCCAGTGCAGATGTCGCAGTCAATAGCGTGAGTCCCAAGACCGAAATCAAAATGCGCATTGCTCAATCCATGTGTGTCCTATCCCCCTGATATGGGGCGACGCACAGCGGTTATTCAATATCACGGTTGGATTCTGCCTGAATTCAGCAACTTATGGCTCAACACAGCGCCCGGACAGAACGACGGAATTGTTGTCGATCAAGAGCGCCGCATCTTCTACGTCCGGTCCGTTGATCCACGCGATGTCAGAGCTTCCCAGATAGGCGATGCAATGCTGGACTGCTTGATAATAGGCCGCCCTGCGAGCGCCCTCGAGGCTGACGGAGGCAGGCCCGCCGGTGGCGACAAACGTCGCCCGGTCGCCACGCTCGGCGCGCAGATTGCCAGTGAACTGGACGCCCTGAAACGTGATCGTGTCCAGTTCACCACGACCGCAGGCGGCCAATACCAACATTATCGCCGCACTTGCCCACGTCGCCTTCATGGTAGTCCCCTCATTGAGATCGCAGAGTCTGCGGTGTCACTCGGCAGCAACCGCGCTGACGCGTCCCGATTTCTGCGCCTTGATCCGGTCCTCGATCTCGTCGCGGAAGTTCTTGATCAGACCCTGGATCGGCCAAGCCGCCGCATCGCCAAGCGCACAGATTGTGTGACCCTCGACCTGCTTGGTGACATCGAACAGCATGTCGATTTCCTCGACCTCCGCCTCGCCGCGCACCAGGCGGTCCATGACGCGCATCATCCAGCCGGTGCCTTCGCGGCAGGGCGTGCACTGGCCACAGCTCTCGTGCTTGTAAAACGCCGACAACCGCCAGATCGCCTTGATGATGTCGGTGCTCTGGTCCATCACGATCACCGCCGCCGTGCCCAAGCCAGAGCCCAGTTCGTTGCGCAGGTAGTCAAAATCCATGACCGCGCTTTTCATGTCCTCGCCGCGCACGCACGGTACGGAAGAGCCGCCGGGGATCACCGCCTTGAGATTGTCCCAGCCGCCACGAATACCGCCGCAATGCTTGTCGATCAGTTCTTCAAAGCTGATGCTCATCGCCTCTTCGACGACGCAGGGGTTGTTCACATGACCCGAAATCGCGAACAGCTTGGTGCCCGCATTGTTCTGCCGCCCGAAGCTGGAAAACCACTCGCCCCCGCGCCGCAGGATCGTCGGCACAACGGCGATGGATTCCACGTTGTTCACCGTGGTCGGGCAGCCATAGAGCCCCGAGCCTGCCGGAAACGGCGGCTTCATCCGTGGCATGCCCTTCTTGCCCTCAAGGCTTTCGAGCAGCGCGGTTTCCTCGCCGCAGATATAGGCTCCTGCGCCGTGGTGCAGATACAGATCGAAATCCCAATCCGAGTTCGCCGCGTTCTTGCCAAGCAATCCCGCGTCATACGCTTCGTCGATCGCCGCCTGAAGAGCCTCGCGCTCGCGGATGTATTCGCCACGCAGATAGATGTAACACGCATGCGCCTGCATCGCGAACGACGCGATCAGGCAGCCTTCGATCAGCGTGTGCGGATCGTGGCGCATGATCTCGCGGTCCTTGCAGGTGCCGGGCTCGGATTCGTCGGCGTTGACCACCAGATAGGCGGGCCGCCCGTCGCTTTCCTTGGGCATGAACGACCATTTGAGACCTGTCGGGAACCCCGCGCCGCCGCGCCCGCGCAAGCCGCTGGCCTTCATCTCGTCGATGATCCAGTCGCGGCCCTTTTGCATGATGCCCGCCGTGCCATCCCAGTGGCCGCGCGCCTGCGCGCCTTTCAGGCTGCGGTCGTGCATGCCGTAGATATTGGTAAAGATCCGGTCCTGATCGGTCAGCATCGCTCAATCCTCGTCAGTCTGGCGCGCGCGCCAGAGTTGGTATGTCATCCATATGCCCAGTCCGAACCCCGCCAAGGCGATCAGGTCGAACAGGGCGCGGGTCCGCTGGCTCCAGCCATATTGCGACCCGATCATTGTTATCACGATCCAGAACACGCCCACTCCGGCGATGACCAGCGCGATCCGACGTCCCTTGCGCGCCTGTTCTGAATTGCGGTCCATTTGGTCAGCCCCAGCCTGTGTTAGTACACGCCGCCCTTGTCAACGCGTTTGGAGAAGTCGGTATCTCCGCCGGACGCCAGAATCTTCGCCTGCTCGACCCAGTTGTCGCGGCTCACACGGCCCTTGAAACCGGCCAGATTGGCGTTCACCCACGCCTCTTCCTCAGCGCTCCAATTGGCGATCTGGTCAAAGTGATAGAAACCCATGCTGTGCAAAAGCTGCTCAAGCTTTGGCCCCACGCCTTTGATTTCCTTCAGGTTATCCGGCCCGCCGTCGCGAGCCTCTGTGAGCGTTTCCGGCTTTTTGCCCTCGGACGTGCCTTCCTGAACACCGTCCCCATCGTAATCGACCGGCGTTTCGGCCTGCGGCGCAGGATCGCTTGTCTTGGCCGTGCGGGACGGTGTGACCTTGGCCTTCGGGGGAGACAATTCGTCCTGCTTGGCCGCGTCGTCTTTCACAAGTGGCGTTGCCGGTGCGACCTGTTCGCCCGCCTCTGCATCCGCCGTAGCGGACGCGGTGTGAACATCGGGCAAAGCATCGGCGGTCTCCGGTGCCTTTTCCGACGGGCTTTCGCGTTCCACTGCCGAGGACGCCACGGGCTCCGACGAAAACCGCTCGACCGGCGCTGTCGAGGATGTTGCCGCAGCGGCCGCCGCCGCACTCGGGGGCGTCACTTTGGATGGGCCGGCAGAGGCGCGTTCCGCGTTCGGCGTGTCCGTCGCTGACGTTCCCTCGGCTGCGTCATTGCACAACATTCTGACCAACAGGATACCGGCAACACCAAGCGCCACCAGTCCGGCGAGCAACGCGCCGAAGAAGCCCCAATCGATCACCAGCGCCAGAATGAACACCACGAGTCCGATGCCGGACGCGATGATCCATGATTTTCTCTCGCAGCTTATTCCGGAATTCTGTTGTGGCATGTGCGCTCTCCCTGACCGTGTTCAGACGTCATGTCGTTCAGACATCACCTTTTCTGGCACGGGAAGAAAACTCTGTCTCGCCGCCTGACGCAAGGGTCTTGGCCTGATCGACCCAATTGTCGCGCGACACGCGCCCCTTGAATCCCTGCAGATTCTCATCGACCCAGGCAATTTCCGCGGCGCTCCAGTTGGCGATCTGGTCGAAATGGTAAAAGCCCAGATCGTTGCACAAGGCTTCCAGCTTCGGGCCGACGCCCTTGATCCGCTTGAGATCATCCGCCTGCCCGTCTCTGGGTGCGCTCAACGCTGCCGGCTTGCTTTTTTTCTGGGCAGCTCCCGCATCCGAGGTCGCGCCAGCGGTGTCCTTGGTGCCTTCGGCGTACTCGTCATCGTCAAGGGCAGCGCGACGGTCCGCGTCAACATCGACTTCGGGATTGTCGTTTGCCTTGTTTCCAGCCGCGCCTTCGATCGGCGGATGGCCCTTGGCGTCCACATCCGGCGCTTCGCCTGGCGCCTCGGAATGCTTGTCCGAAGAATCGCCCACGTTGCGCGGCGCGGGTTTGTCGCCCTTGGCCCGACCACCCTGCGCCCCGTCGGGGCCTTCGGGAGGCATCATGTCGTCCGGGCCGGGCTTGGGCGGCGTCGCCTTGTTGGCGGCATCGAGCCACGGTGTCAGCAGCGGTACTTCGGTGCCGTCGATCCGCTTGACCGTATCGCCCAAATCCGTGGCCAGCGTCACCGACGCGTTATATTTGTAATCGCCGGAATTATACTCTTGCAGACTGGTCAGGCCTGATTTCGGCTCTGCCGCGAACCGTCCGTTCTGCGGGCCGGGCACCGGAACCTCACCGGCAACAAGCGCGTCGATGATTTCGCCCAGACGTTCGGCGGTCAAATCCTCGTAGTAATCCTTGCCGATCTGCGCCATCGGAGCATTGGCACAAGCGCCAAGGCATTCGACCTCTTCCCATGACAACTTGCCATCGGCAGACAACATATGCGGTTTCGGCGCGATCTTGTCGCGGCACACAGACACCAGATCCTCGGCCCCGCAAATCATGCAGGACGTGGTGCCGCAAATCTGGATATTGGCAACGGTGCCAACCGGTTGCAGCTGATACATGAAGTAGAATGACGCCACTTCAAGCGCCCGCATATACGCCAGCCCCAGCATCTCGGCGACGGATTCGATCGCCGGGCGGGTCAACCAGCCCTCCTGCTCCTGCGCGCGCCACAACAGCGGAATGATCGCGCTGGCCTGACGGCCTTCGGGATATTTGGTCATCTGCGCTTCGGCCCATTCCTGATTGGCAGGCGTAAAGGCAAAGCTCTCGGGTTGTTCAGGGTGCAGGCGTCGTAGCATATCAGATCCTATTGCGTCAGTACGCAGACTACAGGGATGTTGGGAACGGAACGGTCATCTCCACCGCCATCCAGTTCCGCCAGAAGCGCGCTTTGGCGCTGGCTTTGATCGTTCGGCGTATCGAGCAGGAAGCACAGATAGATCTCGGACCCGTCGGTCATGCCGAACAACGTATTGCCCGAGCCGCCGGTGCCGAACGGCGCATAGCCCGCAGCGCTCAGGTCAGAGACAAACTGATACTCCGACCGATCAACCTCGACAGCCATCGCCACCGGCGCGACAAAAGCCAAGAGGCCCGATATCACGCCCGCGCGGATCATGCCGGCGCGCACGGCCCGGAAATCAGGCGGATGCCACCATTGTCCAGCTGCACCGCCGCGTCTGTTGCCAGACGGAATTGCGCGGTCTCAATCACCTGCTCGCGGGTCAGCCCGGTCTGGAGTTCGACCGGCAGATAATCGCTTTCGCTGACCAGATCGCAGCCGATCGACGCCACCGCCATGTCGAAATTCGCCAGATCGTCCGGCGTCACACCTTGAGGCGGCATCTCGCACGCGGCCAAAAGGCCAACGGCAGGGATCAGGGCAAGGGAACGGCTCAACGTCATCGGTCAATCTCTCCAAACACAACATCCATCGTCCCGATGATTGCGGCCACATCGGCAAGCTGGTGGCCGGTGGCAATGTAATCCATCGCCTGCAAATGCAGGAAACCCGGCGCGCGCAGCTTGGCGCGGTAGGGTTTGTTGGTGCCATCGGCGACGAGGTAGACGCCAAACTCGCCCTTGGGCGCTTCGACAGCGGCGTAAACCTCGCCGGCTGGAACGTGGAACCCTTCGGTGTAGAGTTTGAAGTGATGGATCAACGCTTCCATCGAGGTTTTCATATCGGTCCGCTTCGGCGGCGTGATCTTGCCACGGGCCAGAATATCGCCCTGCCCCTCGGGAGCGCGCAGCTTTTCGATGGCCTGCTTGATGATATGCGTCGACTGGCGCATCTCTTCCATGCGCACCAGATAGCGGTCGAAACAATCGCCGTTTTTCCCCACGGGGATCTGGAATTCGAATTCGTCATAACATTCATAGGGTTGCGACCGGCGCAAATCCCACGCCAGCCCCGAACCGCGTACCATGACGCCGGAAAAGCCCCAGTCGAGGATCTCTTCTTCGTTCACCACACCGATATCGGCGTTGCGTTGCTTGAACACCCGGTTTTCTGTCAGCAGGCCGTCGATATCATCCAGCACCGCCGGGAACGTATCGGCCCAGGCGTCGATATCGTCGAGCAGTTCGCCGGGCAGATCCTGATGCACACCGCCGGGCCGGAAATACGCCGCGTGCAGGCGCGCACCACAGGCCCGCTCGTAAAAGATCATCAGCTTTTCGCGCTCTTCGAACCCCCAGAGCGGCGGTGTCAATGCGCCCACGTCCATCGCCTGCGTCGTCACGTTAAG
This sequence comes from Marivita sp. S2033, assembly GCF_046592965.1. Taxonomy (NCBI): domain Bacteria; kingdom Pseudomonadati; phylum Pseudomonadota; class Alphaproteobacteria; order Rhodobacterales; family Roseobacteraceae; genus Marivita; species Marivita sp. S2033. The sequence goes on from NZ_JBISBV010000003.1 coordinate 354,593, forward strand.
CAGATGGCTCAGGATGCGCCCGATCTCGGAATAAAGCACCCGGATCAGCGACGCGCGGCGCGGCACTTCCACGCCGGTCAGCCGCTCGATTGCCAGACACCAGGCGTGCTCCTGGTTCATCGGTGCCACGTAATCGAGCCGGTCGAGATATGGCAGGTTTTGCAGATAGGTCCGGCTTTCCATCAGCTTTTCGGTGCCACGGTGCAGCAGGCCGATATGCGGATCGCAGCGCTCCACGATCTCGCCGTCCAGCTCCAGCACAAGCCGCAGAACCCCGTGCGCCGCAGGGTGTTGCGGGCCGAAGTTGATGTTGAAATTGCGAATCTTCTGTTCGCCCTGCAGCGCGTCCACGCTGCCGTCGTCAAACTTGGAGCCGTCCATCATCGTCTCTCCAACTCTTGCAGTTTCATCGCCATGACCCAGAGCAGTATCACCACTGCAAACGGAAGAAATGCGACGAATGCCCAGTTCTTGTTCACCCCGAAATGGGGCAGCAACTTCATCAGCGGGATGATCGCGGCGGCGACGACCGCCAGCCAGACAATAAATCCCATCAGCCTTTCGCCTCCTCGACCTTTTCATCGCCCGGAAGCACATATTGCGCGCCTTCCCACGGCGACATGAAATCGAATTGGCGGTATTCCTGAACCAGCTTGACCGGCTCGTAGATCACGCGCTTCTTCTCTTCGTCATAACGCACTTCGGTGTAGCCCGTGGTCGGGAAATCTTTGCGCAGCGGATAGCCGCGAAACCCGTAATCGGTAAGGATGCGCCGCAGGTCGGGATGGCCCGAGAACAGGATGCCGAACATGTCGAACACCTCGCGCTCGAACCAGTTGGCGCTTGGATGAACCTCGGTGATGGACGGAACCATCTGGTCCTCGCGAATGCTCAGCCGCAGCCGGATGCGGTGGTTCTGGTACATCGACAAGAAGTGATAGACCACGTCGAACCGCTTGGGGCGATCCGGGTAATCCACCGCCGTGATGTCGATCAGGCTCGAGAACTTGCAACTTGCGTCGGTCTTGAGGAAATCGACAAAGCCCACGATGTTCGTCGGAGCGACATCAATGTTCAATTCGCCGTAGGTCACATCCCATGCGATCACGCAATCGGTGCGCTTCATCTCGATATGCTGGCCAAGTTCGTGCAAGGCTTCGCTCATGTCGTCGTCCTAACTTCGTCGCTCAACGCACAATCGTTCCGGTGCGGCGGATCTTGCGCTGAAGCGCCATCACGCCGTAAAGCAGCGCCTCTGCCGTCGGTGGGCAGCCGGGCACATAGATATCAACCGGGACAACCCGGTCACAGCCACGCACAACCGAATAGCTGTAATGGTAGTACCCGCCCCCATTGGCGCAAGACCCCATGGAAATCACATAGCGCGGCTCTGGCATCTGGTCGTAGACCTTGCGCAACGCCGGAGCCATCTTGTTGGTCAGCGTGCCGGCCACGATCATCAGGTCGGACTGTCGCGGGCTTGCGCGCGGCGCGGTGCCAAAGCGCTCCAGATCATAGCGTGGCATCGAGGTCTGCATCATCTCGACCGCGCAACAGGCCAGACCGAATGTCATCCAGTGCAAGCTACCGGTGCGCGCCCAGTTGACGATATCTTCGGCCGAGGTCAGCAGAAAACCCTTGTCCTGAAGCTCCGCATTGAGCTTTTGCGTCGCGTATTCCTTGTCCACCTGAGCGGTGTTCGCACCCGTCATCACTCCCATTCGAGCGCTCCCTTTTTCCACTCATAGGCAAAGCCGATGGTCAAAACCGCTAGGAACACCATCATCGACCAAAATCCGACCATGCTGATATCCTTGAACGAGACCGCCCACGGAAACAGGAACGCGATTTCCAGATCGAAAATGATGAACAGAATGGCCACCAGATAGAACCGCACATCGAATTTCATGCGCGCGTCGTCAAAGGCGTTGAACCCGCATTCATAGGCCGAAACCTTTTCCGGGTCCGGGGCGCGCACCGCGATGATGACGGCGGCAAGGATCAGGACAAGGCCCAACCCGATCGCGATCACCAGAAACACAAGGATCGGCAGGTATTCCCGCAACATGTCTTCCAAGACGAGGCTCCTTTTCCTTCACACGCTCCAGACAGCCGCCAGGCGGCAAAACCGGATTTAAGGTGATGTACTCCCGACACCCGGAAGGGTCAACCGCAGGGCGTCATCTTCCAAGCGCGGCACAAGCTCCGTCCGCTCAATGGTCGGCGTCGGCGAAAACCCTTGTTTTACTGGCGTCCGCCGTTGCTGGGCGGCATGCGCGCATTCCGGCCAAGCTGTGCTCCTGCGTCAAATGGGCTGCGTCAAAAGACCGGATACCGAGCGTATGCTTAGGGCAGAGCGACTGTCCGCGCCTGAACATCCCTGATTGACAGACGTTGACCAGGCGATCCCACCAATTTGCACGGAGGAAAATCCCATGCCCATCACATCCGCATCCGACCTGAGCGTCATCATCACCGGCGGCGCGGGCGGGATCGGCAGCGCCACAGCCGAATACCTCGTCGAGCGCGGCGCGCAGGTCATGATCACCGACATGAACGATCAGGCTGGCAGCGAACTGGCGGCCCGACTGGGCGACCGAGCATTCTTTCATCGTCAGGACGTGACCAACGATGCTGCATGGCGCGACACCATCAAGACGGCCGAGGACAAGATGGGCAAAATCAACGCCCTCTTCAACAATGCCGGAATCCTTGGTTACGGCGGCGTCACTGACACCAATGCCGAAGAGTTTCGCAAAATCATCGACATCAACCTCACCGGCATCTTCCTTGGCTTGCATCATGCCGCTCCGGCCTTGAAGCGCGCCGGTGAGGGTGTGGTGGTGAACACATCCTCCACGGCAGGTTTGCAGGGCTATGCGGGTCTTGCCGCCTACACCGCGAGCAAGTTCGGCGTTCGCGGCCTGACCAAGGCGGCGGCGCTGGATCTTGCGCCCGACAATATCCGGGTGGTCTCCATTCACCCCGGCCCCATCGCCACCGACATGACCAAAGACCTCAATGAGGACGCGACGGCAGGCCAGCCGATCCCGCGAATAGGCCAGGCAAAGGAGGTCGCGCGATTGGTGCACTTCTTGATGACCGAAGCCACCTATTCGACCGGTTGCGAATTCGTCATCGACGGCGGAGCCACCGTGGGCCGCGTCGAATCCCTGACCTGAGTCTGGCTTGCCCGCGCGTCACTGCCAGCCGGGTTTGCGCTTGTCGAAAAATGCGCCCACGCCGTCGCGGGCTTCCTCCGATTGCCAGCGTGTGGCCAGCGCATCGATCGAGGCATCGACCTGTTGTTGCGTCACCGGCCCGGAGAGGTCGCGCATCAGCGATTTCGCTTCGGCAACCGCGCCGGGGGCGCACATCAGATAGGGGGCAACCTCGGCGTCAATCGCGTCGTCCAGATCGTCCGGCGCGACCGTACGGGCCAGCAGGTTCAACCGTACGGCTTCGTCGGCATCGAAAATCCGCCCCGACATGAACACCTCGGACGCCCGCGTGGCGCCCATCCGCGCCAGCACGTACGGCCCGATATTGGCCGGGATCAGACCCAGCCGCGTTTCGGTCAACCCGAGTTTCGCACCCGTCACTCCAACCGCCACGTCACAAACTGAAATCAGCCCGATTCCCCCCCCGAACGCGTTGCCCTGCACCCGCCCGATCAACGGTTGAGGCAGGTCGTACAACGCCCCGAGCACGGTTGCGATCCGTCGGCTTTCAGCCTTTCGCGTCGCACCGTCCATGTCGAACTGCGCCCGCATCCACGCCAGATCCCCACCGGCGCAGAACGACGCCCCTTCTGCACCAAGAACCACAACCCGCACCGACCGGTCCTGCGCCAGGCCGCGCGCCGCGTCCTCAAGCTCGCTCATCATGTCCGCCGACAGCGCGTTATGCTTCTCAGGGCGCGTCAGGCGCAACTGCGCCACGCCGCGCGCATCCACGTCCAAACCGATCAAACTCATCCCCGCATCCCCCGTGCCATTTCCGCCGCCTGCGCCACCACCGCCATGTCAAGGCCGTGACTGTATCCCAAGTCATCGAGCCGCGCCGCCACCGCTTCGGTTGCGACGTTGCCAGCCGCGCCGGGCGCATAGGGGCAGCCACCCAGCCCTCCAACGGCGGCGTCAAAGACCCGAAGCCCAAGACCCAGCGACGCCTCGATATTGTCACAGGCAAGACCACCGGTGTCGTGGTAATGGCCCGCCAACCGCGCCGCTGGCATTTCATCCAGCACCGCGCGCAGCATGGCTGTAATGCCCTCGGGCGTCGCCCGCCCGATCGTGTCGCCAAGCGACACCTCGTAACAGCCCATGTCGCGCAACGCCGCCACCACCCGCGCCACGTCGCCGGGGGCGACATCGCCGTCATAGGGGCACTCGACAACGCACGACACATAGCCCCGCACCGGCATCCCGACCTCGCGCGCCGCTTCCACGACAGGTGCAAAACGCTCAAGGCTTTCCGCGATGGAGGCATTGATATTGGCGCGGCTGAATCCTTCGGAAGCCGACGCAAAAATCGCCACCTCATCCGTGCGCGCCGCGACAGCCGCTTCAAAGCCGCGCATATTGGGAGTGAGCGCGGCATAGGAGACCCCAGCGACACGCGTGATGCCAGCAAGAACCGCACCGGAATCCGCCATCTGCGGCACCCATTTCGGCGACACGAAACTGGCGCATTCGATCCGGCTGAAGCCCGCACCGCTCAGGCAATCGACAAGCTCCACCTTCTCATCCACGGGAATCAGCCGCGCCTCGTTCTGCAACCCGTCGCGCGGTCCTACTTCGAAAATCTCGACCCGTTCGCCCAACTCACCGCTCCCAGCTTCTTCTTCGGACATACTCGATTACCCGCGCTAGCCGGTCTGTTCCCACGCCGGGTAGAAGTCCTGATCGTAAAGCAGCGCGCCCTCACCATCAGGCAGGGATTTCTGGAATTCCGGGCGCTCGGTAATGCGATCATACCAGTCCTGCACCGCCGGATGCCCGTCCAGCCGCGCGAAATGGCGGGCCATATAGACCGCCTGTCCGACCGAGATGTCGGCCGCCGAAAAGCCGCTGGTCAGCAGGTAGTCGCGGTTCTCGACCGGTGTGGACAGCCGCGCCTCCAGAGCGTCGTAACATTTGCGCAAACGTGCGGCCTCGAGTTTCATCACCACCGGACTGCGCATGTGATCCTCGAACAGCATGATGTGCTGCTGGGTCAGCGCGGCGGAATGCTGGCTGATGGTCTCGGCAAAATGCACCCAGACCAGCCAGGCCATCCAGTCAGGATCGTTTGGCAAGCGGCCCATTCCGGCTTCTGGGAACCGTTCACACAGATATTGCGTGATCGCTCCGGTCTCGAACATCCGTTCGCCGTCGATCTCGAGCGCGGGCACCCGACCGGCGGGTGACAGCGTCAGGTATTCGGGGCTGCGCAGCGACCGGTCAAACGCCCGCAACACAATCTCGAATTCCACCTCGAGCTCGTGCAGCAGCCACAAGGTGCGCATCGATCGGGTTTGCGGACAGTGGTGCAAGCGTATCATTCGGTGTCTTCCTCCAGCCGGATGAGCGCCGCGCCCGCATCCACCTGCGCCCCGGCTTCGGCCATGACCTCGGCCACGATCCCGTCACGCGCCGCAAGCAGCGCATGCTCCATCTTCATCGCCTCCAGAATGGCCAGTCGGTCGCCTTTTGCAACCGTGTCGCCCACCGCGACGAAAACCGAGCGCACGAGACCCGGCATCGGCGCCTCGACCAGACCGCTCCCGGCTCCTGCACCCTCAGCGCGCGCCAGCGGATCGACCCGCTCGACGACCAGCGGCTCTGCTCCAAACAGCGTTACACCGCCCCCGAGAAGATATGCCGGCCGCGCCGCCTGCCCCTGATAGCGCCAGCCATTGGCTCCGAACCGCGCGACAACGCTTGTGTCCGCCACCGTCACCTCGACCTGTCCCGGACCCTGCACGGTCAGGCGCAGATCGATGTCGTCCTCGCCGACGCGCAGAGTGATGTCCTGTGCCAACGCGTCCCAAAGCGCGAACCCGTCCAGAGGCTCGGGCGCGCGGTCCAATCCGGTCAGCATCAACGCCGCCTGCGCCAGCGCCTCGGGCGGCGGAGCAGACAGATCGGTCAGCGCATCAAGGTCGCGTCCGATCAGGCCGGTATCCACCTCGCCTGCCGAAAATCCCTCATGGCGCGCCAGAGCGCCGAGAAACGCCAGATTGGTCACGGTTCCGGCCACCTCGGTCTGCGCCAGGGCCCGACGCAACTTGCGCAACGCCACCTCTCGGGAGGGTCCATGCACGATGATCTTTGCAATCATCGGGTCGTAATGCGGCGAGATCACATCGCCGCTGCGCACCCCGGTATCGGCCCGCGCATCGGGCGGAAACGCCAGATGCGACAGCCGCCCCGTCGCCGGCAGAAACCCCGCCGGCACGTCCTCGGCATAAAGCCGCGCCTCGAAGGCGTGACCGTCAATGCCAAGCTCCTCTTGCGCACGAGGCAACGGTGCGCCTGCGGCCACCTGCAACTGCCATTCCACCAGATCAACTCCGGTGATCGCCTCGGTGACCGGATGTTCCACCTGAAGGCGGGTGTTCATCTCCATGAACCAGAACCCGTCGGTGCGCAGACCGTCCGAGCCGTCGACAATGAACTCGACCGTGCCAGCACCCTTGTAGCCGATCGCCTCGGCGGCGCGCACCGCCGCGGCACCCATCGCCGCGCGTACCTCGTCGGTCATGCCGGGTGCGGGCGCTTCCTCGATCACCTTCTGATGGCGGCGCTGCAACGAACAGTCGCGCTCGAACAGATGCACGGCCCGGGTGCCGTCCCCGAAAACCTGCACCTCGATATGACGCGGGCTGGTGATGTATTTCTCGATCAGCACATGCGCATTGCCGAATGCCGCGCGCGCCTCTGATTGCGCCGAGGCCAACGCATCGGCAAAGTCGCGGGGCTTTTCGACCAGACGCATCCCCTTGCCGCCGCCCCCGGCAACAGCCTTGATCAACACCGGATATCCGATCGCCTCGGCTTCAGCCGCCAGCGCATCGGGAGCCTGCTCGGCCCCCTGATACCCCGGCACCACCGGCACGCCGGCCTTCTGCATCAAATCCTTGGCCGCGTCCTTCAACCCCATCGCGCGGATTGCCGATGCCGACGGGCCGATAAAGACCAGCCCCGCCGCTTCGACCGCGTCAACGAAATCGGGGTTTTCCGACAGGAAGCCATACCCCGGATGGATCGCCTGCGCTCCGCTCGCACGCGCGGCGTCGATGATCGCATCGCCGCGCAAATAGCTCTCTGCTGGCGACGCGCCGCCGAGCGACACGGCGTGATCTGCCATCTCGACATGGCGCGCGGTGGCGTCCACATCCGAATGCACGGCAACCGTGCGCACCCCGAGCCGGCGACATGTGTCAATCACCCGGCAGGCAATCTCACCCCGGTTCGCAATCAGAATCGTGTCAAACATGAAGCACCACCGCTCCCTTTCATCTTGCCCGGAAAACTCCGGGGGTTTGGGGGCTGGCCCCCAATCAGACCTGCGTTTGGGGGCTGGCCCCCAATCGGGTCTTCAGGCATTGCGGACGGATGGGCCGTCACATTCGCTGCGCGAATATAGCCCTGCCCACGCGCCGTGAAAGACCTGGCGTCCACGTCGATCACATCCGGAACACCCCGAAACGCGTGTCTTCAACCGGCGCATTCAACGCCGCCTCCAGCGACAATGACAGCACATCCCGCGATTTGCGCGGATCAATCACGCCGTCATCCCAAAGCCGTGCCGAGGCGTAAAGCGGATGCGACTGGGTCTCGAACATCTCTGTCGTGGGGCGTTTGAAATCGGCCTCTTCCTGATCCGACCACGTGCCGCCAGCCCGCTTGATCGCGTCGCGTTTGACCGTTGCCAAGACGCCTGCCGCCTGTGCGCCGCCCATCACCGAGATCCGGCTGTTCGGCCAGGTCCACAGAAAGCGCGGCTGGTAGGCGCGTCCGGCCATGCCGTAATTGCCTGCTCCGAAAGAGCCCCCCACCAGCATGGTGATCTTGGGCACGCTGGTGCAGGCCACCGCCGTGACCATCTTGGCCCCATGCCGCGCGATGCCCTCGTTCTCGTATTTACGCCCGACCATGAAGCCGGTGATGTTTTGCAGGAACACCAGGGGGATTTTCCGCTGCGAGCAGAGTTCGATGAAATGTGCGCCCTTCTGGGCGGCTTCGGAAAACAGCACGCCATTGTTGGCGACGATCCCGACCGGCCACCCATCGACATGGGCGAATCCGGTCACCAATGTGTCTCCGAAGCGCGGTTTGAACTCGTCGAAATAGGAGCCATCCACCAGCCGCGCGATCACCTCGCGGATATCGTAAGGCGTGCGCAGATCCCCCGGTACGACGCCGAAGATCTCGTCCGGGTCATAGGCCGGCGGTTCCGATGACTGGCGCAGGACCGGCAATCTCTGCGCGCCAAGGCTGCCGACCGCACGCCGCGCCAGCGCCAGCGCATGCGCGTCATCCTCGGCCAGATAATCCGCAACGCCTGACAGCCGCGTGTGCACGTCGCCGCCGCCCAGATCCTCGGCGGTGACAACCTCACCGGTCGCCGCTTTTACCAAAGGCGGTCCGGCCAGAAAGATCGTGCCTTGCTCTTTCACGATGATCGTCACGTCCGACATCGCAGGCACATAGGCGCCGCCCGCCGTGCAGGAACCCATGACGACGGCGATCTGCGCGATGCCCTTGGCCGACATGCGGGCCTGATTGTAGAAGATGCGCCCGAAATGGTCGCGATCGGGGAACACCTCATCCTGATTGGGCAGGTTCGCGCCGCCCGAATCCACGAGGTAGATGCAGGGCAGATGGTTTTCCTCGGCGATCTCCTGCGCGCGCAGGTGTTTCTTGACGGTCATCGGATAATAGGTGCCGCCCTTCACGGTGGCGTCGTTGCACACCACCATGACCTGACGGCCCTTCACCTTGCCGATGCCCGCGATCACACCCGCCGCCGGAGCGGCGCCGTCATACATGCCGTGCGCGGCCACCGCGCCGACTTCAAGGAACGGGCTGCCCGGATCGAGCAGGTTCGCCACCCGGTCACGCGGCAGCATCTTGCCGCGCGACACATGCCGTTCACGGGACCGCTCTCCGCCACCCAGGGCGGCAGTCTCGGCGGCGCTGCGGATTTCCGCCAGCGCCTCGCGATGTGCAGACTGGTTGGTCTTGAACTGTTCAGACGAGGGAATCGCCTGTGATTGCAGCTTCATGTCATTGTCCTCGCATATCGCGTAATTCGAGGGCACGCTGTGCCGTCATGGTCAGGTGGCAATTGGCCCCGACGATGGTGCGCAGCGTGCCGTCTTGCCAGATCGCATATCGTGCGCCGCAATCGGCGTCGCGGAACGCGATCCACGCCCGCTGCGCATCGCGCAGGGCGTCGGTGCGGACCATCCCCGCGATGACGCCCTGGCGATCCATGTCTGCCAATGCGGATTGCGTGGCCTTGTATTCCTCATTCAGGACCGCGTCCCATTCGACCGTCTCGGCCTGAATGCACTCGGAGATGCCGATTGTCGTCGATCCGCCCGGCAGCGCCTGACAGGCGGTCGCAGCCTGTCCCAGACAGGACGGATAAATCTCGCCCACCTCGGTGGCGGCGAAGCAGCCGCGCACATAGGTCCGGTCGACGCCAAGTTCCTGCGCCAGACCAAGTTGCGGACAGGCCAGAAGCGCAGCTGCAAACAGCACTTGTCTCATGGGTTTCCCTCCTCCGTCGCACGTCGCTTGAGTTCCTTGCGGATGACCTTGCCGGTCACGGTCATGGGCAATTCATCCAGAAACGTGATTTCCCTTGGGTAAGAATAGCTTGCCAGCCGTTCCTTGACCCAATCCTGAAGATCCCTTTCGGAAACGCTAATGCCGGATTTGCGCACCACATAGGCTTTGACGATCTCGGTGCGCATCGGATCGGGCTTGCCCACAACGCCACAGGTCGCGACCGCCGGGTGGGTCAGCAGGCAATCCTCGATCTCGGCCGGGCCGATGCGATAGCCCGATGACGTGATGACGTCATCCTCGCGCCCGACGAACCGCAGCGTATCGCCGTCCTTGGTCCCGCGGTCGCCGGTCAGCAGCCAGTCGCCGTTAAACTTGGCCGCCGTTTCCTCGGGCCTACGCCAGTATTCCAGGAACATCGACGCCGATCCGCGGCGCACGGCGATATCGCCCTCGCCGTCGCAGATGCGGCCATCGGGGTCGATGATCTCGACCTGATGGCCCGGCACCGCACGGCCCATCGCGCCCGGTACCGCGTCAAAGCTCGCACCGCAGGAGGACACGATCATGTTGCATTCGGTCTGTCCGTAGAATTCGTTGATCGCCACGCCGAACGCCTTGCGGCCCCAGTCCAGCATCTCGGCACCCAGCGGTTCGCCGCCACTGGCGATGGAGCGCAGGCCGTCAATACGCGCGTCTTGCGACTTCATCATCCGCAAAGCCGTGGGCGGGAAAAACACATTGCGCACAGAGCCTTGCGCGCAAATCCTCGCGCATTCCTCGACGGTGAACTTGGCCATCCGCGCCGCCACCACAGGCACACCAATCGCCAGCCCCGGCATCAGCACGTCAAACAGCCCGCCGATCCACGCCCAGTCAGCGGGTGTCCAGAGCACGTCCTCGGGCTGGCCCAGAAAATCATGGCTCATCTCGACCCCCGGCAAATGGCCGGTCAACACCCGATGGGCGTGCAGCGCGCCTTTTGGCGATCCGGTGGTGCCGCTGGTGTAGATCAGCACGGCGGCATCCTCGGGCGAGGTCTCGACGCCGGCATGGCTGGCCGAACCGGCGCCGATCAAATCGGTGCGGGTGATCGCCTTGACCCCGAACCCGGTCAGCGCGACCGCGCCTTCCAGATCCGTCACCACCACGCCCGCGCCGCTGTCCTCGATCCGTGATCGCAGGGCGTCGCGCTTGAAGAGCTTGAACAATGGCACCGAAATCGCGCCCATGCGCCAGATCGCGATATGGGCGGCGGCGGTCAGGGGTGACTGGCTGAGCAAAACGCCAACGCGGTCGCCCCGCATGACGCCGTATTTCAGCAACGTCGCCTCGACCCGCCGCGACATGTGCCACAATTGTTCATAAGTGACTTCGCGGCGATGGTCACCGGACAGATCAATCAGAGCGACCCGATCCGGCTCGGTCGCGGCCCAACCGTCACAAACCTGATGCGCCATGTTCAGCGTCGCGGGAAGATCCCAGTCGAACCGCTTGCGCAGGGTGTCGTAGGGCGCGGGGCGCAGCATCGGGCGAGTCGTCATATGGCCGGTCCTTGCGGCATCGAGACCGAGATCAGCCTGCCAAGGCGCGAGACGTGATAGGCGGTGTCGGCACAGCGCACGGTGATCCACGCACCGTCGACCTGCCCGGCAAGCCCCACGCAGTCGCTGGCGCGCGCATCCGGTCCGCCATCCTGGGTCGCGTAGCGGTGTGCCATTGCCTCAATCACATCGGTCTCCGTTATCGTGGCCGCAATCCAACCATAGCGAAACGCCATCAACGCGCCAAACACTGTTGCAAGGCCCAATGGAACGAACCAGAGCCAGCGCGGCACCGGCTCACCCCATCGCCGCCATCATCTCGCGTCCCACCAACATACGCCGGATTTCGGAGGTGCCCGCGCCAATCTCCATCAGCTTGGCGTCGCGGAACAGCCGCGCCACCGGAGCGTCGGCCAGGAAACCCGCGCCTCCCATCGCCTGCACCGCCTGATGTGCCTGCACCATCGCCTGTTCACTGGCATAAAGGCAGCACGCTGCCGCATCCTGACGGGTCACGTCGCCGCGGTCACACGCCTTGGCAACCTCGTAGACATAAGCACGGGCCGAATTCATCGCGGTGTACATATCGGCCATCTTGCCCTGCATCAGCTGGAAGCTGCCAATCGGCTGGCCGAATTGCTTGCGTTCGGCCATGTAGGGCATGATCTCGTCCAGACAGGCCGCCATGATGCCAAGGCCAATGCCCGCGAGCACGACGCGTTCGTAATCCAGACCGGACATCAGAACACGCACGCCCTTGCCTTCTTGGCCAAGGATATTGTCGAACGGCACTTCGACGCCGTCAAAGATCAGCTCGGCCGTGTTGGAGCCGCGCATCCCCAGTTTGTCGAAATGCGGGCTGGTGCTGAAACCCGACATGCCTTTTTCGATCAGGAACGCGGTGATTCCCTTGGACCCCGCGTCCGGGTCGGTCTTGGCATACACAACCAAGGTTTCGGCATCCGGGCCGTTGGTGATCCAGTACTTGTTGCCGCTCAGCCGATAATGATCGTTGCGCTTTTCCGCGCGCAGCTTCATCGAGACAACGTCCGATCCCGATCCGGGTTCGGACATCGCCAGAGCGCCAACATGCTTGCCGGAAATGAGGTCCGGCAGATATTTGTGCTTTTGCTCTTCCGTGCCGTTCAGCTTGATCTGGTTGACGCAGAGATTCGAATGCGCGCCGTAGCTCAAGGAAACGGAAGCCGAGGCACGCGCCACTTCCTCAACCGCGACGGTGTGGGCCAGATAGCTCATCCCGGCGCCGCCATATTCCTCGTCCACGGTGATTCCGTGCAGGCCCAATTCGCCCATTTCCGTCCATAATTCCGGCGGAAATTCGTTGGTTTCGTCAATTTTGGCCGCCATCGGTTTGACGCGGTCCTGCGCCCAGCGATGCACCATCTCGCGCAGCGCGTTGACGTCTTCACCCAAATCGAATTGCATGGTCGCGGTGAACATTCGCTTCTCCCCAGAGCGGATTTATTGAACGCTTGTTCAAATCTTAACGGCAACCAATCCCATCGGTCAAGCGTTGTCAGCAACAGCCGGCGATGGAATAAGCGTCGCACCGGACATTCAGAACATCAAAAAGGAACCGCCATGCGCATCGCCCTCATCGCCGCCCTTCTGGGTCTCGCCACGCCAACCGTTGCCAAGGAAGTGGGCGAAGTCGGTGTGGATTGGGTCGGCAACGACATCATCATCGAGGCGATCAACGATCCGGAAGTCCAGGGCGTGACCTGTCACATCGCCTACTTCGAACGTGGACTCATCGACCGACTCAGCAAGGGCAACTGGTTCGAGGATCCCTCGAACGCGTCGATCTCCTGCCGTCAGACCGGGCCGATCTCGATTGGCGATATCGATCTTGGCGAAAGCGGCGAGGAGGTCTTTCGCACATCGCGATCCATCATCCTGAAATCGCTGCGCATCAAGCGAATCTTCGATGAGGAAAACCAGACGTTGATCTACCTCGCCCATGCGGCCGAGTTGACTGACGGGTCGGCCAAGGTGTCGATGTCGACCGTGCCGCTTTATCAGGCGAAATGACCTAGCCCAGCAATTGCAGCGCAACCTCGGGCAATTCATCGAAATGCCCGATTATCGCTTCAGGCTCGAGCGCCGCCATATCGCCGCCGCCGGGGCCGAACCCGACCAGGACACACGGCACCTTCGCGGCGCGCGCGGTGTCGCGGTCGGTGACCGTGTCGCCGATCAGGCAACTGCGTGTCACCATCCCGCCGGCCCGCTCGACCGCCGCCACAAAGGGCGCGGCATCGGGTTTTCGCGTCGCCAGGGTGTCCGCCCCGACCAGAGAGCCGAACGCATCGCGCACGCCGAGCCGCGTCATCAACGTCTGGGCCAGACCTTCGGGCTTGTTGGTGCAGATACCGACGCACATTCCCGACGATTTCAGCGCCTCGACCGCCGCCATCGCGCCGGGATACATCACCGTATGCACATCCAGCGCCTCGCCATAGGCACCCAGCAATTCCGGATACCATTGCTCCACCAGATCGGCCGACATGCGACCCTCGCGTTCAAGCCCGAGCGTCAGCATCGCCTTGCCGCCCTTCAGCGCCGTTCCGGCGTCGCGAGATGGATCAAGCCGCGCTGTCACTCCCATGCGCTCGAAACAATGGTTCGCCGCGGCGATCAGATCGCCGCTGGTGTCAGCCAAGGTGCCATCAAGATCGAAAATCACCGTTCGCACTGCGTCTCTCCTGTCACAACCCGCAACCATGTGTGAAGCGGTGCGCCTTGCGGCATCGGTTCAGACCGATAAAAGGAGAGCAGGCAAAACACAAAGAGAAACGTACATGAGCACAGCCCTCGTCATTCTTGCGGCAGGCAAAGGCACCCGGATGGAATCGGACCTTCCCAAAGTCCTGCACAAGATCGGCGGTGCACCGCTCTTGCACCATGCGATGTTGTCGGCCTCGGCGCTGGAGCCCGAGCGCACGGTGGTGGTCACCGGCCACGGCGCTGAACTGGTGGAAGCAGCGGCGCGCGACTTTGACGGCGACGCGGTTGCGGTGCGGCAGGAAGAGCAGCTCGGCACCGGACACGCCGTAGCCCAGTCGCGCAATGCGTTGAGCGGGTTTGAGGGCGATATCATCGTGCTATACGGCGACACGCCGTTCATCAGCACGGAAACCCTCCGCACAATGCTGGACGCGCGCAACAACCACGACGTCGTCGTTCTGGGGTTCGAGGCACCCGATCCGGGCCTCTACGGCCGGTTGATCACGGACGGCAATTCATTGTTGCGCATCGTGGAATATAAGGACGTGACAGATGAAGAACGCGGCATAACGCTCTGTAATTCAGGCGTCATTTGCGCCGACGCCAAATGCCTCTTTGATCTGGTTGCCGCGATCGGAAATAAAAATGCGTCCAAGGAATACTACCTCACCGACATTGTTGAAATCGCGCGTCAACGCGGACTGACTGCCACAGCCGTCACCTGCGACGAAGCCGAGACCATCGGCATCAATTCCCGTATCGAACTGGCCGCGGCCGAAACCACGTTTCAAACCCGCAAGCGGCAGGAGTTGATAGCAAGTGGCGTGCAGATGCAGGCGCCCGACACGGTCTTCCTGTCCTACGACACCACAATCGGACGCGACGCCGAGATCGAGCCGAACGTGATCTTCGCCCCCGGAGTCACTGTCGAATCCGGCGCGCGCATCCGCGCCTTCAGCCACCTCGAAGGTGCCCATGTCAGCCGAGGTGCCACCGTCGGCCCCTTTGCCCGTCTGCGCCCCGGTGCGGAACTGGCCGAAGACGTGCATGTCGGCAATTTTGTCGAGATCAAGAACGCAGCCATCGACGAAGGCGCCAAGGTCAATCACCTGACCTATATTGGCGACGCCGACATCGGCGCGCGCAGCAACATCGGCGCAGGCACGATCACCTGCAACTATGACGGCGTGATGAAACACCGCACGACCATCGGGCGCGACGTGTTCATCGGATCAAACACCATGCTTGTCGCGCCCGTCACCATTGGCGACGAGGCCATGACCGCCACCGCCACGACCGTCACCAAAGACGTTCCCGACGGCGCAATGGCCATCGGGCGCACCGAACAGACCAACAAACCAGGCTTTGCGCGCAAGCTCTTCAGCCTCCTACGCGCCAAGAAACAGGCAAAGGGCTAGGCATATGTGCGGAATCGTCGGCGTTCTGGGGCAACACGAAGCCGCCCCGCTTCTGGTCGAGGCGCTCAAACGGCTTGAATATCGCGGCTATGACAGCGCCGGGATCGCGACTGTCAACGACGGCCACCTCGACCGCCGCCGCGCCGTGGGCAAGCTGGTCAACCTGTCCGACCTTCTGGTGCATGATCCGCTGCCCGGAAAATCCGGCATCGGCCACACCCGCTGGGCCACCCACGGCGCCCCGAACACCGCGAACGCCCACCCGCACAAATCCGGCCCTGTCGCAGTCGTTCACAACGGAATCATCGAGAATTTCAAAGACTTGCGCGCTGAACTTGCCACTCATGGCATCACCCCGCAGACCGATACCGACACCGAAACGATTGCCCTCCTGACGCACCATTACCTGCGCGAGGGACTGCCCCACATCGAGGCCGCGCGCACCTGCCTCAACCGTCTGGAAGGCGCCTTTGCACTGGCCTTCCTGTTCGAAGGACAGGACGACCTGATCGTCGCCGCCCGCCGTGGCAGCCCTTTGGCCATCGGGCACGGAACCGGCGAGATGTATGTCGGTTCGGACGCCATCGCGTTGGCTCCTTTGACCGGCACGATCACCTATCTCGAAGAAGGCGATTGCGCCGTCCTGACACGCCAGTCCGTTGAAATATATGACGATACCGGCGCCATCGTGTCGCGACCGCAAACCCATATCAACACCGATGCCACCCGTGTCGACAAAGCCGGCCACAAGCATTTCATGGCCAAGGAGATTGCCGAACAGCCCACCGTTCTGGCCGACGCCCTGCGTGCCTATCTGGACGGCAATACCATCCTGTTCCCTGACACGCTGCCCGATTTCACCAAGGTGCACCGCCTCACCATGGTGGCCTGTGGCACGGCCTATTACGCCTGTCTGACGGCCAAATACTGGTTCGAACAGATCGCGCGTTTGCCGGTCGAGGTCGATGTCGCCTCGGAATTCCGGTATCGCGAACCGCCCGTTACGGAGGGCACCGTCGCGGTGTTTGTCTCGCAATCCGGGGAAACGGCCGACACTTTGGCTGCGCTGCGTTATTGCAGAGGCAAGGCAGACACCATCCTGTCGGTGGTCAATGTTGATCAAAGTTCGATTGCCCGCGAGAGCGACGTGGCGCTTCCCATTCACGCCGGAGTCGAGATCGGTGTCGCGTCGACCAAAGCGTTCACATGTCAGCTCAACACGCTGCTTTTGCTCGCCTTACGGGCCGCTCAGCAGCGCGGTGAATTGAGCGCATCCGCACTTGCTGACCTGCTCGGCGACTTGCGCGCCTTGCCAGGTCTCTTCAACGCAACGCTGGACCGCGAACCCGCCTTGGCCGCCGCTGCACAACAGATCGCAGAGGCACGGGATGTCTTGTTCCTGGGCCGCGGCCTGATGTTCCCTCTTGCACTTGAGGGCGCATTGAAGCTGAAGGAAATCAGCTATATACACGCCGAAGCTTATGCATCAGGTGAACTCAAGCATGGCCCGATCGCGTTGATCGACAAAACAGTTCCCGTGGTCGTCATGGCGCCTCGCGATGCCTTGTTCGACAAGACAGTGTCCAACATGCACGAGGTCATGGCGCGCGGCGGGAAAGTCTGTCTGATCACCGATTCCGCTGGGGCGGACGCGGCAGGCGCGGACGTCTGGCAGAGCGTTGTGCTCCCCACCGTGAACCCCATCCTGTCGCCTTTGCTCTATGCCTTGCCCGCACAGTTGCTGGCCTATCACGCCGCCATCGCAAAAGGCACCGATGTTGACCAACCGCGCAACCTCGCGAAGTCCGTCACGGTTGAATAAATCCATCTAACCGCCCGAAAACACGTCCACATCCACCAATCCGGTCAAGGGAACACCGATCAGCCGCATTGCCGCAAGCGACATGCGGCTCCCTGCCGTTGGCGGCCCGTCAATTGGCAGCAAGTCCACCTGAGAGGCCTTGCCGGTCGCCGGATAGACCACCCGGCCCGACCCTTCGGACGATACCAGTGGCGTCTCGATCCAGAATCCGGGGCGCGCGGGATCGCCCAGAGACACCGTGGTCGATCCCAGCGCCCGCTCGCTGCTGGCCTTCGGCGCTGCGGCCGCGGCACGCTCCTGGGCTGTCGTGGTGTCAAATTCTTCGGCAGTCCGCGCCGATGACGGCGGTTTGCGCGCCGTCATCTCCGTCACCTCGGGGCGCTGTTGCGGACGGACCTGCCCGCTGTCGCCGGATGAGGGTGACAGTCCAACCTGGGCACACCCGGCCAACGTCATGCCAAGCCCCAGTAATCCAATCGCAATTCGCATATTCGCCTCCACCCGGTGAGCCCGTGTCATTTCGTCCTGCCATACTTGCCCAGCCACAAGCGAATGACTAGGGTCATTGGCATGACACCGCTAATTGACCCGTTCCAGCGCGCCATCGACTACTTGCGTGTTTCCGTCACCGACCGCTGCGATTTCCGCTGCGTCTATTGCATGTCGGAAAACATGACGTTTCTGCCCAAGAAAGAGCTTCTCACCCTCGAGGAACTCGATCGCATGTGCTCGACCTTCGTGCGACTGGGCGTCGAGAAACTGCGCATCACCGGCGGAGAGCCGCTGGTCCGGCGCGACATCATGACGTTTTTCCGCGCCATGACGCGCCATCTCGAGGCCGGCACCCTCAAGGAATTGACCCTGACGACAAACGGTTCACAACTGACGCGGTTTGCAGACCAACTGTCTGACGCAGGCGTGCGCCGCGTCAACATCTCGCTGGATACGCTGGACGAGGGCAAATTCGCCGACGTCACGCGCTGGGGACGCTTGCCGCAGGTGCTCAAGGGCATCGATGCGGCTCAAAATGCCGGATTGCGGGTCAAGATCAACGCGGTTGCGCTCAAAGGCTTCAACGAGGATGAACTGTTCACCCTCACTGAATGGTGCGCCGCGCGAGACATGGACCTGACGTTCATCGAAGTCATGCCGATGGGCGATATCGGCAACGAGGACCGGCTTGGCCAGTACTGGAAGCTCAGCGACTTGCGCGACGATCTGCGCGCGCGATATACCCTGACCGACCTGCCCGAGCGTACAGGCGGCCCGGCCCGGTATGTGCGGATTGAGGAAACCGGCCAGAAGATCGGCTTCATCACACCGCTGACGCATAATTTCTGCGAAAGCTGCAACCGCGTGCGCCTGACATGCACGGGCGAATTGTTCATGTGTCTTGGTCAAGAAGACAACGCCGACCTGCGCAGTGCGCTGCGCAACCATCCTGACAGCGACGCGCCGTTGGAAGCCGCAATTCGCGCCGCCATTGCGCTGAAACCCAAGGGGCACGATTTCGACTATTCGCGCCAGTCGGTGGATGGCCGCGTCTCTCGCCACATGAGCCACACTGGCGGCTGAGGTGTGCGCAACCAGGGGCTCCGCCCCTCGGCCAATGGCCTCACCCCGAGGTATTTTGGCCCGAAGAAACCCTTTGTTAAGCTTAACGTGCCAGCATGACCGGTGCGGTACAGGCCGAGGGGCCGATGGCCGTGCCCGAAGAAGCCTCTGGCACACACCAGCACGCTTCATGCCCGTCACGTCACTCGCGTGGCGGGCATTCCTTTAGATCACCCCGGTTTCTTTGGGCTGCAAATACCTCCGCCGGAGGCTCCGACATGTGCAAACCGCGCAAACCATCGGCAGGCCTCACACCCTCGACACCTGCCCGCCCCCGACCGGTGCGCGCACGCCCGTGGTGCCGGGGGCCGAGGTTGGCATGCCCCGCAGGACGCGCACCGCCAGATAGGCGAAGGCTTGCGCTTCCAGCATGTCGCCATCCAGACCGACGGCTTCGACAGGCTCCACCGCGCAATCGAGGGCGGTGGCCAGCATCGCCATCATCACCTGATTGTGCCGCCCGCCGCCGGTGACAAGCAAGCGCACAGGCGGCGTCGGGCAGTGCTCCATCCCCTGCATCACCGCCGCTGCGGCCATCGCTGTCATCGTCGCCGCGGCGTCTTCGTCGCTCAACTCGCGTACAAGATCCAGCATCAGGGAGAAATCGTTCCGATCCAGAGACTTCGGTGGTATCTTGCGGAAATAGCCCTCGTCCAGAAACAGTTCCAGCGCGCCGTCCACCACCTGCCCCCTGGCGGCCAATGCGCCGTCCTTGTCAAACGCAACACCGCGCCGTTGCATCATCAGGTCATTGATCGGCGCATTCGCCGGGCCCGTATCGAACGCCACCAGCGCGCCGGATGCGTCGGGGCTTGCGGAGGTCGGGTCAACCCAGGTCAGATTGCCGACGCCACCCAGATTGAGAAACGCCACCGGAGCGGTCGCGCGGATCCATTTTGCACAGGCCCAATGAAAAAACGGCGCAAGCGGTGCGCCCTGGCCGCCCATTTCGACATCCGAGGATCTGAAATCCCAGACCACCGTGCGCCCCAGCGCCTCGGCCAGTGCAGAGCCATCACCCGCCTGATGCGTGCCGCGGCCATCGGGATCATGCGCAAGGGTCTGGCCGTGGAAGCCCACGATCTCTGCGTCAAGACCGCCGAGCGCTTCGATATGGGCACGCAGAACGACGCGTGCGGCCGCAGCCACATCCTCATCCGGCCACTTTCCCAAGGCAGCGCGGATCACTGCCTGTTCCTCGCCTGAATATGCGCGATAGGCAGATGCGCCGAATTTCGAGATCGTCACCCCGTCGGTGAGCACGCAGGCTGCATCGACACCGTCCAAGGACGTGCCCGACATCGTTCCGACGGCCCAAACCGGCTCTGCGCCCAACTTGCCCTTCACCTTTTCACCTGCCCTGCTTATAGCTGCCTGCACATTCTATAACGAGGCAATGCGATGACCTACCATCCCAAATCGGACTTCATGGCGACCATGATGCAACGTGGCTTTTTGGCCGATTGCACCGATTATCAAGGGCTCGACGAGGCGTTGAGCGAGGGCATCGTGCCGACCTATATCGGCTATGACGCGACAGCCAAATCGCTGCATGTGGGCCATCTGCTCAACATCATGATGCTGCGCTGGCTGCAAAAGACCGGGCATAAGCCGATCACTCTGATGGGCGGCGGCACCACCAAGGTGGGCGACCCGAGTTTTCGCGCCGATGAACGCCCCTTGCTGACGCCGGAGCAGATCGACGCGAATATCGACGGCATGAAGCAGGTTTTTGCCAAGTACCTGACCTATGGCGACGGTCCGACCGACGCGCTGATGCTCAACAATGCCGAGTGGCTGGACGGGTTGAACTACCTCGATTTCCTGCGCGATATCGGGCGGCATTTCAGCGTCAACCGGATGCTGTCGTTTGAATCGGTGAAATCGCGACTGGATCGCGAACAGTCTCTGTCATTCCTTGAATTCAACTACATGATTTTGCAGGCCTATGATTTCCTTGAACTGAACCGCCGCTATGGCTGCCTGTTGCAGATGGGCGGATCGGATCAATGGGGCAATATCGTCAACGGCATCGACCTGACGCGCCGGGTGCTGGATCACGAGATCTACGGCCTGACCTCGCCGCTCCTCACCACCAGCGACGGGCGCAAGATGGGTAAATCGGCGGGCGGCGCGATCTGGCTCAATGCCGATATGCTGTCACCTTACGAATTCTGGCAATTCTGGCGCAACACCACCGATGCCGATGTGGGCCGGTTCCTCAAGCTCTACACAGAGTTGCCGATCGAGGACTGCGACCGGCTCGGCGCGCTGGCCGGATCGGAGATCAATGACGCCAAGATCATTCTTGCCAATGAGGTCACGACCCTCTGCCACGGGGCCGAAGCCGCCGCCGCCGCCGAAGCGACGGCACGCGAGGTGTTCGAGAAGGGCGGCGTTGGCGACGACCTGCCCACCGTCGCATTGGAGCGCTCTGAAATCGCGGAGGGCATTTCCGTGGTGCAATTGATCGTGCGAGCGGGGTTGGCGAAATCCGGCAAGGAGGCCAAGCGCCTGATCGCCGAAAACGGCGCGCGAATGGATGATGCGCCTCTTACGGATGCCGGATTGATGATCGACGCCGACGCTCTGTCGCGCCCGATCAAGCTCAGCGCCGGCAAGAAGCGCCACGCGCTGGTCAAACTGGGCTGAAAAAACGGCGCGGCCCGGGAAAGGCCGCGCCTGATTTCAGTCGGTCACGCTGACCGATGACATCACGTCCGGCTGGCCGATCACCGCACCGTTCTGGCCAGTGCCGCGTTTGATCGCATCGACCACATCCATGCCATCGGTGACTTCGCCGACAACGGTGTATTGGCCGTTGAGGAAATAGCCCTCGTCAAACATGATGAAGAACTGGGAATTCCCCGAATCGGGGTTTTGCGACCGCGCCATGCCGATGACGCCGCGATCAAACGCCAGATCGGAGAATTCCGCCGGCAGATCCGGCAAGTCGGATGCACCGCGTCCGGCCATCGCCATGTCACCGCCGTCGAGCTTGCCGAACTCCACATCGCCGGTTTGCGCCATGAAGCCGTCAATCACGCGGTGGAACACCACGCCGTCATAGGCGCCGTCCTTGGCCAGCGTGGTGATGCGTTCCACATGAGCCGGTGCCACATCTTCGAACAGATCGATGGTGACGGTGCCATTGGCCTCGCCGGACACCTCGATCTGCAAACCTGTTGCCAGCGCCGGAGACGCCAGGACACTCAAGACGATTGCCAGTTTACGCATCGGCAGCCACCTTGACCGAAATCATCCGGTCCGGGTTCGCGGGCGGCTCGCCGCGTGTCAGCGCGTCGACATGCTCCATGCCGGACACCACACGGCCATAGACTGTGTATTGGCCATTGAGGAAATTGTTGTCGGTGAAATTGATGAAGAACTGCGAGTTGGCAGAGTTCGGGTTTTGCGATCGCGCTGCGCCCAGGGTCCCGCGATCATGCGGCAGTTTGGAAAACTCGGCCGGCAAATCCGGCAGATCGGAGCCGCCTGTGCCCGCGCGGCGGATGTTGAAATTGTCCTCCATATCGCCATGCTCCACGTCGCCGGTCTGCGCCATGAACCCGTCGATCACCCGGTGAAAGGCCACGTTGTCATAGGCACCCGCGCGCGCCAGTTCCTTCATCCGCTCGGCGTGTTTCGGGGCCACATCGGGCAGCAACTCGATCGTCACGGTGCCGCCTTTCAGCTCCATCAGAATGGTGTTCTCGGGGTCTTTGATCTCGGCCATGCCGCACTCCTTTGCTTTAGAATTCTTGGCTCAAGACTTAAGCCGCGCTTGGCCGATTGCCAAGGACCGCATTGACCATTGCCGCGCGCGCCGCCATCACTTGTGCAAGTCAACCTGGAGGACATGATGGCCTGGAAAACGCTCGACGATATGGATCTGGACGGCAAACGCGTGCTCACGCGGGTCGACATCAACGTGCCGTTCGAGGATGGCCAAGTCACCGATGACACCCGCATCCAGCGCATCGTGCCGACGATCACCGACATCCTGGCCAAGGGCGGATCGCCGATCCTGCTGGCGCATTTTGGCCGCCCCAAGGGCAAACCGAACCCCGAGATGAGTTTGCGCCTTGTCCTTCCGGCGCTGGAAACTGCGCTTGGACGCGACGTGGTGTTCATGGAACGCCCGTCACGCGAAGAGATCGACGCCTTGCCGGGCGACGCGGTTGTCTTGATCGAGAACACCCGGTTCAGCCCGATGGAGGAAGCGAACGATCCGGAAATGGCACAATTCCTGGCCTCGCTGGTGGACGTGTTCTGCAATGACGCCTTCTCGGCTGCACACCGTGCACATGCCTCGACCACCGGCGTGGCCGAGCTTTTGCCGTCCTGTGCCGGTCGGCTGATGGCAGCCGAACTGCGCGCGCTGGAAGCGGCATTGGGAGATCCGAAGCGCCCCGTCGTCGCGGTTGTGGGGGGCGCAAAAGTGTCAACCAAACTCGATCTGCTGTCGAACCTGGTGGAAAAGGTCGACATTCTGGTGATCGGCGGCGGCATGGCCAATACGTTTCTGGCCGCGCAAGGCATATCGGTGGGCAAATCGCTTTGCGAACACGATCTGGCCGAAACCGCACGTGAGATTGCCGAGAAAGCCATGACCACGGGCTGCGAATTGCTGCTGCCGCGAGACGTCGTGGTGGCGCGCGAGTTCAAGGCGGGGGCCGACGCGGAGACCGTCAAGGTGGAGGATTGTCCTGACGATGCGATGATCCTGGATGCCGGCCCCGACAGCGTCGCGCATATCACTCAAGCCTTTGACCGCGCGAAAACGCTGATCTGGAACGGACCGTTGGGGGCGTTCGAAATTCCGCCATTCGATGCCGCCACCAATGCCGCCGCGGCCTATGCGGCTGGGCTCAGCCGGTCGGGCAAGCTGGTGTCGGTCGCCGGTGGGGGCGATACGGTTGCGGCGCTGAACAAGGCCGATGCCGCCGAGAGCTTCACCTATATCTCGACCGCAGGCGGGGCGTTCCTGGAATGGATGGAAGGCAAAACCCTGCCGGGCGTCGCCGCTTTGGGCTGATCCTTGCCAGCCGGGCGCGCCCTGAAAGCCACAGTCGGGGGCGGATTTGCGCAAGTCGGGAAAAACCGGCGGCAAGGGATTTCCAACGCCGAAGCGCTTGTGCCACTGTGATCGCACGCACCCGGCAAGAGGTGCGGTTCGAGGCATGACATGACACACACCCGCACCCGCCCGGCCCTTGGTGGCCTGATGTTTTTCGCAGGCGCATTTTGCGTCGGCGCCTATTTTCTGTTCGCCGCCGTTCAGGGCGATTACGGCGTCTTCCGGCGGGCCGAGATTGTCGTCGAAACGCGCCAGCTGACAGCCGAGCTGGCAGAGCTCCAGCGCGAAGTTGCGCGGATGGAAAACCTGACACGGCGTTTGTCGGATACCTATTTGGATCTCGATCTTCTCGACGAGCGCACGCGCGACATGTTGGGCATGGTGCGCGCGAACGAGATCGTTGTGCGCTGACGATAACGCCGGCGGTGTTTTCCGATCGTTCTGCGTGCTGACCTACATGAAAAGCGCCAGCAGCCCCAGAAACGGAATCGCCGCCATCAGGTCGCCCAGACCGGCGAGATCGTCGTCCCCCTCATCCTCTTCCTCATAGGCGTCCGCCTGCTCTGCGGCCAGAAACTCATCGTCGGACGGGGTGAATGGCACCGTCGGGAATTGCAGCTCGGTGTCCTCTGCTGCGCCGTCATCGGTAAACGGGTCGATCATCGGGTCCGGCAAGGCGTCGGGTGCCTCTTGGGAAATGACGTCTTGAAAATCGCGGGACGGCGTGAATCCGAACATCCGCACCTGCATGATTTCGCCTTGCGTCATTTGCACCGACAGCATCGTGCCATCCATGACCTCTGCCGGATCCAGCATGTCGACCACCGCGTCCGAACGCGTGTCGCCAATCGCATCACCCTCGGCCACACCCAGAACCGAGATTTCGACACGACCGGCATCGCTTGCCAGGCCCGAGAAATCGACGCTGGTATCGGCACCCTGTTCTCCGGTTGCCGCGACGTAGAACAAGAGCTCATCAGGCTCCCAAAACCCGTGCACCGAAACACCGTCGTCTTCGACCTCGGTATCGGCACCGGGTTCGGGCGTCAGATCAATCGCGGTCTTGCCCGGCAGCGCGTCCTGCATCATTGCGAACATCGCACCGCCCGGCGTCAGGTCGGCCTGCCCGTCATCAACGCTCAACGCATTGGGCGTATTCTGCACCAGCGGCCAGACATGCGCTTTTTCCACGTCGTAGCGCAGAAATTCCTCCATCACGTTGAGCATCTCGTGCGATTGATGCAGTCCGTAATCGGTGCTGCGATCCAGCGAATTCGTATTGCCGGCCGTGTTCCATTCTGTCACCGCGATGCGCGCGTCGGGAATGTCCTGCCCCCAGGTCTCGTCCGTGGTGTTCAGCATGAAGCTGCGCTGGCTCTCGGTGACCTGCCCGCGTGAATAGACATGCACGGCGACCTGATCGACGCTGCCCTGCTCTGCCTCGGTGTCGAATTCCGACAGGATCATCTCGTTTGCCACATGGGTCCAGTTGACCGCACCCGAGCCGAACAGGCTCTCCTCGCCCAAATCCAGGCCATAGCTGTCGTTGAGGTCGGCCAGAATATCCGCGCCTGCCATATCCTCATCGTACTGTCCCGAGAGGCGCGCGAAATTGAAGTTGGTGCCCGATTGAACGATGATATCGGCGTCGGAGTCATGCACGCTCAATTCGTCATCGACGATCAGTGCCATTTCCGATGCCAGCCGACCGTATTCGATCGACGTCATCTGGCCGCTGCCCCAGTATTCGTTGCCCAGTTCAAACGCGTCGATCTCGGCCTCGCCATGCACGCCGGTGACCACGTCGCGCACGAAACCGCGCAACGCGTCCTCGTCGATGGTGGCGAACCGGTCGCCGTTTTCGTCCGCCATGTCGGATAACAGGTTGCGCGTCGGGATCACGATGGTGACGGCCAGCCCTTCCTGTCCGGCATAAGACAATGCCTCGTCCAGCGGGATGAAATCCCGCACCTCGCCAGTATCGCGGTCGGTGACGCTGGTGGCGTTGGGATTGGTGATGTCGAAATAGCGTTCGGTCAAAGAGCCGCCGGGATAGCGGAACGACCCAACCCCCAATTCTTCGATCAGGCGATCGTAGTCGCCCCCCTGTTCGAGAGAGGAGCGCGTGGCGAGCACGTTTGCGCCGAAAAGCCCTTGCGAGGCTTCCGATCCCATGAATCCAAACGCGGCAATCTCTGGCATGAATGTGGTTCCCGAATGAGCAGCAGCCTTAATCTCTCCTCATTTATGCCACGATGTCTTACAAATACGTGAATCCTGCCCAAATTGAGCCACATTGTCCTCCTGTGATGGACAGTTCCATGCGCCAGAGTGCCATTGTTCTGCCTTAATTCGAACGCGACCTCCGGCAAGGCAGAATCAGGCCGTGCGGTTAACCAGCCCCTTGCAATGGGCCGAGCGAAGGTCGTAGGCTTGTAAAAATGGTTGAATATTAAACCATTTATCACAGGAGGCGCGTATGGCGGCACGCAAGACAACGGCCAAGGCGACGGATTTGCCAAACGTATCGGCGGACGAGTTAACCGCCTATTACCGCGACATGCTGTTGATCCGCCGGTTCGAGGAAAAGGCCGGACAATTATACGGCATGGGGCTGATCGGCGGCTTCTGTCACCTATACATCGGTCAGGAAGCGGTCGTCGTCGGGCTCGAGGCTGCGGCCGAAGAGGGCGACAAGCGCATCACCTCTTACCGCGATCACGGGCACATGCTGGCCTGTGGCATGGACCCGAACGGCGTCATGGCCGAACTCACCGGGCGCGAGGGCGGCTATTCCAAGGGCAAGGGTGGCTCCATGCACATGTTCTCCAAGGAGAAGGATTTCTACGGCGGCCACGGCATCGTCGGCGCGCAGGTGCCCATCGGGGCAGGATTGGCCTTTGCAGACAAATACAGGGGCACCGACCGGGTGACGTTCACCTATTTCGGCGACGGCGCGGCCAACCAGGGACAGGTTTACGAGACCTTCAACATGGCCGCGCTTTGGCAGCTTCCGGTGATTTTTGTCATCGAAAACAACCAGTACGCCATGGGCACGGCACAAAAACGCTCCACCTCGACGCCCGATCTGCACACCCGCGGAGAAGCCTTCGGCATCCTCGGCGAAGCGGTGGACGGCATGGATGTGCTGGCAGTCAAGGCGGCGGGCGACAAGGCCGTGGCACACTGCCGCTCCGGCAAGGGGCCCTATATCCTCGAAGTGAAAACCTACCGCTATCGCGGCCATTCCATGTCGGACCCCGCCAAGTACCGCACCCGCGAAGAGGTGCAGAAGATGCGCGAGGAACGCGACGCCATCGAACATGTCCGCGAGATGCTGCTCACCGGCAAACACGCGACCGAAGACGATCTCAAGGCCATCGACAAGGAGATCAAGTCCATCGTCAACGCCAGCGCCGATTTCGCCCGCGAAAGCCCGGAACCTTCGCTCGACGAGCTTTGGACAGACATCTACGCAGAGGAGGCGGTATGAGCAGAATGCGCTGCGCTGCGATAGCCGCAGTTACATCTGCCCTAGTTATTGGTACCGCGGCATACGCCGAAACTCCGGCAGACGTGCTCGAACGGCTCATCCCTCAAAGTGACGCGGGTGAAGATGTCCATTACTTTGTTCCTGACGTGGATTTAAAAGTCACAGGTTGCGAGCTGGCTTATATAACATTCGGCCGCGACGAAAATTTTGGTTTTGATTTTGCATCGGTGCAAACCGTCAATGCAGGCCACGTGCAGGTATCGCATGCGATGCTTGATTACTTTCAGGGTGATATAATCATGCCAATGCGCAGTGGGTTTAGAGTCATCGATGTGTCGACATACAGCAACGTATCTCCAAAGGCGCGAGAAAAGCTGGCAGCTATGTATAATATGCGATGCGAAGATACTGGCTGCATGCTCCGGCGCGAATACTCGACACTGAAAATGACGATCTACCCAGAACATCGAAAAGGCAAACCAGCGCCCCTAAACGATATTTTCGTCGCAATGAGTCAATTGGCCGAAACCTGCAGAGAGGATAGCTGATATGGCGACCGAAGTTCTCATGCCCGCCCTCTCACCCACCATGGAAGAAGGCACGCTGGCCAAATGGCTGGTCAAGGAAGGCGACACCGTTTCGGCGGGTGACATCATGGCCGAGATCGAAACCGACAAGGCGACGATGGAGTTCGAGGCGGTGGACGAAGGGATCATCGGCAAACTGCTGGTCGCCGAGGGGTCAGAGGCGGTGCGCGTCAACACGCCGATCGCGATCCTCGTGGATGAGGGCGAGAGCGTCGAGGATGCGGACGTCACCGGCCCGGCCCAGCAACCTGCCCCTGCGGACAAGGCACAAAGCTCCGAAGACCAGAAGGCGGCGGGCATGGATCACCCCGACCCTGCCCCGGCCATCGCGCGTGCAGAAGCACCCTGGCCCGACGGCACCAAGACCCGCGAAATGACCGTCCGCGAAGCCCTGCGCGACGCCATGGCCGAAGAGATGCGCCGCGATGAGGACGTGTTCCTCATGGGTGAGGAAGTCGGCGAATATCAGGGGGCCTACAAGATCAGCCAAGGCCTGCTGGACGAGTTCGGCGCGCGCCGGGTGATCGACACGCCGATCACTGAGCATGGCTTCACCGGCATCGCGGTGGGCGCGGCCTTTGGCGGCTTGCGCCCTATTGTCGAGTTCATGACGTTCAACTTCGCCATGCAGGCGATGGACCAGATCGTCAATTCCGCGGCAAAGACGCTCTACATGTCGGGCGGCCAAATGGGCGCGCCGATGGTATTTCGCGGCCCCAACGGCGCAGCGGCGCGTGTCGCGGCGCAGCATTCCCAGGATTACGCCGCGTGGTACAGCCACGTTCCGGGTTTGAAGGTGGTGATGCCCTACTCGGCCTCCGACGCCAAGGGGCTGTTGAAAACCGCGATCCGCGATCCCAATCCGGTGATCTTTCTGGAAAACGAGATCCTCTATGGCAAGACGTTCGAGGTGCCCGAAGGCGACGATTACACCGTTCCGTTCGGGCGTGCTCGCATCTGGCGCGAAGGCGCGGATGTTACCATCGTCAGCTTTGGAATCGGCATGACATATGCGCTACAAGCCGCTGAAATGCTTGCGAAAGACGGCATCGACGCGGAAGTCATCGACCTGCGCACCCTGCGCCCGATCGACTATGACACGGTGATTGCCAGCGTCCAGAAAACCAACCGCTGCATCACCGTCGAGGAAGGCTGGCCGGTCGGCGCCATCGGCAATCACCTGTCGGCCATCATCATGCAACGTGCATTCGATTATCTTGACGCGCCGGTTCTGAACCTGACGGGCAAGGACGTGCCCATGCCATACGCGGCCAACCTCGAGAAACTGGCTCTGGTCACGACCGACGAAGTGGTCGAGGCGGCAAAGCAGGTGTGCTACAAATGACGAGGTTCGCAACGTCCAAACAGCGCGATGCCGGACGCAATCCGCACGCGCCCGAAGTTCTCATCTTCCCGATCCGAGAGACCTGACATGCCCATCAACATCCTCATGCCCGCCCTCAGCCCGACGATGGAAGACGGCACTTTGGCCAAATGGCTGGTCAAAGAGGGTGACAGCGTGTCATCGGGCGACATTCTGGCCGAGATCGAAACCGACAAGGCGACAATGGAATTCGAGGCCGTGGATGACGGTGTGATCGGCAAGATCCTGATTGCCGAAGGCACCGAAGGCGTGAAGGTCAACGATCCGATCGCGGTCCTGCTCGAAGAGGGTGAAACGGCGGAGGATATCGATAGCGCCGCCCCTGCGCCCGCTGCTCCGGACTCGTCCCATGTCGCTCCGGCAGAGGCGTCCGAGGCCACGGCCCCCACCAAAGGCTACGGGCGTGGCGCTCCGCCGCAGACGCCACCTGAAGCGCCGAAGGATCGCATCTTTGCCTCTCCCCTTGCGCGCCGGATTGCCAAGGACAAAGGTCTCGACCTGAGCCAGATTGCCGGCTCCGGCCCGCGCGGACGGATCGTCAAGGCGGACGTTGAAAACGCCGTCCCGCAAGACAAGGCACCCACCGCCGCCCCTGCGATGTCCCCGGCCGCCCCTGCCGCTCCCAAGGCGCAACCTGTCGATGCATCCGCCATCGCGCGTATGTACGAGGGCCGCACTTACACAGAGGTTCCTCTCGACGGCATGCGCAAAACCATCGCCGCGCGGCTGACCGAGGCCAAGCAGACCATCCCGCATTTCTATCTGCGCCGATCGGTCAATCTTGACGCGCTTCTTTCGTTCCGCGCGCAGATCAACACCCAACTCGCCTCTCGTGACGTAAAGCTCAGCGTCAACGACTTTCTGATCAAAGCCTGCGCTCTGGCGCTGCAACAGGTTCCTGCCGCCAACGCGGTCTGGGCTGGCGATCGCATTCTGCAACTGGAGCCCTCCGACGTAGCGGTCGCAGTCGCCATCGAGGGCGGGCTGTTCACCCCGGTGCTCAAGGATGCACACCAGAAATCACTCTCGGCGCTGTCGGGCGAGATGAAAGACCTCGCGGCGCGCGCACGCGAACGCAAGCTGGCACCGCACGAATATCAGGGCGGCAGCTTCGCGATCTCCAACCTCGGCATGTTCGGAATCGAGAATTTCGACGCGGTGATCAATCCGCCGCACGGCGCGATCCTGGCTGTTGGCGCAGGAATCAAGAAACCTGTGGTCAACGACGACGGCGCTGTCGCGATTGCGACGATGATGTCGATGACGCTCTCGGTGGATCACCGCGTCATCGACGGCGCGCTCGGAGCGGAATTGCTGCAAGTCATTGTCGAAAATCTGGAAAACCCGATGGCCATGTTGGCCTAACCCGGCGTCTTCTCTGTCGAAACACGTCGGGGGAGTCGCGCGCGGCGCCCCCCAACCCTGTCCGCCTTATGCGCCGGAGCGCAAGATCTGATCCATGCTGATGGAGGGCTGATCGCACCCCGCCTCGCCGACGATCCGCGCCGGCACGCCTGCAACGGTCTTGCACGGCGGCACGTCCTCAAGCACGACAGACCCTGCCGCGACGCGCGAGCAATTGCCGACACGGATATTGCCAAGCACCTTGGCCCCCGCCCCGATCAGCACGCCGTCACCGATCTTGGGATGACGGTCTTCCTCTTCCTTGCCGGTCCCGCCGAGCGTTACGGAATGAAGCATGGAGACATTGTCACCAACAACGGCGGTCTCGCCAATCACGATGGAATGAGCGTGGTCGATCATGATCCCCTGACCGATCTTCGCCGCGGGATGGATGTCCACGCCGAACGTCTCGGAACAGCGCATTTGCACGAAATAGGCCAGATCACGTCGTCCTTGCCGCCACAGCCAGTTGCCAACGCGGTAGCATTGAATGGCCTGAAATCCCTTGAAAAAGAGCAACGGTTGCAAAAACCTGAGACAGGCTGGATCACGCTCGTACACCGCAGCGATATCAGCGCGCGCGGCCATGGCAAGCTCGGGGTCTGACGCAAACGCCTCGTCGCAAATCTCGCGCAGAATTTGCTCGGTCATCTCTCCGTTGGCCAGCTTGAGCGAAATCCGGTAGCTCAGGGCGCGATCAAGGCTTGGATGATGAAGCACAGAATAATGAATCATGCCGCCCAACAACGGCTCGTTCGCGACGGCTTCCTCCGCCTCTTTCACGATTCGCCCCCAAACCGGGTCGACAGATGCGAGCTTTGCGCGGGTTTCAGCCATTCCATGTCTCCTTTGACCCGAAGTGTATAACAGATAGGGTCGATGGGGAAAATGCAAAGCTCACGGGATCACGTCTATGAACGAGACCGAACGCGCAAGATTCCGCGCGGACATTTTGGCGCGGCTTGAAGACCTCGCCGCCGAAGACACGTTAGGGCGCGGCGCGCAATCGGTTGTGTCACTCGACCAACAGTCGGTCGGACGGCTGTCCCGGCAGGATGCATTGCTCAACCAGTCGATGGCAAAAGCCAGCCAATCGCGTCGGGACCGGTTGCGCACCGCACTTCACGCAGCCTTGGACCGCTTGAATCATGGCACATTCGGAGAATGCGAAGATTGCGGCGAGGAGATTGCGCACAAACGGCTGGAGCTCGATCCAACCGCGACCCGCTGCATTGAGTGTGCCTTCGGCTGAACAAGCCGATGTTGCAACGCGGTCAACACACATATCCACGCAGAAACTGCGTCTGGCGAAGCGAAACCCGTGCCGCCATTGCGGCTGTGCGCCAACGCCGCTGTCATCAGGCTGCCATCGCCGAACTCCGGATGCGACGCACCATGATCACGCCGGAAACGCTCCGCGGCATCCGCCTCGCTAAACAAGCGCTCGACGGCCTGCGACCGCTCGCGGGGTTCATGGCTGGCGGCATATGACACCGCCGCCAGCACATCATTGTAGATCACCGGCCTCACGCGGCGACCACGACACGCGCCACCGGCCCCGGCCCGAACCGCGCCGACACCTGCGCGACGGTGATTTCGCCCTGCCCTGTGAAGCCGTCGATGGCCTGCATCGCCGCACTGTAAACCCATGCAGACTGATCCACCTCCGCCTCCCGCAAGAGTCCCGCCGATCCGAAGACCCGCACAAGATAGGATTCCCGCTCTTCCCCAAGCGGGATATCGGGCAGTTCCCACCCGTCTGCTTCCAGACGCGCGCGCCTGACCCATGACAGGTTCAAATCGCCCTCACTGACACGGGCCTCCAGATGCACCGGACTGTAGGGTCGCAACCCGTTGCCCGCGAACGCATATTCGAGATGCCTGTAGGATGCGTGATCGAAAGGCTTGCGTGCCGGTCCGATCCGGAAATGTCGCAATTGATGACGCAGGCCGCTCGGCAGACCGATCTGGCGCGGCGTGCCGTCCAGCAACACAAACCACGCACCGGCCTCCAGGAGATCGGGCGCAAGCGCGTCCGTGCCCAATTGCCCGCGCAACAACCCGGTCAGCCGCCATGTTCGCGGCGCGGTCAATGTCGCGGTTTGGAACTGGATGACCTCCCAACTGTCGGGCGCGCCTGTCCCGATTGCTGCGAGGTTCGCACCGCTCAAAAACGCTGAATGGCTCACCGATTCCAACGCTCCCGTGGTCAAAGTCACCTCGAATCCTGCGCCGTGGTCCAGAACACCGGCCTGCCCCCGCGCCACCGGCGTCGTTGTGACCCCAACGGTCGAAGCCACCGGAACCAATGTGTTCAACGCATAGCCGTCATCCTGCGCTGAATCGAACACCGCGACGTCGCCCGGCCACGGATCGGCCGTCACTGCCAGATGCGGAGCATGGGCCACCTCATCCCCGTTCATCAGTGGCAAATCCAGAAAAAGCGGCAGGACCGGGCCGGTCGGCACAAATGGCACCGATGGTACCGGATCGTCAGGATACGCAGCAGGCCGGTAGACGTCCGGTTCGATGCGCACCGCGTCGATCAACTGGTGGGTCGTCTGCTCGACCCGGTCGATGCGCGCCGTCATCATGCCGATCTTGACCGGCACACGCACCACATCACCCGCTCCGAGTTGCTGTTGCGACAAAGGCAGCGCAAACCGCAGCGTATCGCGCGACACGCGCGCCTCGCTCAACCACCGCTCAACCGATTGCCGCCCCTCCGAGCGCGACAGCAGGATCGGAACCTCGCTTTCGGCAACGGCATGGGTTTCCTCGTCCGGCAGCACCGACTCCTCGGCGATATTGCGATAATCTCCATCCGCTTCGACAAAATTCAGGCGCACGCGCCCCGACATTTCTGCCTCCGAACTGCGCGTCTCGACGCTCTCGGTGCCAATATCGTTGTGCAACGCAAGTTGATCAGCATCGAGCGTGACGGCTCTGGCGCCATCGCGATTGCGAAACACCAAAGCGCCATCCCGCTCGATCGCATCAAACCCGAACGCAATCATCAACGGCTGCAAGGCGCGGCGCGCATCGGCCACATCCGGCACGAGATATCCGCGCACAAAGCCGAACAACGCGCTTACATCATACTCGATCAGTCCGGCCCGTTCGCAAATTTCCGCCACGACAGACGCAAGTGTGCGCCCTGATACGCGCCCGTTCAGCCAATGCCCGCGCCGGTAATTCGGCCCGTCCGACCACACGTCCTGCGCGTTGGGAAACCACGGATAAGGCCGCGCATCCCAGGCCCAGACAAAGACCCGCCCCATGTCGATCATCGGACCGCCATAAAGATCCGACACGGGATTGTTCTCCGGATCGCTCCAATACCCGATCACCGCGCGCAGGTACTGCCGCTGAATCAACTCATCTCGCAAGCCATTGGAATAACGCGGCAATGTGCTTTCCGAACTTTTCGGATCGAGAAACTTGTTCGGCTGGTTCGTCGCCTTGTCCACCGCCGCGCAGCCGATCTCGGTGAACCAGATCGGCTTTGATCCGGGCACCCATTCGGTCGGAATTTCCTGCCGCACACCGCCGATGCGCTCGTGATGCGGCTGGCCCCACCAGTTGCCGATGTCCTTGTAGCGGTAGACCCACGGCTCCCCATGCGCGCCGTCGCTGATCGGCGCGCGCTCCTGCGCATCCCGCGCCGCTTCGGACGGGTAATACCAATCATACCCCTCGCCGCCCGCCACGTTGGCACGCAGGTAATCGAGGTTGTAGATTGAACCCCAATCCGCATCCGCATGGCCCTCGCCATCGCGCCAGTCCGACAGGCTCATGTAATTGTCGATGCCGATGAAATCGATATTTGCATCCGCCCAGAGCGGGTCGAGATGGAAATACACATCCCCCGATCCGTCCTGCGGCTGATAGCCGAAATATTCCGACCAATCCGCCGCATAGCCGATCTTCACATCCGGCCCCAGAATGGCCCGGCACTCCGCTGCCAGCGCGATCAGTGCCGCCACCGCCGGAAACCCCGACGCCCCGCGCAACTGCGTCAGGCTGCGCATCTCCGAACCGATGCAAAACCCCGCGACGCCCCCCGCCAGCGCGCACAGATGTGCCTGATGAAGGATGAACCGCCGGTAGCCCCACTCCTGCGGCCCCGAATAGACGATCTGCCCATCCTCGACCGCGAAATCCCCCGCCGAGGCCGTCCCGAAAAACGCCGCAACCTCATCATCCACCGCCTGCGTGCCGCTGATATCGCCCGCCTGCCCCGGTGCCACACTCGCCGTAATCCGCCCGCGCCAGGGCAGTTTCGGCTGTTCATCGCCGCCCGTCCACGGATCGGGCAAGCCATTGCCCGGCATCTGCTCCATCAGGATGAATGGATAGTAAAGAACATCCAGCCCCTTGGCCTGCATCTCCGCAATCGACTGCAAAACGGAACGATCGCAGGGCGTTCCGCCATAAACGGGGCGTCCCTCCTCGCGCGGAACGACACCAGCCTCGGCGCGCGCCAGCCCGCCCACAAACCACGGCATTGCCTCGCTATCGAGCGTCGTCTGCTCCACCTTCGGCCTGATCTCGCACGACCCACAGCGCAGATCGCTGCCAAACCAGCTCACCACCAGCGACGCCGCGCTGCAATCGGGCACCTCCTCCACCAGATGTTTAAGCGACGTGGTGAAATCGGGCCGGTCAGACGGGCTGTTGACGTTCACAACCTTCGACTGCCCCGGCCCCGCGTTCAGCGCCACAAGCTCCGTGGCCAGCGAATACTCCCCCGTTCCGGGGATCATCGCCACACCGCGCACCGCGAACGGCACGTCCTCCGGCGCATCCTGCACCGGTCGCGTCACCTCGAAACTGAACTGAGGCACCCGGTTGCCGAACCGCTCCAGGTCCAGATCCTCAAACACGACATAGGCCGTCCCGCGATAGGCCGGCACCGCGCCGATCCCCTCGACCGCCTCCATCGTGGAGTCCGGCATCTGATCGCGAGAGCCGGGATGAACCACCATATTCAGATCGAAGACCGACACTTCGGCCCCATCCGCCCAGACCCTGTTCACCGATGTGATCTCGCCTTCGCATAGCGAGACGGCAAGGCTCACGGAATAGCTGTATTCCTTGATCGTCGGCTGTTTGCTCAGCCCCTTGCCGCCGCCGGATTTCGACACGGTCTCTTTGAATTGCGTCGCCCAGATGATGTGCCCACCGACCCGCATCCGCCCGTAAACCTGCGCAATGGGCTGGCCCTCTCCGGCAGTGCTCAGCCGCAGACGGTCGAGCCGCCCGGTCTCGAT
Organism: Marivita sp. S2033; assembly: GCF_046592965.1. Lineage (NCBI taxonomy): Bacteria > Pseudomonadati > Pseudomonadota > Alphaproteobacteria > Rhodobacterales > Roseobacteraceae > Marivita > Marivita sp. S2033. The sequence continues at coordinate 390,742 of NZ_JBISBV010000003.1, forward strand.
GGTCTGCCCGCCGCCGCCCAGAATGCGCTGGTCGATCGCCCGCCCCAACGTGGCGCCCGCAAATCGCCCGACAGCTGTCATGGACAGCCCGAGAACGGACCCACCGACGCTTCCGCCCAACGCCGCGCCCGCTGCAGATAATACCAGTGTCGCCATCAGTCTTGCCTCTCTCGTTGATGCGGAAACGCAAAGCGCGCCACGATACGTCGCTGCCACGGTCGGCTGAGCGATGTCTCCAGAACGCCATGCCCGCTATAGGCGTGTACGAAACTGGCCCGCGCTCCGACCTGCGCCTGTAGGCCCAGATGCTTGGCCACCGCGCCGTCGCGCATCCGGAATAACAGCACGTCGCCCGCCGCCTCATCGTAAATGTCCTTGACCGGCAGCCGCGCAGTCAGCGCCTGCCACAAACGCTCTTCGCAGGCAGTCTCGGACCAATCCGCGCTATAGGCTGGCACCGGCCCAGGCTCGCAGCCAAAGCGCTCCCGCCACAGCCCGCGCAACAACCCCAGGCAATCCGCCCCAGCGCCGCGCATACTCGCCTGGTGCACATACGGCGTGCCAATCCATCCCCGCGCCAAGTCCACGATGTCCGTGCCCGTCATCGCAGGCTTCCCCCGCCGAGGGATCGCGCCATGGTGGGATGGATCATCACCCATTCTTCCTGTGGAATGTCCGGAAAACCCTGAAAATTCACCAGATTGTCGAATTTCGCGCGACAGGTCTCGAACCGCTTGTCGCACCCCACGATCAACTTCGCCCTGTCGCCAACACCCAGCCTCGCGCGCAGCGGCTCCCAGAGCTCAATCAGCCGCGCAGTCGCGTTCAACGACGTGTCGCGCTTGATCGCTCCCCACAGCCCGTGCGCCTCTCCGTCAAGCACATTCAGGCGTCCGCGCTGAAACCAGTCGGGCTCGAATTCCGCCTCCAGTTCCAGCACGATCGCACCCGTGTCTCGAACCTCACTGATGACACCTTCGCCCCACATTCCCGCGCGGCTCAGATCCACACCGCAACCCGTGCCGCCCAACACCGCCGAACACGGCGCCTGAAACACGCGCCCCACCGGCCTGTTGAGCCATTCCGTCAAGCCGCGAAGCTCGGCGGAAAAAGCACCACCGCTCCGCGTGATCTCGCCCAACGAGCCGCGAAACAGCACCTTGCGCGCCGTGACATCGCTCCAGTTGACCAACCACGCCGTAACCCGAGCGCCGTCGAACCGTCCGGCCGCGATGTCTGCCTCGGTCACAGCCCCGTCGCTCAACGCGCCAACCGCTTCGGAATTGTCCACCGCAAGACCAGTTCCCTGTTGCAACGCCGCCGCGCTCATACCGGTCTCGGCGCGAAACACCAGACCGTCGAATTCCAGATCCAGATCGTGATCGGTAAAGCCGAACCGCGTCCCGTCCTTGCGCTGGACCTCCCAGCACCGCGCAACAGTACTGCATCCGCCGCCCAGATGCTCGGCCAGAGCCTCTGCACCGCTCATACCCGCACCTCGATCACCGGCACATCCGGCACCTCGCCCGCCTGGAACGTCGCCGCGCTGGTGTGAATACGGTCCGTGTCAAACCGCACCGGCACGTCGAACTCGAACCCTGCCGTCACTAGGGCCCCCACCGCCGGAGTCGCTTCCAACGTCACCAGCCCCGTCTCCACATCGACCTCCACCGGCACCTCTTCGCCATCGACAGCCACGAGAACTGACCCGGCAACCGGCTTGATCACAGGCCGGAGATAAACCGCTTCACCCGACGCATAGCGCTTCACCAACTGAAACACCTGCAGCGTCCCGTCACCCTCGCCGATCACCTGATCCGTTGCCGCAACCGCGCCCGATGGCTTGCACGACCGGAAATCCGACCAATCCTTCCAGCGAAACCCGAACATCTGCCCCCGCCGCGCTTCGAAGAACGCGATCAGCGCGTCGATGTCGTCCATCGAGCGCAACCCGATCCCCGCATCATATCGCCTGCGCGAATGCGCCCAGGGCGTGTTGCGCTCCTCGAACCCGCTCGCCAGAGTCACCACATCCGTCCGCCGCTCCGGCCCACCGATCGAGCCGAAACTCAACGCCACCGGAAACCTCACCTCGTGAAACTGCATGTCCGTCCCTCCTCAAAGGTTGCGCTGGCCCGAACCCAGCACCCGCCCCATCTGCGCCGCGATCTGGCTTTGCGAGCGCCGGAACCCCTGCACATCCGGTGTGCTGATATTCATCACCACGCTGACGGGCCGCCCGCCGCCTCCCGCGCGCACGCCGAGCTTGCCGTCGGCACCGCGCGCCAACGGCATGATCGCCTCCGGCCCCGCCTCGCCCATCAGCCCCATGCCACCCCGCATCGGAAACGTCGTCGGCCCGCTCACCACGCCGCCATCGGCAAATGGCATCACCCGGCCCTGCGCAAAACTCCCTCCATCCGCGAAGGGCAGCAGGTTGCCGATCCCCTGCATCACCATCCCGCTCAGCTGCTCCTTCACCGGAGCAACTGCTGCACGATAAGACGCTCCGATCATCAACTGCGCGATTCCGCCCAAGGCGTCCGAGAGCTTCATCCCGTCAAACACCACCCCGTTGATCGCCCGGCTTAACCCTCGCCCCAACGCGCCCTCAAGCTTCGCCGCACCCCTGCCTGTCTCGGCCAGAGACTCGCGCACCTTGGCCATTTCCGACTGAAAGCCGCCCGCCATCCCGGTCGCGCCAACCAGCGCCTCTTCCAACGCGCCCACCTGCGCCTCGAACCCGTCCAATGCCTCGATCTCGATCATGCCCCGTCCCTTTCCATCGCATCCGGATACGCCGCCATCAGCGCCTCCAATCCGTCCCGCCGCAACGGCGCGGCCCCATCACCGCGCCCGAGCAAAAGTTGCAACTCCGCCGGCGTCAGCGCCCAGAACTCCGCAGGCCGCAACCCCAGCCCGCGCATCCCCGCCCGCATCAGCGCAGGCCAGTCGAACCGACTCACGCCTCGCCCACCGGCGTAAACGCCCGCGCCAACAGCTCCGCCGCCACCCGTGCCGCCCCCAGCGGCCCGCCCTCGATCTCGGCGGCCAGCAGATCCGCCGCCGATCCGCGCCAGCCGCCGCCCCGCAAGCCCGCCACGACCAGCCCCAGCACATCCCGGCTCGAACACGCCCCGCCCTCGAACCGCGCCACCAGATCGACCAGCGAGCCCGCGCCCAGCCCCGACTCCAACTCCGCCAGCGCCCCCAGCGTGAGGCGCAACACATGTGGCGCTCCGTCGATCACCAGCGTCACCTCTCCTCGCCAGGGATTCGCCATGACCTACGCCGCCGACGTGAACGTGACCGCGCCCGCCGACGCCAGCGACAACTCATACGTCGCCTCGCCATTATGCGAGCCCGCATATTCCAGCCCCGTCACCTGAAACGGTGCCTCGATCACGCCAAAATCCGGCACGATCACCCGGAACGCCGGCACCTGGCTGTCAAAGAAGATCTGCCGCGCCCGCGCATCGGTGCCAGCATCCTTGAACACCCCCGCACCCGAAATCGCCACGCTGCGCACCCCCGCGCCCGCCAGCAACTCGCGCCAGCCGCCCTCGCTCTCCAGAGAGGTCACATCCACCGCTTCCGCGTTGAAACTCACCCGCGTCGCCCGCAACCCCGCCAGCGTCTCGAACGAACCGCTGCCATCCATGTCCACCTTGATCAAAAGGTCCTTGCCGTTCTGAGCACCCATCGCCCAAACTCCTTTTCCAGAAATCCCCGACGCCCTCAGGCGTCATCCTCCACCCGCGCGCGAAAGATCAGATCGATCCGCCGCCGCCCGGCTTTCTCCCGACTTGCCACTGCCCGCTTGAAATTCAGCGCCACCAATCGCCCGCGCTCCAGCACCATCTCCGCATCGATCAGCGCATCACAGATCGCCGCCGAGACCTCCTTGGCCCCCTGGAACCCCGCATCGTCCGAGATCACCGACACCGCAAATTCATGCCACGCCCCGCGCCCAGTCTTGTCGCTCGCATCCACTGCCTTCTCCGGTCCCAGCGCGACATAGAGATCCGGCAACCGCCCCTTGGGCACCGCGTCATAGATCCGGTTGCCCACCAGCACCGAAAGGCCCGCATCCGCCGCCAATTCCCGGTAAACCCCGGCCTGCAACGCCGCCGCCACCGCATAGCTCATGTCGCCACCTCCTCGTCGCAAAAGCACAGCAGATGCCGCCCGCCCGGGTCCGCCTCCGTCACCGAGTTGATCCGGAACACCCGCGCACCATCCCGAAACCGCTGCTCCGGCAAGGGCCGTGCCGAATGGCCCTGAGGCTGCCCCCGCACGACGATCCGAAACCCCGCAACCGACACCTGCCCGGCCTCGCCTGCCGTTTCCCGTCCCGAACGCGGCTTAACCTCGCCCCAGAAAACGCCCAAGGGCACCCAGTTCTCATGCATCCCACCGGCACCGTCCGGCACCGCTTCGAGCCGCTCCAGCACCAGCTTCGACGTCAACCGCACGCTCATGTGCCGAACCCCAGCCGCATCGGCCGATACCGCGCGATCAGGCTGCTGACACCGAACGGCATGCAGCCCTGTCCCAAGGCGGTTTCGTCGCGATACTCATAGTAATGCGCCGCCAGCAGCATCACCGCCTGCGCCAGATCGGCAGGCAAATCTCCGAACGCCACCGCCATGCCCGCTTCAAACCGCACTTCCACCGACCCATGCTCGGGAATAAACGACAGACACGCCCCCATCGGCACCAGCCTCGGCGCATCCCCATCGCCGCCCAGCCCGTAGCGATCACCCGCCACGACCGTCGCCCCGCCAAACGCATCCACCAGCGTCACCTGCGTCACCGCCCGCACCGGCGCAATCGGCAGCACCTGCCCCGTCACATCGCGCCAGCGATGCAGCGTCAGCACGAAATCCCGCGCGATCAGTGCCTTGCCCGTCCGCGCCTCGACCGCCGCCATCGCCGCCCGCAGGAACCCGCCCAGCAGATCGTCCTGCAAGCCGTCCTCGGCAAACCCGCTGCCCAGCCGCAGATGCTCGCGCAGCCGCGCCACGGGCAGGGCCGCGTCCGGTATCTGGCTCTCTTCCATCAAATACATCTCAAATTCTCCGCAAACCTGTCCCGCGATCTGGTCGGACGCGCGCCACCGCCGTTGCTCGGACGGAGGGGAGCGGCTAGACAACGCCGGCCTTTCGGCGCGCGCCCCATGAGGAAAACGGCAAGCCGCCCTCCCCATGTCCGCACTCACTGCTTAGGCAGTGGCAAAGCGCAGCAGCTTGATCGCCGCGAAATCGCTCACATCGCCGCCCACACGCTTGGTTGCGTAGAACAGCACATGCGGCTTGGCGCTAAATGGATCGCGCAGCACGCGCAGGTCAGGCCGCTCGGCAATGGTGTAGCCCGCACGGAAATCGCCAAAGGCAATCGCATCTGCGCCTGTGCCGATATCCGGCATGTCCTCGGCCACCAGCACCGGATAGCCCAGCAGACGCGCAGGCTCGCCGCTCGCGAACCCGTCCGACCACAGATGACGACCATCACCATCCTTGAGCTTGCGCAGCGCACCTGCCGTCTTGGAGTTCATCACGAACGTTGCATTGGCGCGGTATTCCGCCCCCAGCGCATAGACCAGCTCGATCAGCGCATCGCCGTTGCCGATATCGCCGTCCACACCGGTCGGGATGTAACCAAGGTTGCCCCAGGTCCAGACATCATTGTCCACCGCGCCGTGGTTCAGAATCCCGCGCGGTTTGTCGTTGCCGTCGCCGGTGATAAACGCACCCGCCTCGGCGCGCGAAAACGTGTCCGCAATGCGCCCCGCCAGCCAGGTCTCGATGTCAAACGCGGTGTCATCCAGCAGTCGCTGCGACGCCTTCGGCATCGCGCTCAGCTCGTGCAGCTTGATCGAAATACGATCAATCGTTGGCGTGCCGGTCTCGCTACGCGCCCCGATCTCGTCCGCCCAACCGGCCCCGGCATCGCCCTGATCGACCAGCACGTCATAGCTCGACGCCTCGACATTCACGACAGACGCAATCGCCCGGATCGACGCGGAACTGCTCAACACACCCTGAATCGTCTCCGACGTGACCGGATCAATCAGAAACCCGCCATCGCCATTCACCACCGTGGACATGGATTTCACATCCATCTCCAGCCCACGCAGCGCATCCTCGTCGCCGCTGCGGATATAGGCGTCAAAGGCACGCGTGTGCACGTCCTCCGCCTTCACACCGCCCGCCAGCACCGGACGCCCCGATACGCTCTTTCGATCCATCTTGGTCATACGTTCTTCCTGCTCCTGAAACTTTCTGTTGAACTCGTCTCGCTGGCGCTGCACATCGCCTACCAGCCCCGCCAGCGCCTGCCCCACCTGGGTGAAAGCAAACACATCTTCCCCGCTCCGCGACTCTGTCCCGGTCTCACTCATCCCGATTTTCCCCGTAAATTTGGGCGCTTAACCCTGCGCCAAACCCCGGCGCGCTTCCTCGATCATGCGCGCCACCTCCCGCAGGCCCGCGTCGGGCACATCGCCCTTCGCCGCCACCCGCGCACTGGGCAGCATCGGAAAGGTCACCAGCGACACCTCCCAAAGCTCCAGTTCCGTCAGAACCCTGCGGCCCTGCTTGTCCTTCACCGCCGATTTCGTGCGATAACCGATCGACAACCCGTCAATCGCCCCCGCCGCAATCAGCGCCGCCGCCTCGCGGCCCCGCTCCACGCTGTCCAGAATTCGGCCCTTCACAAACAAACCGGTCCCATCCTCCCGCACCTCATCCCAGACGCCGATCGGTTGCGCCGGATCATGCTGCCACAGCATCCGCACCATGCGCCCCTCATCCGCCAGCCGCTTCAAAGACGCCGCATAAGCCCCCACAGCCACCACGTCATTGCCCTGATCGCACTGGCCAAAGCGCGAGGCATAGCCTTCGATAACGCAGCCCTCGGCCACCGTCACCGCCTCGAAGCCGCAAAACTTCCGTTCCAAATCCATCGCCATTCCCCCTAGCCCGTGGCCTTCAACAGCCCCAGAAACACATCCGCCATCACCGCCGCCGCGACCCCGTAGACCGCCAGCCACATCCGCCGCTCCAGCCGTTCAATCAGCCCTTCGATCCGGTCCAGCCGCTCCGAAATCCCCTCGAACCGCAACGACGTCACCCTCTCATGCGCCTCCAGCCGCAGCGCCGGTGCGCAATCGAAGGGCTCATAACCCCCGCGCGGCTCAGCCATCCGCCAGCACCGGCAGGCCCAACAGCGCCCGCTTCTCTGCGTTCGTCAGGAACTCCGCCCCCGACACCCGCGCCCATTGCGCATCCCGCTCCGCCGCCAGCGCAGGCACCTGGTCCAGATCCGGCTTCAACACCAACTCCTCGCCCACATGCCCCGACAGCCACACCGACACCGCCGCCGAAACCCGCGACACCAGCGGCAACACCGTCAGCCGGTAAAACGCTCGATGCGCCTCCGCGTAATTCGCAAACGTCGCCTCGCCGGGAATCCCCAGCAGCATCGGAGGCACCCCGAACGCCACAGCAATCTCCCGCGCCGCCGCTTCCTTGGTCTTCTGGAACTCCATGTCCGAGGGCGAAAACCCCATCGGTTTCCAGTCAAGCCCGCCTTCCAGCAGCATCGGCCGCCCCGCATTGCGCGCGCCCATATGGTGGCTCTCGATCTCCTCGACCAGCCGCTCGTACTGGTCATTCCCCATCCCCGAGACACCATCCGTCCCGCGATAGACAATCGCCCCCGAAGGCCGCGCCGCATTGTCCAGCAATCCCTTCGACCAGCGCGAGGCCGCGTTATGCACATCCAAAGCCTGCGCCGCCGCCACTATCGGGCTCAGCCCGTAATGATCGTCCTGCGGATGAAACGCCTTCACATGACAGATCGGCGCCGCGCCCTCGCCCATCTCGAACCGATGCGCCTTGCCGCCCACGCCATACTCGTAAGCCACCGGCCAGCCATCCGGCCCCGGAACCAGCTTCATCCGGTCCGAGCGCAGCACATGCAACTCCCCCGGAACGCCGTCACCCACCGCCTCAAGATACCCGTCCCCCGACAGCATCAACTGGCCATAAAACGCCTCGAACAGCTCTGCCTGCCCCTGCGCCGGGTTCGGACGGCGCAAGAGATCCAGCACCGGATGCACCTCATAGCGCCGCTCCGCATCCTGCAACACCAGCGGCACCGCAGCGCCCGCTTCCGCGATCAGCTTGACCGCCCGGAACCCCACCGGATTGCCGACAAACCCCGACCGCGTCAGACTGGCCGTATCGCGCGCCGACCAGGCCACCCGCCCCATGTTCTGCCACGCCACCACCGGCCCGACGGCACTCGCCTTGGCCTCTGCCGGAGCCGCCTCTGCGCGGTTCCGTCCAAACACATTCCACCCCATATTCCCTGCTCTCCTGCCGCTCTGCCGTCCGATGAAACCAATCTGACTGACAAAGGTTAACGACCGTAAACTACAGCGTGCGCACCCTCGGCCGCCGCCACTCCGCCGCGCGCGAGATCACCAGATCCGTCAACGCCCAGACCAGCGCATCCAGCCGGTCGGGCGATCCCGCGCCCTGAAATCCCGTCCGCGCCATGCGGCACATCTCGTCCTCCAACGCGTCGAACACGCCGAAATGCGTCACCCGCTCCTGCTCGTACAAAGCCGCCACAGGCTCCGCCCGCGCACTTTTCGATTTAGACGCATGCACCCGGATCACCGGCACCATCGGATCGACCTGCCGCAGCACGGTTTCCACCATGTCGCCCCCCTGATTGACCTCCGCCACCAGCGCCTGCGCGCCCCAGCGCTCCATCGCCGTGATCGCGCGGCGCGCCCAGACCAGCGGCGACACGCCCTGCACCGTCGCATCCTCCAGCACCACCGCCCGCCAGTCCTGCGGCGGCCCGTCCGTCACCACACCGGCCACCACGATCCCGCAAGCATCCGACCGCTTGGTCGATCCCGCCGGCGGATCCACCGCCACCACGATCCGGTCGAACTCCGGCACTGCCTCACAGCGCGCCTGCTCCAACCCGGCAAACGTCCAAAACGCGCCCTCCACCTCCTCCAGCAGATCGCCATCCAACTCCTGTCGCCCCAGCCGCGTGCCCGCATAGCGCGCCCGCACTTCGTCCAGGAACGACGCCGCCAGATAGGCCCGGTTCGCCTCCGTCGGCGCCCGTGTCACCACCGTCGAAGGCGCCGCCAGCAAATCCTTCAACACGCTTACATTCCGCGGCGTCGTCGTCACGCAAACCCGAGGGTCCGGCCCCAGCCGCAACGTGAACTGCAACATGTCCCACGCCTCCTGCGCCCGCTTCCACTTGGCCAATTCATCCACCCAGGCCGCATCGAATTGCGGCCCGCGCAACGACTCCGGATCATGCGCCGAACAGGCCACCGCCTCCGCCCCGTTGGGCCAACGCAACATCCGCCGCGTCGCGAGCCACTCGGGCCGCCGGTCGGGGGGCGAACAGGCCATGATCCCGCTATCGCCGAAGATCATCACCTCGCGCACCTGGTCCAGCGTTTCGCCCACCAGCGCCACACGCCGCGCCCGCCCCCCGTCCAGGGGTCGCGCCCCTTCCACCATGGAGCGCACCCATTCGGCACCGGCGCGGGTTTTCCCCGCGCCGCGCCCACCAAGGATCACCCATGCGCGCCAGTCCTGTCAATCGGCATTGAACTTTGACCCCCTATCGGCGTCCAATATTGACCCCTTTGTGCTGAGCAGGCCCGGCGCTGCGTAGCCCTCACATAGC
>NZ_JBISBV010000040.1:0-1643 GCF_046592965.1 Marivita sp. S2033
CGTGTGGCGACACGCTATGACCGCTGTCCTAAGGTTTTCCTCTCAGCCATCGCCCTCGCTGCAACCGTCATCTACTGGTTATGAATCCTGACCCTAGCCTTGCAGATGCGCGATGAGTTCCGCGACAAGTGTCAATGATACCACTGCCAGCAGGAGAGTGAGCAGAGCGAGTACTGCCACGCCGGATTTCTGTGGAAAGAGACCGACAAGTGGGCGCAGGCTCGCCGACTGTTTGATCGCTGACACATACAAAGGCAACGCGCTCACCATCGTGGCATAGAGATAGACACCCGAGATGTTTTCAAAGAATGCGGAGCGCGCAAGCGTCGGTGCGACCACGCTCAACGCGGTCGCGCGGCTGCCGCCGAACGAACCGAACCAATCTGCAGAGAAAACGTAGATCAGGGCGTGGAGGCCGAGGAAGAGAACAACCCTAATCGCTAGATCCAACAGCAGGAAAACGGCAGAATCTCGATGCCTACCAGCGGGCCGTTGCGTGAGAGCATAAAGAAAGAAGCTCACGTAATTCACAACAAAGATAACCGGCAACCCGTTGGTAACAACCTGCCGCAAAAATCGTCCGAGTGCGGGGCCGCCCGCAGCCAGTGCCGACGCGAAACCGGGAGCAAGCAACACATAGAGCACGAGAATCGGAGCCAAGGCAGCGAGGCTGAACAACAAGACGTTTCTTAAGAATAGAACGCCGGGCATTTCGATGGAGAAGTATCTTTCCATGGGACCACATTTGGCATGCGGACCAGAGCCGGTCGACAGGAATTCCGATCTGTCTCAATCAACGCGAATGCTGTTTGAGCCCACTTCACTAGAATACCCATTCAACAAGGTCCGCAGCCGAACGCAGGTGCGACTCACTGCGCAGGCGTTAATGGCTGCTTTAAGTCTTTCACGCCGATAGAAGGTTGCGCCAAAACGCACCGGCTAACCCGTATAGTTTCGGCACGTATCAACTCCATTCGCGTTCGAGGCAAGTAGCCGACCCGCGTCACGGATTAGGTCCGCAATCCGCCCGTCCGCCAAGCGATACCGGACGAACCGACCCTCGCTACGGCGAGTGACCAGCCCGCAGTCGAGCAGGCAGCGCAGATGGTTCGAGGCATTGGGCTGACCCAGACCCGTATGCCCGACGATTTCCTGCACGCTGCGTTCGTCCGACACCAGCGCATCTAGGATCGCCAGACGACTGGGATCGCCGAGGCCCCGGAAGAGCTTTGCCCGCAGTTCCAGGGTATCGGGTGCCGGAAGATCGTCTTGAACGTCTTGCGTCGTCATATCATTATCCACTGATACGTAAGCGGCGTACCTTTTCGCCCGCCACCATAAAGAGGATCGCACATGAGCCAGCCCGATAACAGCACGTTGGCAACAGCCTCCTCCCCGATCCGAATGCGGGTACAGGGCATGGACTGCGCAAAGGACGCCGCCGAGATCGAGCGCGCAGCCCGGTCTGCGGGCGTGGCCGAAGGCGACGTGAAAGTGTCCGCCGCGACCCACATCATGACATTGCGGATCGCGGAGGGCGACCTGCCCAAAGTGCGGCCCGCGCTCGACGCGACCGGCTACGGTTTCGAGAAGATCGAGGACGGCGATACATCGTCCGATCCGGCCTACAAGGACCCGAGCTA
>NZ_JBISBV010000041.1:0-1625 GCF_046592965.1 Marivita sp. S2033
TGGCGGAGGGAATGACTCGAAAACTAAATCGGCTGTTTTGGCAGTTCGGGTCGAGTCTAGACGCCAGGAAAATCCCTGAAATCTTGAGAAATCTGTCCGACCCCATGCCGATGGGCATCGCGCTACCGCGAAGGATACGACATGTTTTCGATGCAGAGCGCCAGTTTGCGCCCGTCCCGCCTGTTTCGACCATAGCCTCAGAGCCCGCAACATACCGACTTGAATAGGTTTTATTCTCACGCATTCGTTCTCTTGCGACCGAAGTGAGTTGCGCAAAAGGAGACGAAAATGAGCGAAGTATGTGTGAATCAGAAAGAACTGGCTGCCCGCTGGAAGATCAGCCACCGAACACTCGAGCGCTGGCGTTGGGTCCAGGAAGGCCCGCGATACCTGAAGATCGGCGGCCGGGTCGTATATAGATTGTCCGACGTCGAGGCATTCGAACGCAAGGTTCAAAGCGTTCCTGATGAGCTACTGGCCGAAGGCTGAGCAGCCAACCTCGCCCCTCCCAAGGCTGCGACATCGCGAAAAAGACAGTCGCACGAAGCATTTCGATTGAACACGACATGACTCCCCGCTAGCGTGCAGACAGCACAAAAAATGGGCGCGCATATTAATCAAACGCGCCGAGTCGGGAGTGCGAAGTGGATAGTGACAAGTCGGAGCTTCGTTGGGGAGTCGCGCAGCGCCTCGAGTTCATCGAGTTCCGATTGTTTTGGGAGGGGCGAGTGAACCGCAGCGATTTGATGGACCAGTTCGGGTTATCGGTGAACCAGGCGTCCGCCGACCTGAACCGCTACATCGGCTTTGCGCCTGACAACATGGTTTATGACAAGAGCGTGCGGACCTATGTCCGTGGTCCCGACTATGCTGCGCAGTTCCTGAAACCTGACGCCAGCCGCTACCTCGCGCAGCTTCGGTCGTTGGCGGACGGCATCATGGACAGCGACGATAGCTGGATTGCCGAACTACCATCCTATGATGCTGCACCAACCCCGGCCCGTGGTGTGAACCCTGTCACTCTGCGATCCGTTGTCGGTGCCATCCGCCGATCCGAGGCCATCGAGGTGAAGTATCAGTCCCTTTCGCGCCCCGAGCCTTGCTGGCGTTGGATCGCGCCCCATGCCATCGGGTTCGATGGCTTCCGATGGCACACGCGGGCCTTCTGTCAGATGGACGAGGTGTTCAAAGACTTCCTGCTCTCTCGCATCATCTCGACGCGCAGCGTGCAAGCCAGTGATGTCACGGACGCAGCCGATAAGGACTGGCAAGAGCATGTCACGCTAGAGATCGGCCCCCACCCAGAACTGTCCGAAAGCCAGAAGAAAGTGATCGCGCTCGATTATGGAATGCGAGATGGCAAAGCGAAGATCCAAGTGCGTCGGGCGCTTCTCTATTACGCACTCAAGAGACTCGGGCTCGACAACAATGCTCAAACCCGCCCTCCCCAAGAACAACAAATTGTCTTGGTGTCCCCAATTGCAGGCCTGGCACCGGACAGTTTTATAGAAAGAGAGGGCTAGATGGTTTCTAGCAACTGTATCTTCAACTTGCTGGAACGGCCCATTTCTGGCTTGATTTACAGAGGGCGTTGACGATTGTAATGAGCTTTCGAGCGACAGCTG
>NZ_JBISBV010000042.1:0-1565 GCF_046592965.1 Marivita sp. S2033
ACCTCGGCGGTGCCCATGCGGTGGCCCGAGACGTTGATCACGTCATCGACCCGCCCGGTGATCCAGTAATCGCCGTCGGCGTCGCGCTTGCAGCCGTCGCCCGAGAAGTAATAGCCCTTGTAGTCCGAGAAGTAGGTCTTCTCGAAGCGGTCGTGATCGCCCCAGATGGTGCGCATCTGGCCCGGCCAGCTGTCGCTCAGCGCCAGCACGCCCTCGGTGGGCGAGCTGTGGATTTCCTCGCCCGTCTGCGGATCGAGCACCACCGGGCAGACCCCGAAGAACGGCTTCATCGCCGCGCCCGGCTTGGTGGCATGCGCGCCCGGCAGCGGGGTCAGCAGGTGCCCGCCGGTTTCGGTCTGCCACCAAGTGTCGACGATCGGGCAGCGCCCGCCGCCGACCACGTCATTGTACCAGTTCCACGCCTCGGGATTGATCGGTTCGCCCACCGTGCCGAGGATTCGCAGCGAGCTTAGATCGCATTTCGTTACGAATTCCTTACCTTGCCCCATCAGGGCGCGAATGGCCGTCGGCGCGGTGTAGAACTGGTTAACTTTATGTTTCTCGCAGACCTGCCAGAAGCGGGAGGCATCGGGATAGGTCGGCACGCCCTCGAACATCACGGTGGTGGCGCCATTGGCCAGCGGGCCATAGACGATATAGCTGTGCCCGGTCACCCAGCCGACATCGGCGGTGCACCAGTAAACGTCGCCTTCATGATAATCGAAGGTAATCTCATGCGTCATGGCGGCGTAAACCAAATATCCACCACTTGAATGTACAACACCCTTGGGCTGGCCGGTGCTGCCCGATGTGTACAGGATGAAAAGGGGATCTTCGGCATTCATTTCGACAGGGGCGGAATAGTCATCCGCCTCCAGCGCCATCTCGTTGTAGTCAAAGTCGCGGTCGGCGATCCAGGTGGTCTGGCCGCCGGTGCGCTTGACCACGAGGCATTTTACGCTGTCCTTGCAATGCAGCAGGGCGGCATCGGCATTGGATTTGAGCGGCGTCTTGCGCCCGCCGCGCGGCGCTTCGTCGGCGGTGATGACCACCTTGGCGTCGGACCCGTTGATGCGGGCGCTGAGCGCGTCGGGGGAGAAGCCGGCAAAGACGATGGAATGGATCGCGCCGATGCGCGCGCAGGCGAGCATGGCATAGGCGGCCTCGGGGATCATCGGCAGGTAGATCACCACCCGGTCGCCACGGCGCACGCCCAGCGTCTCGAGGATGTTGGCCATCTTGCAGACGTTGCGGTGCAGCTCGCGGTAGGTGATGTGCTTGGCAGGCTCGTCGGGATCATCGGGCTCAAAGATGATCGCGGTCTGGTCGCCGCGGGTCTCCAGATGCCGGTCGACACAGTTCGCGGCCACGTTCAGCACGCCATCGGCGTACCAGTTGATCTTGACCTGACCGAGGGTGAAATCGACATCCTTGATCTGGCTCGGCGCCTTGATCCAGTCCAGCCGCTCCGCCGCCTCGGCCCAGAACGCCTCGGGCTCGGACACCGAACGCGCATACATCTCCTCGTACCGCGCCGCATCAACATGCGCGTTCGATACGATGTC
>NZ_JBISBV010000043.1:0-1399 GCF_046592965.1 Marivita sp. S2033
TCGTTAACCTTAATGAAAGACAGATAAAGAGACGCTGCCCTGCCCGAAAGACACCGCCGATGCTGATCCATGTGCCAGAGCCCAGCACCCACGCCCTCTCTCTCAGGGGCCGCCTGCTCTCTCAAAGCCTGCGCGCCCATCTGCAGCGGCGCGGCGATACCCTGCTGCCCGCAGTGCCACGCCGCACCGGAACACAGGCGGTGCAGGACACGCTGACCCTGGCCGCGCTGCCCGCCCGGCCCCGGGCACAGACCCCGGTCTCGCTTGGCCTTGGCCTGCCCGCCGCACTGCAGCACGGGCCGGCGACGCTGGTGCTCACGCAATCCCTGCACGCCGAGTTGGAAACCTTCGGCGGGCCGGAGGCCTGGCAGGCGGCAGGCACCCTGCCGCTGGTCTTGCAGGGCTACAGCCGCGCCATCCTCACCGACCGGGCGGATGTCGCCGGCTCGGTGGGGTTTACCCCCTGGATCACCCTGGCTCTTGCCGACCGGTTCCCCGTCACCGCCACCCTGCCAGACGACACCGGCGACAGCCCTCCCCGTATCCTGCTGCTCGATCACGGCGCCCCTGCCGGACAGGCCGGGGTGTTGCGCCGCGCACTTTCGGATCTCGACATGCGGCTGCGCCTGATCACCCCCGAGAGCGACCACGCCGCGATGGGGGCGGGCCTGGTGGCCGATCTGCACCTGCATCTGGGCTATGGGCCGGGGCGCTCCGTCACCGGGTTGTCGCCCTTCGACAGCCTGCTGTCGGGGGCCTACACGCTGGTCCTGCCGGCGCAGGGCCTTGGCGCGGGGCCGGATTTGCGCGCCCTCTGCGCGGCGCGCTCCTACGGCGATCTGGCGCCCGGCCTGTCCGAACTCGAGGCCCGCACCCGCACCATGCTGGCACGGCTTCACGCGATCCGCAGCGCCGGGGCGCGGCACAATCCCGAACGCGCCCGCTTTGCCGCCCAGAACGCCGCCGCGCGCGCCGAGGCGCTCAGGCGGTTCGATGCGGTGCTCGAGACCCCCGCCGCGCATCAGGTGGCCGCCTGATGCGCCTGGCCTGGGTCTGCCCGATCTCGGCGCGCACCGGTGTGGGCGCATATGCGCAATCGGTGCTGCGCGCGCTGGTGCGCCGTCCGGGGCTCGACGTGGTGGTGCTGCACCCGCCCTGCCCCGAGGAAGAGCGGCTCGACATGCCCTGTCCCACGCTGCCGCTGTCAGAGGCGCTGATCCACTCCGATCTGCCGGCGCTGTTTGACCTGATGCTCTATCATCTGGGCAACAACACCCGCCATCACGGGCTGATCCTCGAGGCGCTGATGGCCCATCCCGGCCCGGTCGTGCTGCACGATCATGTCTACCAGCACATGTTCGCGGGGCTGCACCATGACGGCACCGGCCCGGCGCCGGGC
>NZ_JBISBV010000044.1:0-1353 GCF_046592965.1 Marivita sp. S2033
CTTCGTTCATAGCCGCCTCAGATTGTGCCTCCTCGATGCAAACTTTCCAAACCTGTGCCTGCGATTCCTTAGGGCAGGTAATCAAAAACAATGCTAAGTAGCATCCGATTGCTGCATAGCTGTACGCGGGTTGGAACATCATTCTCCAACTGCTATATCAATCAGAGGCCCAACATCTGGCGCAATCCCAAAGGCTCCTTCGCATGATGCTCGGTCAAAGGGAGACTCGAGAGAATGCAAATAGAGAGCGGCCTCACAATTTCGTCGCGCCACCAAGCCGCGCAACTTTTCCAGTTTTCCTGTGTTGGGGTTCCTTGCTAGAACCCATCGGGGAAATTGATCAGCTGCGGCATCGTGTGCCTCGGCGCGAACTAACTTAAGCAATGTTGAACTTGCAAACTTTCCCGCTCCAAGGTTAAAAACGAATGATGCAAGAGCCCCATACTGTTCATCTGTTAGAGGCACGATTGCAAGGTCAGAGGCAGCCTGTCCCGCCAAGGCGGAGTCTGACATTAAAAGCGTCCGCGCTTCTTCCGGAGAAATACCATTCTTGAAGCCACCGACGTTCTCATCGGTACATCGAGCCTTTGCAATTAGGTGCCCATAACCGACTGTGCAATATCCAGCGGAATCATTGTATGGCCTTAGCTCTAGGCCCTCGAATGTCACAAGAAGATCCATCGCAATATCGGGTATTGGGCGAGCCGCTAGTGGCGGAACGCCGCCTAACATTGCATCGTAGTTTTCAAGCAAGAATATTGACGCGTTCTTGTCAGGACGTGTCTCGTACACACCTTCGGCTGAAGCGCTCTGCACTAATATAATTGCGTTTAGAAAAGAGGCCAGCAAAATTCTACTTGGTCTCAGTGTTATTCTTGGCATGTTACTCCTCCTTCTTCCCTATGGCTGAAACTCTAAAAATTCTAATGTCTAGCAAGAATAAGAAACTTTGGAATTCAGCCTTCACTGCTGGGTGAATGAAAAAATATTTGGATAAACTAATTGTCTTTTGGAACCAGTTGGCCTCCTTGCCTCATGAGTCGTTCCGTTTCTTCGTCAAACGCACCGGTGGGACTTAAGCCATTTGCTTGTTGAAAGTCTCGCAGGGCAATTTGGGTCTCTGGCGTCAGGCGGCCATTCTCAAATCCTGCTCCGTAACCAAGTATGTTAAGGATGGCTTGGGCGTTCCTCAGTTTTGCAGCGTGAATGTCTGAAAGTATTTCCGGATCGGAGGTGATGGGGTCAAAAATTTTTGTTTGCGCACAATTTTCGAATCTTGTCTTGAGTGCATCGGATACCTCATCATACAGGGAGTAATCATCGTGTTCCACGCTTCGCAGGCGTTTGAGAAAT
>NZ_JBISBV010000045.1:0-1284 GCF_046592965.1 Marivita sp. S2033
CAGACCGGCGCGCAGCCGCTCAAACGCCAGCGGATCGGTGGCAAGGGTTTGCGCCACCTGCGCATCAAAGCGTGGCCAGCGTTTTGCCAGCACCGGCGCGGATCTCGCGCGCAAGGCATCGCGCTGTTTCGCACCGAAACTCGCCGCGCCGACATGTCCGACGAACAGCCCCGTCTGGCACACATGCCGCCCGCCAAGCGCACGGGTGCGCTGGCACCAGTCCACCTCTTCGCCGTAACCGCGTCCGAAGCGTTCATCAAGGCGCGCCACCTCGGCCAGCCAATGCGGGCCAAGCGCCATGCAGAACCCGGTGCCGGTGGGCAGGGAGGGCAGGTCCGCCTGCCGCGCAAAGGGGCGCAGGCCGGCATCCACCGCATCGACCTCGCCGTTTCGCAGCGCAACCGGCGCGCAGGCATGGGGCGCGCCCATCAGCTCGCCATCATTGGACAGCGGCGTGACGCTGGCGATGGAGCCATCCGCCAGAAGCGGCGCGATCAGCCGCGAGGCCCAGCCTTGCGGCAGGGTGACATCGGAATTGAGCAAGACCACAGGGCCGGGAAACCCCGACAGCCGCTCGAGCGCCGCGTTCACCGCTCCGGCAAAGCCGCGCGGGGTGTCGTGACAGATCAGCTCGACCCCGGACCTCTCGGCCACCCAATGACGCAGCGCCGGCCGCAGCGCCGGATCGGTGGAGCCATCCTCCACGATCACCAGCCGCCAGGGCAGATCGGTCTTGGCGCAAACCCGTTCCAGACAGGGCCAGACATGGGCGGCGGCATTGTGCACCGGCAGGATGATCGCGATCTCCGGCGCGAGCGTGCGCAGCGAAACGGGCGCAATCGACGGACCAAGCAGCGGCGCCGGTGGAGTCGCGTGCAGCCCCAGACGCCGCTTGGCCAGCGCGCGGATATGGGGATCGCGCCGGCGGGGCAGAAGCGGCAGAACCCGGATCAGGCGGCGCGCCAGATCGGGCCAGAGCGCGACATGTTCCAAAGCACCGCGCCAGCGCGGCAGGGCAGGGCAGGACAACGCCCCGTTGCGCAGCGAAACCCGCGCCCCGGCGCGCGGATCATGCGGCAGCGACAGCGGCACCGGGCCTTTGACGCAGGCACCGCCATGTTCGAGCGCCAGCGCATCGGGGCGGGTCACGACCAGACGGCCCTGCACAACGGCGACACCGGGAGCAAGCGTCAGGCACAGATGATGCGTGGCGTAGCGTTGATAAAAGCGCCGCAGGCGGTGCAACATGAACAGGCTTTCCGACAGGTCAGATCACCGGTGACA
>NZ_JBISBV010000046.1:0-1224 GCF_046592965.1 Marivita sp. S2033
GGCCGACATGTTGCGCGCCATCGCCCACGATCCCGCCGACATCGCCCGGCGCGGGGCGGCGGGCGCGCGCTACATGGGGCCGCGCACCGCCACCGCCTATGCCGACAAGCTCGCCACGTTCCTGTGCGCCGGCCAGACCCGGATGGCGCGGCGCGCAGATGCGATCCGCCAGCGCGGCACCGCGCCCGACCCCCAGGACCGCGACTGGCACGCCACTTATGTCCAGGTGCGCGGCCTGATGTCGGGCATCCTTGACGGGCGCGGCCTGCTGCCGCCCGATCTCTGGGCCTATCCGGACGCGGATGTGGGGCGATATGTGGCTCTGAACCTGCTCAATTCGCCGGTTCGCGACCCTGCGACGCTGGGCTGCGCGCTGCAACAGGGCGGCCCGCTTGCAGCGACCGCGCGGCTTGGCCTGCTGCGCCAGTTGCTGGCCCGCGCCCGAAACCGGCCGGCGGATGTGCTGCACCCGATCTCGGACCTGGCGCTGCCGGTCACCGATGCCGCGCTCTGGATGGTGATCCTGTGCCTGCCGTCCCGCCTCGCCCTGCTGATGGCGCTGCACGCGCTGGGGCAACGCACCGGCGAGGCCGCCCAGACGCGGCTCTGCGAACTGGCGGCGCGCAATGGCGTCGGCCCGACCCTGCTGACCTATCTCGACGGGCGCGGCGATCCGCTGATGGAGCATCCCGACATGGCGGCGATCCGCCGGCTGCTGCACGACTCAGAGGGCGCAGCACTGGCCCCGCTGCCCCCGCTCGCGCCAGGGGCCGATCTGGTGCAGCTGGCCCGCACGCCCAGCCCGCAGGCGCTGCGCCTCACCGGGTTTCACCCGCCCGAACCTTCCGGCATCTGGACCGCTCAGCCCCATGCGACGATCCACGCCCTGCCCGACCCCTCCAGCCCGGTGACCGGCCTGTGCGGCACCGCCGCCCTGCTCGATGCGGCGCTCGAGACGCAGGATCACACCGTCACCGTCGAAGCGATCGAGGAAACCACCGGCCGGCGCGCGGCGTGGACAGACACCCGCCCGAAGGGCAGCGCACCCGAACTGGACTTCGCCCTGCCGCTGCCCGGCTTCACCGGCCCGCTGCGTCTCGAACTGAGCCTGCCCGCCTGCCACACGCCACGGGCGCTCGGTGCCTCTGCCGATCCGCGCGCCCTTGGCCTGCTGCTGCGCAGCCTGCGCTTTGACACTGCCCTGCCGACCCTCGCCGCGGCGGA
>NZ_JBISBV010000047.1:0-1181 GCF_046592965.1 Marivita sp. S2033
ATGGGCAAGGAAAAGTTTGAGCGCGGCAAGCCGCACTGCAACATTGGCACGATTGGTCACGTTGACCACGGCAAGACGACGCTGACGGCGGCGATCACCAAGTACTTTGGTGATTTTCAGGCCTATGACCAGATCGACGGCGCGCCCGAGGAGAAGGCCCGCGGGATCACGATCTCGACCGCGCACGTGGAATACGAGACCGACGCGCGTCACTATGCGCATGTCGACTGCCCCGGCCACGCCGACTACGTCAAGAACATGATCACCGGTGCGGCGCAGATGGACGGCGCGATCCTGGTGGTGAACGCGGCTGACGGCCCCATGCCGCAAACCCGCGAGCACATCCTGCTCGGTCGCCAGGTGGGCATCCCCGCCATGGTGGTGTTCCTCAACAAGGTCGACCAGGTCGATGACGAGGAGTTGCTGGAGCTGGTCGAGATGGAAGTGCGCGAGCTTCTGTCGGAATACGATTATCCGGGCGACGACATTCCGATCATCGCAGGCTCTGCGCTGGCGGCGATGGAAGGCCGTGATCCCGAGATCGGCGAGAACAAGATCCGCGAACTGATGGCGGCGGTTGACGAGTACATCCCCCAGCCCGAGCGCGCGATCGACCAGCCGTTCCTGATGCCGATCGAGGACGTGTTCTCGATTTCCGGCCGCGGCACGGTTGTCACCGGTCGTATCGAGCGTGGCGTCATCAACGTGGGTGATTCCATCGAGATCGTCGGCATCAAGGACACCAAGACCACGACCTGTACCGGTGTGGAAATGTTCCGCAAGCTGCTCGATCGCGGTGAAGCGGGCGACAACGTGGGCGTCCTGCTGCGCGGCATCGACCGTGAGGGCGTGGAGCGCGGCCAGGTTCTGTGCAAGCCGAAATCTGTGAACCCGCACACCAAGTTCGAAGCCGAGGTCTACATCCTGACCAAGGAAGAGGGTGGCCGTCACACGCCGTTCTTTGCGAACTACCGTCCGCAGTTCTACTTCCGCACGACCGACGTGACCGGCACCGTGACGCTGCCCTCGGGCACCGAGATGGTGATGCCGGGCGACAACCTGAAGTTCGACGTCGAGCTGATCGCCCCGATCGCGATGGAAGAGGGCCTGCGCTTCGCCATCCGCGAAGGCGGCCGCACCGTCGGCTCCGGCGTCGTGTCGAAAATCGTCGCGTAACCGAC
>NZ_JBISBV010000048.1:0-1122 GCF_046592965.1 Marivita sp. S2033
GGCGCGCGCTACCCTGAAGTGCGACTCCTATTAGAAAACAACAAGTTATCTAATTGGAGTTTATGGCATGGGCGCTGTTTACACGCAACTTTCGCTTCAGGAACGTCGCAAGATTGAGGATTGGTGGCACGCAAAAGTCCCTGTCCGCGAGATGGCACGCCTCCTGAACCGCCACAAATCGACGATTTTCCGGGAGATCAAACGCAACTTCTGGGCGGATGAATCGCTGCCGAAGAACTATGCCGGATACTTCGGACACGCTGCACAGTTACAGACGCAGAAGCGCCGCAAGGTACAGCGCAAGCTGATCCGGCATTCAGATCTGTGCTCCTACGTCGTGCAGCGGATCAAACAAGGATGGACGCCCGAACAGATCGGTAACCGCATGATCCATGAGGGTGCTAAGCTGCGGGTCTGCCAAGAGACCATTTACCGCTACATCTACTCGAAGGAAGGCATGGCCCACGAGCTCTGGTGGTACCTGCCGGAACATCGAAAGTCTCGTCGCCCACGTCGTGCCAGAAAGCGTCAGGCACCAAAGTTTGACCGTGATGTCAGTATCCTGTTCCGCCCTGATGACGTGGCGCATCGCCGCCAGTTCGGCCATTGGGAGGCAGATTTGGTCCTGTTCAAACAACGCTTTGGGCAATCAAACGTAACATCACTGGTCGAACGCGTCAGCCGGTTCACAGTGCTGTTGAAGAACCCAAACAAGCGCACCAAGCCGGTGATGGGCAAGATCATGAAGGCTGTCCGCGACCTGCCCCATATCGCGCGTCGTTCAATCACATTCGACCGTGGCACTGAGTTCGTAAGCTGGCCACACCTGCAGGCCCAGATCGGCACACAAACCTGGTTTTGTGATCCGTCCTCGCCCTGGCAAAAAGGCACTGTGGAAAACACAAACCGACGTGCGCGAAGATGGCTGCCGAGGAAGCGCGACATCACGGCAGTCTCAGATCATGAATTGAAAATGATCTGCGACCGCCTCAACGCGACACCCAGAAAGTGCCTAGGTTGGAAAACACCCGCAGAGGTCTTCCGAGAAAAGATGATGGAAGAGATGGGTCGATGCCCCTACCCTCAAAAGGCATAGGAGTCGCAGTTCAGGTATCGCTCACA
>NZ_JBISBV010000049.1:0-918 GCF_046592965.1 Marivita sp. S2033
AGGGTCAGGATTCATAACCAGTAGATGACGGTTGCAGCGAGGGCGATGGCTGAGAGGAAAACCTTAGGACAGCGGTCATAGCGTGTCGCCACACGCCGCCAATCCTTGAGCCTGCCAAACATGATCTCAATGCGGTTGCGCCGTTTGTATCGGCGCTTGTCGTATTTCACTTTCGTCGTGCGCTGCTTTCGGCCAGGAATACAGGCGCGTATCCCTTTGTCTTTCAACGCGTCTCGGAACCAGTCGGCGTCGTAGCCGCGATCCCCGAGCAGCCAGTCGACTTTGGGTAGGCTGCTCAGTAGCGCCCGCGCACCGATGTAGTCGCTGACCTGTCCAGCGGTGACGAACAGGCTGAGCGGTCGCCCTTGGCTGTCGCAGATGGCATGCAGTTTGGTATTCATGCCGCCCTTTGTTCGACCGATCAGGCGACCGCGCCCCCCTTTTTCGCGGCCATGCTGGTCGCGGTGCGGTGTGCCTTCAGATAGGTCGCGTCAATCATCACGGTCTTTTCCTCTCCGTGTTTGGCAGCCAGGCCGACCATCATCTGGGCGAAGATGCCTTTCTCACTCCAACGCTTCCACCGGCTGTATAGCGTCTTGTGCGGTCCGTAGGCTTCCGGAGCGTCACGCCAGCGCAAGCCATTGCGATTGATGAAGATTATCCCGCTCAGCACCCGTCTGTCATCAACCCGCGGCTTGCCGTGCGACTTCGGGAAGAAAGGGGATAGTTTGGCCATCTGCTCGTCGCTCAGCCAGTAAAGGTCGCTCATGTCACCGCTCCGTTTTCCGAGCCGTGAATCACGCAGCGCGTTGAAGATCAATGCATCCTGACCCTTCTGTATCTCCAGTTTGCTATATTGTCCCCGTCAGCGGCCTTGGCCGAGGTCGCTGACGGGGCGGTGTATGGCGTCTGAGCCTT